>CAIWVL010000066.1 GCA_903916085.1 uncultured Spartobacteria bacterium
CGTAGGCGAGGGAGGCGAGGATGATGGCCTTGTGGGCAGCATCCCATCCATTGACGTCAAAGGAGGGGTCAGGCTCTGCATAACCAGCGGCCTGAGCTTCAGCCAAAGCTTCTGGAAAGCCCATGCCTGCTTCCTGCATCCGAGTAAGGATGTAGTTGGAGGTGCCGTTGATGATACCGTGGATGGAGACGATGTGATTGCCGATCAAGGCTTCTCGCAGCGCCTTAATAATTGGGATCCCGCCGCCCACCGCCGCCTCGTAAAAAACTGGAACTCCATGTCGGGTTGCCGCCTCGAAAATTTCGCGGCCGTGTTCAGCCAAGAGGGCTTTGTTGGCAGTGACGACCACCTTTTTGCGCGCAATGGATTCGAGAATGAGCGAGAGACTGTCTTCTTTGCGGCCCATGACCTCGACCACGATTTGCACACTCGGATCTTCCACAAGATCTTTCCAGTGCGGGGTGAGGAGTTCAGTGGGAAATCCTTCGGTAGCACGGCGCGCGGTATCGCGCACAGCGATCCGGCGGACCTCGAGGTCCAAGCCGAGTCGCTCGCGTAGGAGGTTGCGGTTAGCTTGCAGGTGTTTAAAAACGCCTGCTCCAACATTGCCAAGGCCTGCGAGACCGATACCGATGGGCTGCTGCATGGGGTGGTGTGAAAAAGGTAAGAATGCAGTGTCTGGGCGGTG
This sequence comes from uncultured Spartobacteria bacterium, assembly GCA_903916085.1. Taxonomy (GTDB): domain Bacteria; phylum Verrucomicrobiota; class Verrucomicrobiia; order Chthoniobacterales; family Chthoniobacteraceae; genus Chth-196. The sequence continues at coordinate 689 of CAIWVL010000066.1, forward strand.
GGAGGCAAGGGGATTCCCGTCTAGGCTTCAGCCTTTGGCTTGGCATTTGCCAGGCATCGAGGTTGCCGTGCTACCGTAGGCGTTGAATCGATAGCACAACGTCCCCTACGGTTTCAATTTCAGCATCGAGCGCACACAGCAAAAAACATCGGGCGCGATCACTGCGGCACTGACACATCGACCATCTCGGTCGACTGTCGGAGATGCCAGTACATCGCTGAATTCCAAAAATTGCGTGATCGGAGAAGTTTCTATTGTTGAGGTAAGCAAGCTTGATCTAGTGGATCATCGACGCCAACTGCGCTGTGTGGGGGGGAATGATTCTGGATCCGTTCCCTTGTTCCTCGGCTTGGGGGAGGGGCGGACTTTGTTCAGTTACGCAATTAGTTGGCGGAATCTCAGAGTGTTGCGCCCTAATTGCATCGGTGCTGTTGGTGCTGTAGACGGGAAGTAAGCCGACGAAACGCTTATGGGAGTGCCCCCCAAATTTATTGGACGGGATGGGTGAGTCGTGAATAATCGCTCAAGGTGCTCAGTCCGAAGGTTATCAGCCCTCAGAAAAAAGAAATAAGCGGTTCCGAGTCCGGATGTTTTCGAGGTAAGACCGAGGGCGAAGTTTGCCCTCATGGTGACAATTTAGAGGTGTGAATGTAGGCCTGGCTGTCGCCATAGATCATGACTCCAGAAATTGTCGTTTCTTAAACGTCCCATTTTTGGCTCATTTTTCAAACGGTCGTTGCCCCGCCGATTATTACTGGAGGTGGGCTGTGAAAATGTGTCTCGAGATCGGTCTTTTGGTCGCAGCGGGTCACTTATTGAGTGCGTTCGATCAAGGGGAAGTTTAGTCCGAGGAATTAGAGTTTTTAGAGGTGTCTTCAGAGTTAAAAAGTTCAAGTAAGGACACCGCTGATTACCTTGCCGTGGACATCGCTCAAGCGGAAGTCTCGGCCTCCAAACCGGTAGGTGAGTTTTTCGTGATTCAATCCTAGGAGGTGTAGCACAGTGGCCCAAAGATCGTGGATGGTGGCTTGATTTTCTACGGCATAGTATCCGAGTTCATCCGTGGAACCGTAGGCGAAGCCTTTTTTGAGCCCCCCACCGGCTAACATCACGCTAAATCCCATTGGGTTGTGATCGCGGCCATCGCTGCCTTGGGAGAAGGGCGTTCGTCCGAATTCCCCAGCAAAGACGATGAGCGTTCGCTCAAAAAGGCCTCGCTGCTTCAGGTCTTTAATGAGTGCAGCGACTGGTTGATCCACTTGGTGAGCCATCAGGCCGTGGCCTTCTTGGAGTTTGCCATGTTGATCCCACGGATTCGGTGCCCCACCAGCGCCTATGCCCACCGAGAGGCAGCTCAGTTCTACAAAACGCACACCTCTCTCTACAAGACGCCTAGCCACAAGGGCTTGATGGGCGTAGGCGGCCGTAAATTTGTCGGAAGAATCCAGCCCATAGAGTTTGCGTGTCGCTTGGGATTCCCCCTGAATGTTGCAAAGGTCGGGTACCGAGGTTTGCATCCGGTAAGCGGTTTCATAGTTTTTGATGGCAGCTGCAACTTTTGGATCGGGCGCGGCGCGTAAAAAATCGCTGTCAAGGGCGTTGATGAAGCCTAGGCTTGCCCGCTGCTTTGCGTCGACATCGGCGGGA
>CAIWVL010000067.1 GCA_903916085.1 uncultured Spartobacteria bacterium
CATAGTTCCGTCATATTGGGGACATGATCCCGGAAGTAATTCCCGAGCCCCAAGAATTGCAATAGGGCCTTCTTTGTTTTTGGGAGTGGAAAATTCAACACTTTCAATCGCTTTGCCTCGGTGAAGGAGGTGCCTTCCGATGAGATGAGGTGACCAACATACTCAACCTGGACTAGGCCCAACTTTGTCTTCTTCGGGTTGGCTGCCACGTTGTGTTCACGTAGGCGCTCAAACACTTTCCGAAGATTGATGAGAAACTCCGACTCGGTGGTTCCATGGATCAGCACGTCGTCAATGTACAACTCACAGATACGGTAAATAAGTCCTGCTAGGACCTTACTCGCCATACTGCGCTGAAAATAAGGGCCAGCTCCCTTCAATCCCATAGCCACCCGAGTCCATTGATAGAGCCCATCCGCCGTTATGAAGGCAGAAAGGTCTCTCGACTTCTCATGAAGTGGAGTTTGATGATAGCCCGCAGTAAAGTCGATTAGACCGAACATCTTGGGTTTCAGTGTGCCGATACGTTCGAGCACTTTGAGAATATTTGGGATAGGCCACCCCTCCAATCCTCCGGTACAGGCATTTAACCTGACGAAGTCCAAAGTGAATCGCCATTCATTGGGGTTGGGTTTGGGTACGAGGTGCACTTGGCTCCACTCTGTGGCTCTACTCTCCTCGATGACTCCAAGCTTCAGTAACGCCTCTGTTTGGGTCCGTATGACAGCTTGTTTTTCGGAAGAGTGACGTCGAGGTGGGAGGCGATGAGCGGGATTCTTCCACTTCGCTCTATCGACCACTATCTCCATCGGATCAACGTTTGCGGGACGTCGCCGGACTGATGTGGAGAAAACGTCTATGAACTCCCTACACAGCGCCCTCAGTTTTTCCTGGAACTCAGGTGAACCCTCGAACTGAATCATGGCCAGTAATTCGTCTGGCGTTTCGAGTTTCACATCATCGGGGAGAGTATCGAATGGATTAGGCTTCCACTCGATGTCATCGTCATCCTCGAGAGTACCCAGTACTTCACTTTTAGCGATGAGGTGCATCCCTTTACTCGACTGGGGGTCAACAAACGAAGCCACTAGGGGTCGCGGCTCGTCAGGCAGGTCAAGGAGATGATCAGTCTCCCCCGCCACCAACGAACACAAGGTTGTCTCATACCCCAGAGCCGCAAATGCTGGGCATTGAGCACAGGGTATTGCGCTGATACAATTTGTGTTCATCAGCGACGTCGACACGGGCAAGTCGGAGTGGCTCAGGTAGGGTCTAGAGCGGGGTACCTCATCGAAATAATGAGGAATTTTGTGAACGAGATGATTTTCTCTGATCACAGGCCTGCTGACTATTACGTCGATGCAGCTATCGATTATTTTGGCATTGAGGGAGAAAATGGTTTCGTGGCGATTTGTAACTTCATTAAGAAATGTTAAATCAAAATCCACACAACCGTATACGGGGGTAGTCTGCGCTGTGCCCGCAAGAGACAATCCCCTTCGCACGGTCCCCAAGTTCTTTGCCCCGACAGCGCGATTTGGATGGCGGCTGAGCCTTGCCATAATCCACGCGGCTATCTTCCTACTGACGAACGAGAAAGGGTCAGCCCCAGTGTCGAACAGTACATATACATTGAGTTGTTGGCCATCACCCACTGATATACAACATTTGCGGTAAACCGAATCGAGGTCGGCACCAGCACAGTTGCATACAGCGTTGGCAAGGAGCATGTCGCGTGATCGTATGCCGCGAGTGCTCTTACCGTGGCGACTGGAAGATGGTCGAGTGTTAGTCGTCCCAGGTCCATAATGCGACGAGGATGACGAGGAGCCTTTGTTAGAGGCGGATGGAGGTGGTGATCGTCCTCTATCTCGTGCTTCGGCTGGAGGTGAAGTCGCTCTCCCGCCATCGGCGCTGGGGCGTTTCTCCTTCCGAGGGGGATTCGATGGTCCCTTGTTCCTTGGGAGCCGAGGAAACCACGATGGTGTACCCTCCTTCTCGTATCTCGCCTTGATCTGCTTGAAAACTTCGGAATCTTCCCATCTACCGTGCGTGTTGAATCCCTCAAAGTCGCGATATCGGCAGTCCGGACGATAATGACCATCACGTCCGCAGCCGTCGCAAAACTTCTTGTTGGTGACAGCACTTAGGGTGGAGCTCTTTGATTTGGCAAGTCGTGAGTCTTCGTTGTCGGACTCATCGCGACGAGTTCTCTTCGACGATGAATCGTCGTTCTCATCTCTATCGTGCCATCTCGTTTGCTTGCGACTGCCGCCAAGGTCGAGGCCGAGGCGACGATCACTCGCCCACTTCTCTTCTTGCCACCTAGTGATTCGGGCGCTCGCTATGCGAGACAGCGCTTCGACACTAGGTTCGGTCTGGTATGCACTGTCTTCCTCGCAATCTCGATTGAGGGCTTGTTGGAATTCATTATTCGCCCTTGTATCACGGTGGAGATTCCCAGGGGCCGTGAGGATCCCCTTTAGGTCTCGCATGATTTCTTTACGTTGGGCCGCAGGCGGCTCTCCAAAGTCCACCGCTGCCTCGGTTAGAGCGTCGGGATACTTGGAGCGGAAACCCTCTAAATTCTTGTAGTCGGCATGCAAGTTGGGCTTGTTTGTTCGAATCCAATGTCGCCACTTCTCCGCACTTGTGTCGAACCGGTGAGGGTCATACACCTCCTTCAGTGCGGCAATGATAATGTCGAGTGTCCATTTCTCGAACCACGGACGCGCCGGGTGTGCCTGAGCGATCTGTGTCTCTAATACTCTGTTCGACAGGGTGCGGAAAGCTTTTTGATCGACGTTACTGGACCACACTCGCACATTGTATAACGAGAGGGCCGCAAGTGTCTCCAAATAGCGCACGAACTTCATTGCTTCTGTTCGGGAGAAACCGATGCCGTCGAGACGCACCGGCTCGACGCCGTAATGCTGTTCGTGAAGGAACGCTGGTGCCTGTGTAGCACCTCCTGCGATATCGTGGCCTAATCTGCCAGGAGTGAGTGCACTGGAACTCGAACCATGTCTTGACGGTGAATCTCCCTCACCATTCGCGTACATGGCGAGCAGAGCTCCACTGTCACCCGTGTTAGGGGCCGGAGTCTGAGGCATTCTTGCTGCTCGACCTGGTGCCGATGTGACTATCGAGGAGTCGTTGTCGATGTGGAGGCGATTAACACTCCTATCAACTCCGGAGACCAACTCAAGACTGCTGCGGGTGGAGGCTAACTCTCGGCGGACTTTAGCTAGTTCGTCCGACTCACTCGCCAGTCTTTCTTGGCATTCGGACAGGCGACGCTCCATCTCTTGCGCTTGATTCCGTGCGACCTCGAAATCCTCTTTGGTGGCGCCAAGCTCGCCCTGTAACCGATCGCATCGGGTGGCCAACCGGCTCATCTCGACATCGTGCCGCTCGGTCTGCGATTTGGCCGCCGCACGTTCGTTCTCGAGCTCTTTTTCCGCGCTTCGAACACCCTCCGATGCCAGCGTCAGCTGTTCTCGCAGGGTGGCCACGTCTATCTCCAGGTCATGTGCCTGCTTGCGGAGACGGGCTGTGGCCTGGACAGTCTCGGTTGCATCGGCGAGCTTTGTACGCAAACCAAGGAGGACTTCAGTCTGCTCCCGCAGCCTTCCTTCGACATCGTTCATGTCGTCTTCTAACTCATCATGGGCTAAGCGAGCCTCGCTGAGTTGACCATCTTTTGTGGAGACGAGGCTCCTGAGGTCTTCGATTTCCGCACGCGCAATGCGCAAATCCTCCTCGAAGGTCGCCTTTATCTCCCCCTCTATGCGAGCTCGAGCTGCGCGACTGGTGCCCGCAGCCATGATCTGCGCCTGCATATCCTGCATAAACGCGAACATGCCTTCGGCTTTGCGCTCTAAGTATCGCAGCGTCGTAAGGAGCCTTGTCAGCGTGTATCCGTGCTTCTTGATGTCGAGCGGGTGCATTCCGGCGAGAAGATTGGCCAGCTCGAGGGCTGTTAACCCGGCTACCGACTCGCCCACGCGACTATCACACATAGTCCACATATTCGGGGCGCCTCCAATTCTCCATAGCCGCTTGTCTCTTTCGTCGAGCGAGTCGGTCCATGTGGAGTGGGCATGACTCTCATTCCCCCACAACCACAATTGGCGAATCTCGCCGACTGGCTCGCCATTCTTCTTGCGACCGGCGGCGACTTCCTCGAGACCGCACGCCTCTGCTCTTTGAGCTGTGAAAGCGTCCCACATGGAGGCATGCTCAATTGCGTCGAAAGCCCATTGACTCCCGATATCCGGGAACATGCGAAACAGCTCGTCGTCTCGCATCTCTATGTGGTCGTCTGGAATGTCAGGCGCCCTGAACACACGATGCGCCAACATCCAGTCGACAAATGGCTTGGGCTTGAACATATGGTAGCCCCTGTCCCATCGAGTTGATTTATCGCGAAGTGCCGCGAAGCCCAAGGTGGGTAGCGTTGCCTGGCGAGGTTTCACGGCGAACCACCCCGCCAATGGCCGCCAATCATCGTCTTCTGAGAATTCAGCTTGGGATACTATCTCGTCCACTTCGCCGAATGACCCCTCGGATATGGAGTCTTCGGCGGTCTGTTCTGGCGGTGCTCTGAGCTGAGCACGAGTCGCGTCTACTGACTTCCTCATTGACGCCTTTGCTTTATCCAGCTGCGCCTTGGTAACAATCATCCCAGGCTCCTGGCCAGAGATCGATGTTGGAGAGACTCCGACTGCCGAAGTCGGAGTGGAGGTGCTAGCTTGACCAGAACTGCTGCCGCCTCTGTTAGAGGTTGTCTTGTCACCACTTCGTCCAACACCGGTGGATTCGATGGTGTTGTACTGCTCGTCTTCTTGGAACTGCTGTTGTTACTGCTACTGGAATTGTTCTTGCTCATCTTGAGGGCCTTTGAGACTGCAGTGCTCACTTAACTAGGACAAATACCGGTATTGTGGCCTTATCAAGTATAAGGCTATGAGAACTGATGACTTGTTAAGTTATACAGGAAACATGTCAGAAGGAGCAAAAAGAGTATGTTGAAGTTCAACATACACAGAACGGCAGGATACGTGTGCAACATAAGGGAAACATGGGAATGACCTACAGTACAGAGTACCAGTACGTACTGTAGAGGTCACAGACTAATGAACTGCGTAATCATCCTATCCGTGAAATTATAACCTTGGGCTTTTTTGAGTCTTTTCTTAC
>CAIWVL010000068.1 GCA_903916085.1 uncultured Spartobacteria bacterium
CTGTATCGGACCTTGCGGTGACGCCTCAGGGCGGGATTTTAGATTTGAATGAATTGGTAACGATGCGTGTCACCGCCGTTGGTACTGCGCCCTTACAGTACCAGTGGTTTAAAGATGGAGTGGCGATTGCAGGCGCAACGTCCGCATCTTATCCCTTTACCGCAGTTGCTTCATCCACAGGGAAATACACGGTGCGTGTGAGCAATGCTGTTAATTCAGTGATGAGTGCAATCACAGATGTGACTGGCTTTATCGTGCGTGTGCCTGCCTCCATTACGCAGCATCCCGTGGGGCGCACTGCCAATTCCGGTACGGCCATCAAGCTGCTCGTTGTGGCGGCGGGGATGGAGCCGCTGACTTATCAGTGGCGCAAGGACGGGATCGAAATCGCAGGCGCAACTTCGGCGCAGTACGTCATTCCGAGTCTCACGAGTGATTCCGAAGGCGACTACGACGTGGTTGTGAACAATCCGGTGGGTCGGGCGGCAACGAGTAATGCGGCAACCGTGGTTCTCAATGATAGCGTTGTTCTGACTCCCGGTTATCCGAACGACCTCACAGTTGTTGCCGGCAATCCAGCCGCACTTGAAGTTCGGGCGACGGGCAACTCGCTCCGCTACCAGTGGCGCCGCAACGGTGTCGCAATCCCTGGAGCAACCTCCGCTACCTACAATTTGAGGACGGCTGCCGTGACCGATGCGGGTCAGTACGATGCAGTGGTCACCAGTGGCGGGATTGCAATTTCCAGCCAAACGGCTGCGCTCACAGTGTTGGCGCCGACCCGGATCACCGTGCCGCCCGTCGCGCAGACCGATGTGGTTCCCACCGTCAACGGCGGCTCAACTGGCAACGCCCAGTTGAATGTCGTGGCCGCAGCCGATGGCGACTTGCAGTACCAGTGGTATCTCAATGGCACGGCTGTGAACGGCGGTACTTCGGCCTCCTTGTCGGTCGTTGCGACGGATGTTTCCGCCAGCTACTCCGTAGGGGTCACGGCGACCGCTGGAACGGTTAGCCTTGGAACGGTACGCAGCCCCGAAGTGGCAGTGCGTCTGATGGTGCCTGCCGGTATTGCCACCCAACCTGTGGACGCTTCGGCAACGGCAGGTTCTTCAGTCACGCTTAGTACCACGGCAACGGGTACAGGCACTTTGGAATTTCAGTGGGAACGGTTCCGGAGTGGCCGCTGGACGGCAGTTACTGGCGCGACCTCAGCCCAGTTGACGCTGAGCCAGTTACGGGCAAGTGACTCGGGTAATTACCGGGTGCAGGTGAGTAATGCACGCAACAGTCTCTACAGCAGCGAAGCCGCAGTGGCCGTGCGTGAACTCGACGTGATCGTTTCCGGCGGTCAACCCCGGCCGCAGATCGTTAATCCAGGCGACGTAGCCGTGTTCAGTGTCACGGCGCGGGGCGTTGATTTGTCCTATCAGTGGCGCAAGAACGGCGTGCCGATTAGCGGTGAGACGGCGTCCACGTTGCGGGTGACTTCCGCCCTTAATGCCTCAGCTGCGGATGACAAAGCAGCGCGTGATGGGATTTATGATGTGCAGGTGAATCATTCGCTTGGGACGTCTTTGAGTGATGCCGTGGCACTCCAGGTGAATGTTCCGGTGAGCATTGCCCAGCAGCCGCTCAAGACCTCGATCATTGCGGGCAATCCCTTTACGCTGCTCGTCAAAGCGACGGGTACTGAACCGATTGCCTATCAGTGGCGTAAGAATGGCGTCGACATCGCCGGTGCCACCTCTCCCTCGTATGCGGTGACTTCTGCGACGGCGGAACAGAGCGGCTCTTATGAGGTGTTTGTTTCTAACATTGCCGGGCGCGAATTAAGCACCGCCGCAGCCGTGAGCGTGCCTGTCCCTGTGGCGATCACGAGTGCGCCCACGGCCCTAGTGAAAATGCTCGGTGAAGCCGCAACCTTCACCGTAGTTGCGACCGGCACGCCGAAGGACGGTCTGACTGCACTGACCTACCAGTGGCGTAAGGACGGCGTGGAATTGCGGGACGTCTTGGGTCTTGCGGGCACCAACACCCCCTCACTTCGCATCGCCTCTGTAGACGCAGGAACGGCGACGGACATTGGCTCTGCGGGTTCGTACGACGTCGTGATCACCGGAGCCGCCAGTACGCTAGCGAGCATTCCGGTGGCGCTCACCGTCTTGTCGCCTCCCATCATCACTTCGCAGCCTGTACGTCAGGCGGTCAATCCAGGCGACGCCGCCCGCTTCCGCGTGGTGGTGCGAGGCACCGAACCCCTGAGTTACCAGTGGCTGCTTAATGGCACGGCGATCCCAGGCGCGACTTCCGACTCTTATACGATCGAAGGCGTCACTCGGGCGCTCTCTGGAGGCAGCTACTCAGTTGCTGTAACAAATCAATACGGCAACCTCTCTGGCTCGGCGCTTAGCACAAGCGCAGCCTTGAAGGTGATCCGTCCCCTGGCGCTAGGCGCAGCGGCGGCTGATGTCTCCGATAGCTCCGACGTGCAGACCCTTTCCGTGGGGCAATCCTTCACACTATCGCAGGTCATTGAGCCTAGTGAAGATTATCAACTCTTCTTTCAGTGGCGCAAAAACGGTACGTCGATTGCCGGCGCGAATTCAGCGACGTTCTCGATTGCGCATGTCGCGGAGGCCGATGGCGGGATTTATGATCTGGTCATCAAAGCTCTGGTGGACGGGGCGGAGAAGGGACGTATTGTCTCCAAAGGCACGCTTTTAGAGATTAAGGCGCCGCCCGTAGTGAGCGCGATTCTGCCGCAATCTGCGCGGGTCGGGCAGCGGATGGTCATTGCTCCTGTCGTGAAGGGAGAGGGGACGGTGACTTTCGGCTGGACCAAGGTGCAGCCCGATGGTTCGCGGCTGACAGTGTCCGGAGCTGGCTACGGGTTCGGCACGACAACCGGTGTTTTGACCATTGATTCCATCAAGGAACTCGATGCTGGAACGTACGAACTCTCCGCCACAGACGTGAATGGAACGCGTGTGGTGCCGGTTGTGTTGAATGTGGTCCTGCCGATTCGCATCACGCTGACACCTGCGGATTCCACGGTGACTCTGGATCAGCGCGGGCACTTTGTGCTGACCGCAAACGCGACGGGTGAAGGCACCCTCAAGTACCAGTGGCGTTTTAATGGTGTGAACATCTACGGTGCGACGGCACCTCGCTTTGAAGTGGCGTCGGTGTTGCCCAAACACGCGGGTACCTACGATGTGGTTGTTACGGCCGGTGCTGAACGCGCCACGAGCCGGGCTGTCCAACTCGCGGTGCGTGATCCTTTGCGGATCCTCACGCAGCCGGCGGTGAAATTGACGGTCAACCCAGGCCAGCCGATTACCTTGACCGTGGGTGTGAACTGGGCCTCGGGCATGACCTACCAATGGGTGCGCGGCACGGGTCGCGCCGCCCAAGTCATCGCCGGACAGACCGCCGCAAGCTTCCATCTCGACAGCGCCCAAGTGACAGATGACGCCGTCTACATGGTCATCGTCACCGGCCCCACCGGACGTGTTAGCTCCAATCTCTCGCGCGTGATCGTGAACAGGCCTGTGGCCATCGTCCGCCAGCCTTCCTCCCAATCCGTCACACCCGGCGCAGCCGTGGAATTCCGCGTGGATGCCACAGGCACGGGTCCGCTCACTTATCAGTGGCTACGCAACGGGGCGGCGATTCCCGGCGGCACCTCGGCAGCCCTCCGGTTGGGGAGCGTTTCTGCCTCCGATGCAGGTCTCTATCAGGTGCGCGTGACCAATTTGGTGGATGTTGATGGTGTGCTCTCCAGCGCCGCTGAACTGCGTGTAAGCATTCCTGCAACGATCGTTTCCGAGCCGGATGACGTGAAATTGTTGCAGAGATCCAATCTCAGTCTGACGGTTCGGGCCACCGGCGATGGAGTTCTCAAGTACCAATGGCGCCGCAACGGTGTTGACCTGACCGGCAGCACTTCACCGACGCTGACCGGTACGAATCTCAGCGTCCTCGACTCCGGACTGTACGACTGTGTGGTTCGCAACTTTGTAGACGCGTCGGGTGCTGTGGAAATTGCCCGCACCGTGAGTCGTAAGATTAGCGTCCAGGTCATAGAGCCCATCAGCGTATTGGCTGTGCCGGTGAGTCAAGCCGTGGCGACGGGCAGAGCGGCTTCGTTCCGCATTGTGGCCGTTGGAACGGGGCCGCTCCAGTACCGCTGGGTTCGTGTGGTGGACGGTGTGGAAACCCGGGTCGGCACCTCGGCGGACACGCTTACCATCGCGAGCGCGCAGGCGGCGGATTTTGCTTCTTACAAGGTCACTGTCAGTGGCCCCCTCAGCGATGGCGGCAACTCGCCTGTGGTTGTGGACGGATTCGCTCTGACGGCGGCCTCCGCCGGTCCAGAAATCCGAACGCAGCCTCTGGCTCGTACTGTGCGCGAAGGACAGGCAGTGAGTCTGAGCGTGGAAATGGCAGTGGCCGATTCCACGCTGACTTATGCGTGGTACAAGGCTGGAAGTTCGACGGTGCTTTCCACCACTGCGTCGCTTCAGCTTGCCTCAGCTCGGTCCACGGACACGGGCTATTACTATGCCGTCGTCACGGGGGCTGCTGGGACGGTGCAGAGCGCACCCGCTCTGGTGTTTGTCAATCTCACCAACCCGACGGGTACGCCAACGGACGCCGCCGCGCTTGAGCAGACAAGGGCTTCTCAAACGTTGCTGGCCAACGAAGGCGAAACCGTCTTCTTGCGCACCTTCGCCATCGGAGACGGGCTGCGTTACCAGTGGTCGCGTCCCAATGGACTGGCCCTTCCCGCAAGTGCCAAGGGTGCGGATGCTTCGACACTCGCTTTGCGTGGTTTGAAGCCTGAAGATGCCGGGGTCTATTCCGTGGCCATCACCCTTGCCGACGGCACGGCTCTGACGCCTCCTGCTCCTTGGACGCTTTATGTTGCGCCTGTGCCTGTTATTCTTGCACAGCCTCAATCCCAGATTCGTCTTCCCGGCGAAACCGCAATCCTGAGTGCGGGAGTGCAAGTCACAAGCGATACTCATTTCCAGTGGTATTTCCGTGCTACCCCGCTGGATGCCTGGGTGCCAGTTCCCGGTGCAACGGGCAGTTCTTCGACGGGCAGCACCTGCCGCATCGTGGGGGTGAAAGACTCCGATGCTGGTGAGTACCGTCTGGAAGTTTCCAACCCCGCCGGCACGGTGAGCTCGCTCAACGCAACAGTCACGGTGCGTGTGGCTGCGGCAGTCACGGGCGTGGATGTTAATCCGCCCGCAGTCAACCCCGGTTCGAGCGTGACGTTGACAGCGCACACCACCGGCGACCTCGCCGATGTGAGCCCTTACCAGTGGTATAAGCAGGATCCCAGAACGCGTCTGTGGGTCGCTCTGACAAACGAGATATCCTCCACACTCATTCTTCCTTCCGTCGCCGAAACCGATGACACCTACTACAAAGTCAAGGTATTTGGCAAAGTGAACGGTGGAGTCGATAGTGCCGCCACTCGCGTCACCGTGAACGATGCCGTTGCGTTTGCCGCAGGCCAGAAGTTGCAGACCATGTCCCTCGTCGGCGGTGAATCCACTGCCTTCTCGGTCAGCGTCACCGGCTTTGATCCTCATTTCCAGTGGTACTTCCGCCGGGACGCGGCCAGCGCCTGGGTCGCGATCTCAGGTGCGACTGCGTCCTCTTACAGCATTACGGCAGCCAGACCGCAGGACGACGGTTTCTACGGGGTCATCGTGTCCAACGCCTTCTCGCAAGCCGGTGCCACCAGGGCAACGCCGACCGAACCTCTGACGGCTGGTAGGGCGATCGTTCATGTCCCGCCGCAATTTGCCGATACGTTGCCCGCAGCCACTGGCAGCGTGTTGTCACCTTCCGCAGGCCTTGCCGTAGCGGATGAAGGCGCCAGTTTCCGGCTCAGCGCGACCGTCCTCGCAGGCGGAGCTGTTCCCGTCACCTACCAGTGGCGCAAGGACGGCGTCGCGATTGCGGCTGCTGCGGGTTCAGTGGTGAGTCTCCCGGCGGCGATTGAGCTGCCCCTGACTGCGGTTACAGGGGCGAATGCCGGTCGTTACGACCTTCTCGTGGGGAATGTGTACGGGGTAAATGCCAGCACTCCAGTGAACGTGGTGGTGAACCTTCGCCCCGCCATTCGCACTCAACCGCAGTCGATTACCGTCGCTGAGGGCAGCTCCGCCAGCTTCCGCGTGGAGGCCGATGGAGACGGCGTGACTTACCAGTGGGTGCGTGCCACGAGCTTGGCAGGCCCTTACGCGATCTTTAACGATCCCGTCACTGGCGCCCCGTCGACCGGTCGTTTGCTGGCTTTGTCGGGTCTAGCGGCAGCGGGCGATGGCAGCCTCAATGGCTTTTACTTCAAAGCGATCGCAACCAATACGATCGGCTCGGTGGAAAGTCTTCCCGCCAAACTGACTGTGACCTCAGCCGATGACCTTAAAATTGACGTGCAACCCGCCTTCACCGGACTTTCTAACGGTGTGGCGTTGCCCGGCATTTCTGTGGCTTCTCTTTCGGTGACAGCCCATGGGAGTGGCACGTTGGCCTATCAGTGGCGCAAGAACGGCATCGCTATTCCTGGAGCCACGCTCTCCAGCTACACGCTGCCGCTTACAACGAATGATTCCGCAGGTGTTTACGATGTATTCATCTCCAACGACGCCAACTTCGTTTACAGCACGCCGCAGACTCTGATCGTCGAACCTCATTTGGATGCAGTGAGCATTCCTGATTCGGTGAATCCGGGCGACGGTGCCCGTCTGGAAGCAAAGGTGACCAGCGCAAGCACAGTCACTTACCAGTGGTATCGTCGGGTGAACAACGGTGCGCGCACCTCTCTCGCCGGTCTGCCAGGAGTGTCCGGCGCAAGTTCGGCGGCGCTCGTGTTCGAGTCGGTTCAGTTGAGCGACGACGCTGAGTACCAAGTGGAAGTTTCCACAACCGCCGCGACACAGACGAGTCCTTGGAAGCGGATGGTTGTTGTGACGAAGGTGGCTATCACCGCCCAGCCGGTTGCCTTGACGCGGTTGCAGGATACTGCCGCCCAATTGTCCGTGAGCGCAACAGGCGGCGGAACGCTGGCTTATCGCTGGATCAAGGATGGTGTGAGCATTGCTGAAAGTGCTTCGGTTACTGGAACCACGACGGCGCAGCTAAGCTTCCAAGCGTTGCGTCTTGCCGATGAAGGCAGCTATCAGGTGGAAGTTTCGAACCCCGCTGGCGCTGTTCTGAGCGTGGCCGCTTACGTAAAGGTGACTCCCAAATTTGACGTCACCGTTGCCTCTGCAGGCCGGGTCAGCGTGGGGCAGGGCGCAAGCCTCGTTGCCACGGTGCAGGGTGCATCCTCGGTGAGCTACCAGTGGTTCCGCGGTTCAGGCGCGACCAGGCGTCAGCTTGCGGGGGAAACGGGCGCGCAGTTGCGCATCAACCCCGTGCTCGCCACGGATGCTGGTTTGTACACTGTTGAAGTCACGAACGCAAATGGTGCCACGGTGCAGGCAAGTGCCACCCTGGAACTGAGTCGGACTCCTGAGCTCCTCGTGGGACTCACTTCGCAGACCGTCGCCCTAGGCTCGCCCGCAGTGTTCGCCGTGGTCGTGAAATACGATAGGCCGCTGACTTACCAGTGGTATCGTGGAACCGGCGCGGCACGCACCCTGATTGCGGGCGCGATAAACGACAAACTGCGTATCGCAGCAGCGTCCGCCAGCGATTTTGCCACCTACACCGTGCGAGTGACGGCTTCTGACAACACGACGCTCAGTGTGGAGAGTTCCGCCAGACTCGTTCAGAAAGTGGGCACGACGACCGGTTCGGTCACAACGACCGGCACTGGAGCCGTCGGCACCGTCGCGGCCACCAGCTTCACTCGCTGGTGGGTCTATTGGGCGGACGCCGTGGATGCTTCGGCACCCGACACCGCAGCGCATCAGAGCGGTTACTGGGTGCTGGAGCGCAGTTTAGTGCGGGACGCTTCCAACACGGTGGTCTCTGTGAGCGCAGGTCGCTCCGCGTGGGTCTGGGCAAATGAGCTGTTGCCAGCAGAATGGCTCGCCTCACAGCTTCAGGTTCAGGATGCCTCCGCGAATGCGAAGTCTGAGTTCTCGGTCATTGCGACGCACGACGCCGATACAGATTCCTTCACGATCAACGGAACCGTAGAAGCAGGTACCGACGCCGCATGGTTTGGCGCTCCTGAGATCGCGGCAGGCGCCTACGACAAGGCGACTTCCGTGAACCTGGATCTGAGTTGGGACCTGGATCAGGTGAACGCGGTCCAGGGCTTCGCAGAAGGTGAGTGGGAAAATGTGCTGAGTTTCCTGAAGAGCGCCCTCACCAGCCAAGCCGCAGCCCTCCCCGGCGAGTAGCCGGGCTGGGTTGGGCGGGGAGCCCATGGTTGCGGGGGAGCCATTGGGAGCGCCATGCGCGTGCTGCTTTTTGCTTACCCCTTGACTCTCGTTCCCAGCCCGCGAATCCCATCCTCCCCAGCGCGCCGCGCCGCGCCCCTACAGCTGCCCGATGAGCGCCCTCAGGCTTTCGAGCCTCCGCGTTGGCGGGAGCGAGGATTGCAATCTGGGAAACTTATTCCCAATTAGCACATAGTCTTCTCCCCGACGTAGCATCACTTTGTGCTCTTTTACTTCTACCGCCGTGATCCCTTTTTCACCCGCCGCAATCCGGATCGCGCTCACTAACAGCAAATTGTTCACGGCTTCCGGGAAGCGGCCTCCAAACCGGTCGCGCCAGTTTGCAGCGATGGCTTCCAAACCAGCCGCATCCCGCACTGCGGCGAGGCTTCGGTACGCCTCAATGCGTGGCTGTGAGTCCCCTAAATAAGCCAGCGGCAGAAATGCGGGCGCTTTGTCCTGAGTCGCAGCCAAGTAGTCGGGTTCACGGGACGCTACAAAGTCGATATGCACTGCTGCTTGATCGGGGGTCTGTTTCCATTCCCCTTTGTGTTTGGCCATCGCTTGTTTGAGCAGGCTGCAATATAACTCAAACCCGATCGCACAAATGTGTCCGCTTTGTTGCGTTCCCAATACATTGCCCGCACCTCGGATCTCCAGGTCGCGCAACGCAATTTTGAAGCCTGCACCAAGGGATGTGTACTGTTTAATGGCGTTGATACGTTTGCGCGATTCGCCAACGGTCAGCATGGCGCGGGGTAGCAACAGGTACGCGTACGCTTGGTGGTCGCTCCGGCCGACCCTGCCTCGCAATTGGTACAGATCAGCGAGCCCGAAGCGATCCGCCCGGTCGATCAGAATCGTGTTGGCATTGGGAATGTCTAACCCGCTCTCAATGATCGTTGTGGAAATCAGCACATCGGACTGGCCCGACACAAAATTGTGCATCACATCTTCCAGTTCGTGCTCGTCCATCTGGCCGTGTCCGACCAGAAAACGCACCTTGGGAAGGAGCGTCTGGAGCCGGTCACGAACCCGATGGATGGATTCGATGCGGTTATGTAGAAAGTACACCTGCCCACCGCGATTCACCTCGCGCTTGATCGCGTCCCTGATGATGCGCTCGTCGTAGGGACAAATAAACGTCTCGACTGGAATCCGGTTCGCGGGCGGAGTTTCCAGAGTGCTCATGTCTTTGGCCCCCATGAGTGATAGATAAAGAGTGCGCGGGATGGGAGTCGCCGAGAGGGTGAGTTGGTCCACCTGTCTGAAACGTTCCTTGAGCTTTTCTTTGTGCAAAACCCCGAAGCGCTGCTCCTCGTCAATGACGACCAAGCCAAGATCCTTGAACTCTAATTTGCCCGATAAAATACGGTGCGTGCCGATCACGATGTCCACAGAACCGTCCTTGAGGCCCTGCATGGTTTCCTTCTGTTGTGACGCTGTGCGGAACCGCGATAACATTTCAATGCGCACGGGAAACGCGCTCATGCGCTCACGGAAGTTGCGATAATGTTGCTCCGCCAGAACAGTCGTAGGCACAAGCATCGCGACTTGCTTGCCGCCCATCACCGCTTTGAAGGCCGTTCGAATGGCAATTTCGGTCTTCCCAAAACCCACGTCCCCGCAGATCAGTCGATCCATGGGGCGGGTGGATTCCATGTCTGCCTTGGCGGCAGCAACGGCTGAGAGTTGGTCGGGCGTCTCCTTGTAGGGAAACGCATCCTCAAACTCTTGCACCCAGCGGTTATCGGGCGGGTGCGCAAAAGCCGCACACGTTTCGCGCTCGGCCTGCAAAGCGAGAAGTCGTCCCGCGTATTGAAAGACGGCGTGTTCGGCGCTTTTGCGTGCTTTGGCCCACTTGCCATCGCCGAGTTCACTCAGAGGCGGGTTCCTTTTACCAATCCCAACATAACGACTGATCAGTCCGCTCTGTTCTAGGGGAACGTACAGGCGCGCCTGGTTGGCGAAGGAAAGCACCAGCACCTGTTCCGGCGTGCCTTCTCTCGGGATCTCCTTAAGCCCCTCAAACCGCCCAATGCCATGTTCCAAATGGACAACAAGTTCGCCCTCAGCGAGCTCCGTAAAATCAGGCATTCCCCGATGCAACGCCTCCATGACGGGCCGACGACGCATCCGTAAATGACGCGTGGAGCGGCCGAGCAAATCCGCGTCGCACAACACCGCCGCTTTCACTCCGGGGCAGGTAAATCCCCCGGGAATCTCGCCCGAGACCCAATGAATGGAGGCACCTTCGACTGCGGGAATGAGTTCCTGGAGGCGCTCCTGTTCGCCTTCATTGCGACAAAAGAGGAACGTTTTCCAGCCTTCCTTCCGCCACTGGGCGAGTTGTTGGAAGAAAAACTCGCGCTTGCGCTCGTCCACAATGAAATCACCGGCATCAAAGGGGCCGAGGCCCGTTTCAAAGCAGGCGGTTCCGTAGTTTTCAGGACCCACTCCAGCCCCAGGCGCGTTGGCGCTAAAAATCCAGAACGCCTCGGCTCTCAGGTCGCCGGGAGCTTCCCACGGCGCTTCCGCCTCCGCCTCACTCAGCGTTTCGTAGGCGTCGCAATACGCGATGCGATCTCCCGGGCCGATCAGCTCGCACAGCGGCATCAGTGCTGTGTCCGACGCGTCCGCACCCATGAAAGCGCACTCTTGAAGCGGTTCCACAGAGGTCTGTGCGTCCAAATCAAAAGCGCGAATGGAGTCCACTTCATCGCCGAACAGCTCAATGCGCACAGGACGCACATGCTGGAAGCCAAATAAATCAATGATCCCACCGCGAATCGCAATGTGTCCCCGCTCGGCAACCCGAGGGACAACTTCGTACCCAAGTTTTTCCAGTTTTCCCACCAGCGCATCACGATCCAAAGTTTCACTGGTGCGAACTCGGAGTTCCGTTTTCCGGAGCGCCTCGGGGTTCGGAACAGAGGAACTCAGGGCGGCGCGGGTGAGGACAATGCACTCACTGTGGCGAGGTTGGGCGCGTAACTGTTCGAGAATGGAAAGTCGCTCTGCACCGGTTTCCGGGTCAGGGAGCGCGCCTTCCATGGGCGAGAGCGGAGCGTCAGGAAAGAAGAAGGCGTCCGGAATCCACTGTTGCAGAACGGGAAAAACACGTTCTTGGGCGCGGGTATCAGCGCAAATCAGCCAGGTGCGTCCGGAATGAGCTAGGGCGATCAAGCTTGCCACAAGGGGCTGAGCGTCGCTCACGACGTGTTCAAAAGACACTGGGGCCGTTTTTCCTTTGCGTCCGGCGCGTTTGCGCAGGGCGTTGTGGAAAACGGGAGTGGCGGCGAAGGTTTCGAGCAGGGTGGCGGAGGCGGCCATGTTTGCCGGGCGGACGCGTTGGGCTTTGAAGGAGAGGCCTGGGGGCAGGGGACCTCTCGAAAGCGGCAGTGTAGCGCAAAAGGATGAAAATGCTCTAACTTTCGTAGCTTTGGCATTTGCCAGCTACGATTGGGGCGGGTACTTTGAAAGACATGCGACCCCCCAAGTCTATACTGCTGCTTGCTGTGCTGAGTGGTTCCTTGGTTCTGCAAGACGGCCAACAGTGTCGTGGCGACATTCAGGATCCACCCATGATGAAGCACGGCCCAGTGCACAAGCTTGGGCGAGGCCTTTCTAACCTCAATCCCCTAGGGGCTCTGACTGAGGTCACGACTTCCTTGGAACAAGTCACTGATGTCGATGGTTCATCTGCAATGGTGTACGGCGCGGTTCGGGGTGTCATTCGCTCTTTTGTGCGCCTAGGCGTCGGCTTTTACGAGACCGTCACTTTTCCCTTTCCTCTCGCCAATGGCTCTTTCGAGCCTTTGCTTCGTCAACCTATTCCATGGGTGCAGCGCGGATACGAAGAGTTTCCTCCGGAGCTTGGATTTGATTCTCGTTACGATTATTGTCGCATCCAGTCTGGCTCGACTAGAATGCCCTGATGCTCTAATGTCCTAATGCCCCAGTTCACTGGCGCCCTGATGTTATCTCGCTTGAGTGCGCCTAATCTCCGCGTGCTGGGCCTTGGACTGCAAGGAGGCTGTTTATGAACACTGCTCCCACAGCCTCTCCCAGCGAGCCAAGTTCAACGGTTCTTCTCGGAGCAACCTTCGAACTCGAAATTGAGCGAATCTCCTATGGCGGTGCGGGCGTCGGACGGCTCGAAGGAAAGGTTGTGTTCGTTCCCTTCACAATCCCCGGCGAGCGCGTGTCTGTAAGAGTGGTGCGGGACCAGAAGCGTTTCGCTGAGGCGGTTCTTCTTTCTATTGTAAAGCCCGCGCCCGAAAGGATTCCACCCAAGTGCGTTTACTTTGCAAAGTGTGGCGGATGTGCCTATCAACATGTCGATTACTCCGTCCAGCTTGCCTGGAAAACAGAGCAGGTACGCGAGCTTTTACAGCGCGTGGCTCGGATTTCTGAGCCGCGCGTCCTACCAACTCTGCCCTCCCCGAAGGAATGGGCTTTTCGCAACCGCATCCGCGTTCACTCGCGGGACGGAAAAGTTGGTTTTTTTGCCAAACACAGCCATCGGGTTGTGGATGTTGTCGAGTGCGCTATTGCTCAACCTGAGGTCAATGCGAAGCTTGCTTCGCTACGTCAGTCTCGTCGTGCGGCTCCAGAGACCACCTTGTCTGCGGGGGACGGGGGACGCTTTTTTGAACAAACCAATTTCGGTGCGGCCAGTGAACTCGTGCGCCTGGTGGAGTCCATGGCAGGTGATGGTTTGGAAACTTTGGTGGATGCCTACAGCGGCGCGGGTTTTTTCGGGCACCGCTTGAGTGCGCAGTTTGAGCGTGTGGTAGGGATTGAGAGTCATGAAGGCGCCGTGGCTGCGGCGCGACGGCAGGCGGGTGCGAACGAGCATTACATTTGTGGTGATGTGGCTACTCATTTGGGCGCTGTCCTAGGGGACGTGAATCGCCAGAAAACGTTACTCTTACTCGATCCTCCTGCTGCTGGGGTCGCGGCCTGCGTGACCGATTTGCTGGTCGCCTTGCCTGTAAAACGCTTGGTGTATGTTTCTTGCGACCCAGCAACTCAGGCGCGTGATTTGGGCGTGCTCGTACGCGGCGGATACAGTTTGGAAAAAGTCGTCCCCGTGGACATGTTCCCTCAAACGGCAGATGTCGAAGTGGTCGCCGAGTTGCACTGGAGCACCTAATCGGCGTTACACAGAAGTTTTACGGATCGCTAAAATCCAGAACCCTCAGCCCTCTGTGTCCTCTGTTCCTGCTGTCTGTGAGTGGGCCCCGAGTGGTGCGGTGAAAAACCTTCTATTTTGTGGGGCTGCCTTTGGCTAGCGACTCTGCTTGAGCCGCGTCCCACAAACCCCGCCAGTACTCAAGGCGTTCTTTAACGCGCCGTTCTGCGCCATTTTCAGTGGGATGATAATAACGTCGTCCCTCCTCAAGGTATGCTTGCGGAACATAGCCGCCCTCGAAGTCGTGTGGGTAAAGATAACCCGTGTGCCCGAGGTCTTTGGCCCCAGCGTAGTGTGTATCTCGTAGCGCCCTCGGAACGGCCAGTGAACGACCCTGTTCCACGTCCTGGCGTGCCGCCTGTATGGCCGAATACGACCGGTTGCTCTTTGGTGCAGTTGCGAGATAAACCGTGGCGTGTGCCAAGGGAATCTGAGCCTCGGGTAGTCCCACAAACTCCACAGCCTGCATCGCCGCCACGGCAAGCGGCAGCGCTTGCGGATCAGCCATGCCCACATCCTCACTTGCCAGAATCACGAGTCGCCTCGCTATGAAACGAATCTCCTCGCCGGCAACAAGCATGCGGGCCAGCCAATACAGCGCTGCGTCGGGATCTCCTCCACGGATGCTTTTGATCAAAGCGGAGATCGTATCGTAATGCTGATCGCCATCCCGGTCGTACACGACCGCCTTGCGCTGAATACTGTCCTCAGCCTCGAGAATTCCGATGCGCACAATGCCGTTTGGGCCCCTTTCAGTGGTCAGAGCTGCGAGCTCGAGTGCGTTCAGGCATTTGCGGGCGTCTCCTTCGGAGTGCAGCGCGAAATGAGTGAGGGCCTCGGGCGTCGCCTCGATCAGCATTTTGCCTAGACCGCGCTCCGCATTAAGTAGGGCTCTCTCCTGAAGCGTGATCAAATGGGCGGGAGTCAGCGGTTCGAGTTGAAATACCTGAGAGCGCGAAACGAGCGCCGAGGTGAGTGCGAAGTAGGGATTGTGCGTCGTGGCACCTATGAATTGGACGGTGCCATCTTCCAGTGCCGGGAGCAAAACGTCCTGCTGGGCCTTGTTGAGACGATGAATTTCGTCAATAAAAAGGATCGTCCGAGTGCCGCTGACCGTGCGTCGGTCTGCTGCCCTTTGGAGTGCTTTTCGAAGATCCGCCACCGAGTTTTCGACGCCACTGAAGGCTTCAAATGCAGCATGCGTAGTTTTGGCAATGATTCGAGCAAGCGTCGTTTTGCCGGTGCCCGGCGGTCCGTACAAAAGTACAGAGCTCAGGCGCCCGGCCTCAATGGCTCGTCTCAGAAGTTTCCCCGGCGCCAGCAAGTGTTCTTGGCCTGAGTATTCCTCCAGTGCGATGGGACGCATTCGCTCAGCTAGCGGCGTAGATGCTGACTCCCGCAGGCTATTTGGAATGTTTGAGGCTGGGAATAAATCCGACATTACTCGGGTAACGATGCAAGAGAAGGCGCGAGAGCGCCAGAGCGCGTTGTCGTGCACATGAACGTTTGAGCAGACCCTGAGGCGCTAACATCAACCCTGGAAAAGCGAGGACTTATGAATCTGGATGTCATCTTGGTCGCGGTAGATTTTTCTGAAATCAGCCAGCAAGTGTACGAAGTTGCGGCCGAGGTATCAGCGCGCCTTCGCGCTCGGATCGTGGTGGTTCTCAATGTCACCGAACCACAGCTAGACTACGCCGGGCTGGCCGCTCCCCAAGCGTACGCTAGTGCTGACGAAGAACTTCAAAAACTCGTAGACGCCCGACTGAATGTGGCTCGTGAGTTTCTTGAACAACGCGGGCTTCAAGTCGAGGGAGAGCATCAATGGGGGCCCGTTGTGGATTCCATTTTGGAACGGGCAAAAAAGTGGGAGGCTGGCCTTATTATCGTTGGGTCGCATGGACACGGAGCCATGTATGATCTTCTCGTCGGTAGTGTGGCCGATGGCGTGATCCGTCATTCGCACCTTCCTGTGCTTGTGGTGCCAAATGCGCGCGCGAAGACCCCCGAGGCTGCAACGGTTGCAAGCGTTCCAAAGAGCGACCACACCCTCACAGAAACGCCGATGCCGTTTTCAGAAGCGATCGTACTGCCGTGAGCCACGGCTCGGGAACGGGTCGGCGGTGCAGTCATTTCGCCCACCCCAGTTGCTTCACTGTTTTAGATTGTAGGCACGGCCGCACCTCGGATAATCCCAACGAAGTGCTCGCCGTGCTTCTTCGTGTTTTTATTTGGGTATTAGTTTTGGCTGGGATGACCTTCTTTTGGGTCGCTCTGTTCGATGCCAACGACGACGGTCTCAGTGTCTCTTGTGGCAGAACCCTAGAGAGCCTCAGCCATGCCGTCTCCACCCGGTTACAACCGCGTTAGGAGATGGTAAATGGCCAATCCCCACACTGTTACGCGCTGCCATCTTGTGTAGGCGCAAGGGGGGAAGAGGGCGAACGCTGCATTTTCTAACACCTTAGAATTGAAGCGATTCGCCCTCCCGAAACCTAAATTTGTAAGCCAATCGAAGGTTAAGGTTTACTTTCCAAAACCACCAGGCGACTGCCACCACGGGTATACACACGCAGCAGCACCTGCTTCTCTTTTTTGAGCTCCTCGCTCAGTTTTACCGCCTCATCCGCAGTCGTGATCGGGCGCCGTTTTACTTCCTGAATTACATCCCCAGGCCGAATCCCAGCCGCCGCCGCAATCGAATCAGGCTCGACCGCCGTGACAAGTGCGCCCTTGATCGCAGGAGGAATCTTAAACTCTTGGCGGCTCGCGTCTTCCAAATCTGCGACAGTCACGCCATCAAGCACATCTGGATCGGCTTCGGGAGCTGCCGTTGCGACCTCGCTCTTTTCTTGCTTTTCACCAAGTTGCACGCTGATTTCTAACGGTTTCTTTTCGCGAATTAATTGCAAGGTGACTTTTGCCCCCGGCTGCATACTCGCCACCGTCAGGCGCAAATCCTGAACACCTTCCACTTTCTTTCCGTTCACCGCCGAGACGACATCGTACTCGCGAAGCCCCGCTTTTTGGGCAGGCGTGCCGGGCTGCACCTCAGTAATCAGCGCTCCAGTGCCAGGCTCCGCATTGAATTCCTTTTGCAAGGCCTCATCTAAATCCTGTAACCCGACCCCCAGAAAGCCGCGCAGCACGCGACCGTGTTTGATCAGGCTCTCCATCACGGTACGCGCCATGTTTGCGGGAACCGAGAAGCCGATCCCTTGGTTGCCTCCGGAACGGCTGAAAATGGCTGTGTTGATCCCTACCAGTCGCCCCTGATAGTCGACAAGCGCGCCACCGGAGTTGCCCATGTTGATGGCCGCATCGGTCTGGATGAAATTTCCAAGGTCTGCGAGCTGCGACATCTGCGTGTTGCGCCCCACCGCACTGACGACTCCCATGGTGGCCGAGCGGGTGAGTCCGAACGGGTTACCCACGGCGATGACGATGTCTCCGGCGCGTAACTGGTCGCTGTCGGAGAACGTGACGCTTGGAAGGTTCGTGGCCTCGATTTTGAGCACGGCGATGTCGGTGCGCACATCGCCCCCGACCTTCCGAGCAGGATAATTTTTCCCGCTCTTACCAAAACTCACCTCAATTTTGTCCGCGCCTTCCAACACATGGTTATTGGTCAGAATGTAGCCGTCAGGGCTTACAATCACCCCCGATCCTAACCCCAGCGGAGTGGATTGTTCGCGTTTCCGAGGCTGGGGTGCTTGACCGTTTTGGCCGTTCCCGCCCTCCTCCTGATCGTTCCCGGGGCGGGGTTCCCTGCGGGGCGCTTGGCGCTGGCGGGGTTGTTGACCCGGCGCCTGCCGAGGCTGGGGCGAGGGTTCCGTGTCCGGGATGCCGAAGAAGCGCCGGAACATGGGATCATCAAACAGCGGGTGATTGGAGAGCGGGTTATTGTTGCCCTCGGTGCTGCGCGCGGTTTGTGAGGTATTGATGGTGACGACGCTGGGGGCGACCTTCTCCACAATGGGGGCGTAGGTGGGGGTTCCCGGGGGCAGGGGAGACTGGTCTACCTTCAGTTCCGGCAACGATTTGGGGGCCAGTTGTTTGGGGGTATCAACTTCCACTGCCAGAAGCGGTACTTGCAGCAGGGAGGCGAGTGTCCACGTTGCTGCCAGAGCAGCGGGGACCAAGGGGCGCAGACGGAGGGAGAAGGAGTAGGTGGTTTTCATCTGGAACTGCGTTGGTGTTGAGGTCTCTGGGTTTGAGGTATCTGCTGTTGAAAGCTTGAACGGATGGCGGCTTTCCTCGCTGGCGTGCCACTTTTCAACAGTGAGTGTCCGTGGGTGTTGTCGATTGAGACAGGTCACGAGGCCAACCGTTCAAAGGGAATGTTGCTTTTAAGCAATCCCTCTCTGGAGTACATGGCGTTGGACGATTGATCCCTCCTCTTCGCTACGGAGTGGGCCGCTTACTTGTTTAAAAAATTGTAGCGCGCCTCGAAATAGTGGCACGCGCCGGCCGGCAGGGTGATCGCATTGCGGCCTGCGTTGACCTGTTCTACACACACAAACGAGCGCCACTCCTCGTCGCCAAGGTCGGAGAGTGCGGCGGCTTTGGCCACCCAAGGGTTCCACACGACGCTGCTGGAGGATCCCTTCTTTTCGATCCGCAACCGCCTCCCCGAGGTTGGGTCCTCCAGGATGCAGTCTGAGGTCGTGTCGGGGTAGAGTCGGTCGGTTTCTGCTGTAAATCTAATGGTGGGTTCGGAATCAATTTTCATGCTCATCTGATCCGTCTTATCGACGTAATCAATGCCATGCAGGCCGTGCACCGAGGCAGAATGGATGTCAGCAACGGGAAAGTACGGGTGCAGAGCCTGTTCGAACTGGAAACGGCCCCGGCCTGTGTTACGCACCTTCCAGACAATTTCCAGGGAGCTCCCGAGTTTGAACTCTAGGGTCAACCGGAACGGATGCGGCCAGATGCGAAG
Source organism: uncultured Spartobacteria bacterium (assembly GCA_903916085.1). Taxonomy (GTDB): domain Bacteria; phylum Verrucomicrobiota; class Verrucomicrobiia; order Chthoniobacterales; family Chthoniobacteraceae; genus Chth-196. The sequence continues at coordinate 18,557 of CAIWVL010000068.1, forward strand.
CGTTTCTTCGTTGGACTCCAGGGAAAATTGAACCGTCGCGGGGCCCACTTCCGGCACGGTAATGAAGTCCACTTCCCAGATTCGGGTGCGCACGAACCCGTGCATGGGTGAGAGCGGGTTAGGATCTTTTGGACCGAACCAAGGGAAGATGACTGGAATACCGCCGCGGATAGCCTTGCCGGGAGCAAAATGGCTATTCCGGCTTGTGAATAGCATAGGCTTGCCGTTTTTTGGGGTAAAATCAATGAGATGAGCCCCTTGAGGTGAAAAACGAGCACTCCCAAAATCTCCTGCGAGATGAAGGAGGGGGAGTTCCTCACTTGAATGAGAGACTTGGATAGACGGAGGGCGATTCCAGAGGCTGTAGGATGGCGTTGACATGACTAGGGTTGCAGCTGGGAGTAGGCGACGCAGCGGGCTTTTGTTGGTATTGCGGCTTGCGGGAAGAGAGGGTGCGCGGTTCTTGTGAGGTGATACAGTTCAAAGATGAATCCTGCCACCCGATCCACTCTCATTTTTGCCGGAATTGCACTTAGCGGACTGAGTCTTGGTGGAATCTGGGTGGCCAAGGAGGCTGGCAGGGTGATGCGTCAGCAACAAACACGCCGAGCGCTGAGCAGCCCTCTCGGTGTGGACATGGCTTGGATTCCCTCTGGAAAGTTCACGATGGGTTCCAACGATGGACAGTTGGACGAGAGGCCTTTGCACGACGCCAAAATACGCGGCTTCTGGCTTGAGCGCTTTGAAGTGACAAACGAACAATTCGCCAAATTCGTTGATGCCACCTCCTACATCACAACTGCCGAGAAAGCGCCAGACCCCAGCCTTTATCCCGAGCTCGCCCCAGAAAAACGAGTTCCCGGAAGCCTCGTTTTTTTTGCGCCGTCGCAGCTCACCAACTTCACGGACTCGGCTCAATGGTGGAGTTTCGTGGAGGGAGCCAACTGGCGTCATCCCGAGGGGCCGGAATCGGATTTGAAAGGGCGCGCAACGCATCCGGTGGTTCATGTGTCGTGGTACGACGCTGCGGCTTACGCCGAGTGGGCGGGGAAAAGACTCCCCACCGAGGCAGAGTGGGAGTACGCGGCACGTGGTGGGTTGGAACAAAATCCTTACCCCTGGGGGCGCGAGCGTTTTCCAAAAGGGCTTTGGATGATGAATGTCTGGCAGGGAAATTTTCCTGGAGAAAACCTTGCGCAAGATGGGTTTAAGGGGACAGCTCCGGTGGGTTCATTTCCACCGAACGGCTATGGAGTGCATGACATTTCGGGTAATGCTTGGGAGTGGGTGGCCGATTGGTACCGAGCGGATTATTACGCGCACAGTCGCCATGAAAATCCGCCAGGGCCCGAGGACTCTTTGGATCCCGAGGCACCGGGGCACCCAAAGAAAGTGGCGCGCGGCGGTTCATTTTTGTCCAGCGATACGACAGATAAGGGGTATCGGCCTAGCGCTCGCCGCCGGATTTCGCCTGGCAGTAGCTTCTCCGACTTAGGTTTCCGTTGTGTGAAGGATGGAATTGCGCCTTAAGGTCTGGTTCGAAGCGGGCGGGGCGTGTGATAAACTTGCGATTAGTTTAAGACGATGTGGCGTTGACAAGGAAAGTGATTGATCTAGGGTTGCCCTCCCTTTTTCTCAGGCCACTTTGCAGACATTGATCAATTTGAGTTATGAAACGTACGTACCAGCCCTCTAAGCGCACTCGGAAGCAGCAGTTTGGATTCCGCACCCGCATGAAGACAAAGAATGGCCGCGCAATTCTGTCGCGCCGTCGTCAGCGCGGTCGCAAGCGCTTGTTGCCCAAGGGCGTGGAGATCCACTTCGAACGTCAGACCGACCAGCACAATGCAGCTGCGAAGGCTCTGCTGCATCGCAAGCAGCGTCGCGCTGCACAGCGCTTGGCTTTGAAGGCGACCCGCGCAGCAGCTCACAAGGCCGCCTAAACGCGGTCTTGCCCGGTTATTGCCCCGCCTTACTGTGCCTTTCGCACCCCGGCTGAATGGAACGCCCCTCTCGCAAGCTTGTGCGGTTGAAGCGCTCCGGAGAATTTCGCCGGGTGCGAGAGGAGGGCGTGTCCTTTGTGGGCAAATGGCTGGTATTGGGCATTTGGAGGTCAGTCGGTAAGGTTGCCTCCGAAGACTCTGAGCCTCTCTCGCGAGAGGTGCGGTTCGGGGTGATTACTTCTCGAAAAGTTGGAGGCGCGGTCGTGCGAAATCTTGTACGCCGCCGGATTAGGCATCTCCACCGCAACCAGCGCGGTAGCGTCTGCGGTGGAGTGTGGTGTGTGACTGTCGCTCGGTTCAGGGCGGCACAAGCTAGTTTCGCCGAATTGGAGGCGGAATGGCGGAAATTGGCGAAGCGAGCGGGGGTGCTCCTCGCATGAAGTCTCTGGTGCGCATTGCAATACGCGGCTACCAGCTAGTGGTTTCGCCCGTGCTCCATTTTATCGGGGGGCCGGGTTGTGGATGCCGTTTTGAGCCGAGTTGCTCACGGTATTGCTTGGAGGCGGTTGAAACTCACGGCACCGCTCGTGGTCTGTGGTTGGGGATGCGGCGACTCGCTCGCTGCAATCCTTGGGGCGGTTCGGGGAGCGATCCCGTGCCGCGAGTGGCGAGGTAGGCTCTGCCTGGATTTACGACTGCACAATTTGTCTGAAATTAAATTTTACTTATGGATCGAACCTCAAAAGTTGGAGTGACTCTGGCCATCGTCGTGTTGGTGGTGTGGCAGATTTTTTACTCAAAGGAGATGGAGCGCACGCGGATTGCCCAAGAACAGGCTGCCGCAGTGGCTGCTGCTGAGGCAGCCTCAAAGCCTGCTGAAGCGGGCGCTCCGACCTCCACCGCAATCGCCTCTGCCCCCGTGGCGACAGCGACTGAACAGACGGCTTCGCCCGCAAGCGCGCCTGTCGTGGCTAAAGTCGTCCATGATTTGCAGAGCGAGGCCGCTAAATGGACTCTCACAAACTTCGGTGGAGGCGTCGCACGCGTCGAACTTCTCAATCACAGGGGGGAGAGTGGGCAACCTTTGATTTTGAATGAATTTGGCGGAATTCCAATCGGAGCGCTTACTGAAGGATTTGAGGCGACTGTGCTGGATTCTTATGAAGTGGAGGCTGCGCCTGATCACAAGGCGGTAACGTTTCGACGGACCGACAGTCGTCAGCTGGAGGTGCAAAAGCGCTTTAGCATTCCCAGTGTGACGGAGGGCAAGGGCGGGTTGGAGAACTTCGAACTAGAGCTCACCGTGCGTTTTGCCAACAACAGTGCCGTGCCTGTCACTGTGCCCTCGTATGCGGTGCGGACTGGCTCGGCCGTGGCCTTGCACATCAAGGACCAGCCTCTGTACACCGGATTCAACCGGATGAGCGCAGGTTCGACCAAGTACACGGATGTTAACTGGTTCGCCGGCGGTGGTTTCTTGGGCTTTAACAAGGTCCCCCGTCCCCTTTACAACGAGCCAGGCCAAGTCCAATGGGGTGGGGTCACCAACCAGTACTATTGCACGATCGTGACGCCCATCGGCGACCCCGCCACCGAGGCGCTGGCGAAGCGCTTTCAGGTGCCGCTCAAGGAGTGGACCGAGGGCGGACGCACTGGTGATGGGTTGGCACCTCTAGCGATTGACGGAGGCATTCGGTTTGCCGCCTCGGTGCTGGAGCCTGGCAAGGAATTAGAGCGCAAGTTCACCATTTACTCTGGGCCGCGTGAGCATTCGCAGCTTCGCGAACTGGGTGGCGGTCAGGAGCAGATGCTCGACTTCGGGATGTTCGGCTTCGTGAGCAAGATCCTTTTAGCCTCGATGAACTGGCTCAAGGGGCTGCTCGGTTCGTATGCGGCTGCAATTATTGTGCTGACGTTGATCATCAAGAGCTTGATGTGGCCTTTACAGAACAAGTCCACGGCTTCCATGAAGCGCATGCAAGAGCTGCAGCCCAAGATGACTGCGCTCAAAGATAAGTACGCTGATGATCCTCAGCGCATGAACCAGGAGCTGATGGCCCTGTACAAAAAACACGGCGTCAACCCGATGGCGGGCTGCGTACCGATGTTGGTCCAAATTCCGATCTTCTTCGGCTTCTACAACATGCTCGGCAAAGCTGTGGCCTTGCGAAATAGCCCTTTCCTCTGGGTAAATGACCTTTCCCAGCCGGATACCGTCGCTGTCCTAGCTGGATTCCCAGTGAACGTCCTCCCTTTGCTCATGGCTGGAACGATGCTGTATCAGATGCGTCTCACTCCCAAAACGGGTGATCCTCTTCAGCAGCGGATGTTCATGTTCATGCCGTTGATTTTTGTGGTGTTCTGCTACAACTACGCCTCGGCCTTGGCCTTGTACTGGACTGTGCAGAATACATTCACAATTGTGCAGCTCCTCATCACCAATCGCAAACAGAACGCAGGCTTGCAGGTGGTAGGTTCCAAGGGCAAATAATGTGCCGCGCGCGATGGGGCGCACTTTTATGAACCTGGATCCGCGTGAAACACTGGAGACGATGCTGGGGTTGCTGGGCTTCTACTGTCAGGTGGAAGAAACCAGGCGCGATAGCTGTGTGATGTTGCAGGTTTACACAGCCGAGAAGGACCGATTGATCGGGCCTGAAGGCCGTGTGCTGGAGGACATCCAGTCGTTGCTTAACCGCGTACTTTTGGCTCGCAGCAAGGACGCGCCCAAGGTCCAGGTTGATGTGGAGCATTACAGGGCGATGCAGGAAGATCGTTTGGTGAGCCGGGTCCGCGAGTTAGCGGAATCCGTGCGGGCCACGGGGCGGCCTTTGCAGTTGGAACCGATGAATGCGTACGAGCGGCGCATCATTCACAACGCGTTCGCAGAGGACCCTGAGGTCCAAACTTGGAGCCCTCCAGATACAGCTCGCTTAAAACGTTTGGTGCTGAAACCCAGGCGTTGATGCCTGTGCTTGCACCCCTGCCGGGGTGCGTCTGTTCAATGGCGTGCCTACCGGTGGTGTCGCTTACGCTCAACCACCGGATTAAGGCGTATACACCAAAGCACCCCGGCAGCGATTCGCGAGTGGCGCAGTGCGGTGCCGGAGGAGCCAGCGTTAGCCGCGCAATTGTTGCTGCGCGAGGCTGCGGCGTGTCATGAGACGGGTCGACACAAACTGGCGATGCACCTTCTGAAGCGCGCCGAGGGACTTTGCACGCGCGGTTTGGATGCCGTTTTGCGCCTTCAAATCAGAAGAGCGTGAATGTTGCTTAGATTGTCAGAGCCGCGCTGACTCGCTATGTTGCAGATTGAGGGCCGTAGCCTGGAGAAATCTGAGGGGTAACCCCGTATTTGTCCCACCCCCCAAGTTAATCTCACCATCCCTTTCTATGGCCCGTCCCGCGAAAACCAAAAATACGGAATCAGCAACCGCCCACCTCGGCTTTGAATCCAAGCTCTGGTTGGCGGCTGACAAACTCCGCAACAACATGGACGCGGCGGAGTACAAGCACGTCGTCCTTGGGCTCATTTTCCTTAAGTACATCTCCGACAGCTTTGAAGAACATCGGGCCAAACTCGCCGCCGGTGAGGGCGAGTACGCTGGAGCCAATCCCGAAGATCCGGACGAATACCGGGCCGAACATGTCTTTTGGGTTCCCCAAGACGCGCGCTGGTCGTTTTTGCAGGCCAACGCGAAGCAGCCCACCATCGGCAAGGTAGTCGACGACGCCATGGTGGCTCTCGAACGCGACAATCCCCGTCTCAAAGGCGTGCTACCCAAAGACTATGCTCGTCCCGCTCTCGACAAGCATCGTCTCGGTGAACTCATCGATCTGATCGGCACGATTTCCCTCGTGGCTCCAGCGGACCCCTCCGACAACAAGTCACACAGGTCCGTGGATTTGCTCGGCCGTGTGTATGAGTACTTCCTGACGCAGTTCGCGAGTGCCGAGGGTAAAAACGGGGGACAGTTCTACACGCCTTCGTGCGTGGTGCGTTGCCTCGTCGAAATGCTCGCGCCGTACAAGGGCCGCGTATACGACCCCGCCTGCGGTTCCGGTGGGATGTTTGTGCAGTCGGAAAAGTTCGTTGAATCCCACGGCGGCAAACTCGGAGACATCTCTGTCTACGGTCAGGAATCCAACTCCACCACCCGCAGGCTGGCGATCATGAACCTCGCCATCCGGGGCATTGAGGCGGACTTCGGGGCCGAGCACGCGGACACTTTCCGCCGGGATCTCCATCCGGATCTCCGGGCCGACTATGTCATCGCCAACCCGCCCTTCAACGATTCCGACTGGTTTCGTAAGGACGACGATGTGCGCTGGCAGTATGGTGTTCCTCCCAAGGGCAATGCCAACTTCGCCTGGGTGCAGCATTTTATTCATCACCTGGCTCCGCAGGGCATGGCGGGTTTTGTACTGGCCAATGGCAGCATGTCCTCCAATCAATCTGGCGAAGGCGAAATCCGCAAGGCCCTCATAGAAGCCGATTTGGGGGACTGCATGGTGGCGCTTCCGGGCCAGCTTTTTTACAGCACGCAGATTCCTGTGTGC
>CAIWVL010000069.1 GCA_903916085.1 uncultured Spartobacteria bacterium
CCATCGTGAAGGCCGCGCCAGCTAAGCCGCCCACGGTGCCATGCCCTGTGCAGTCCGCGAACAGCTTACCACGGAACACGCGCTCGCGACCCGTGCGCACATCCAACGCAGTCACGGCCTTGATCGCGCCACCCGCTGCATCCTGCACTACGCCCTGCACGAAATGCCCAAGAAACAGAGATAATGTCTTCTCGTTGCGACAGATCGCTTCCTTCGTATTATCAACAAAATGCGGAGCAGGAGCCGGGCTATCCGGAGAACGATCCGCAAACTCCTCCACGATTTCGCCAATGTGCGGGTATTTGCCGCGCATGGTTCCGCCCATCGCCCAGACGCCGATTTCACTGCTGCCGTTGCCCCCGAGGACAAAGCGGTCCTGGATGAGGGCAACCCGAAGCGACTGACGAGCCGCTGAGATAGCAGCCCCCAAACCGGCATAGCCTCCACCCACGACGACGAGGTCAAACTCCCCGGCATCTGCCGATGCGCCCTCGGGGTTCAGCCACTTTTTGCGAGCCTCAACCAGAGCTGGACCGTCAGGAGGGGTGAACTGCGGATCGTTACTCAGGATAATGGCATCGCAACGACCATCGAAACCGGTGAGGTCGTGCAGAGCCAGAGCGACTTCACCCTGAGCCAAGTCGATGGTGCCTCCCGACTGCCAATGCCACTCGGCACCCTCTGTTCCGAACTCGGTGGAAAGCGGAGTTCCATTGATCGAAAGCTGAAAACGTCCCGGGGTTCCCGGGGCCTTCCAAGGAGCCACCCAGTCTTTAGTACGCACCCAGATTCGGTAGCTGCCAGCCTCTGGCACCTGAACTTTTGCTTGGGCATCGGCAACGGGTTTTCCCAAGCCGTGCGCCAAGAGATAGGGCGAGCCCATGACGGGGATAAAAGAGGTGTCGAGCGACCAGCCGCCGTGCGTTTCGAAGGACTCAGCTTCGATAAAAAGCGTTTGCGCGGCAGAAGCACTGAAAACGCTGGCGCAGAAAGCCACGGTCCCAGCGAGCAGTTGACGAGAAAAAAAGGGGGAGTTCATGGGGGGGAGAAAAAAGGAACTCAGTTAAGTTCTTAGATGATTAAGGAGAACATTTCCCGGCAACCAAGTCGCGTTCGCGCGCGTCCAGTTCTCGCCAGGCACCGCGCGACAGTGGCTCGAGTTCAAGCGCCCCAATGCGCACCCGCACCAAACGAAGCGTTGGATGCCCAATGAAGGCGGTCATCTTACGCACTTGATGGTATTTGCCCTCGACCAGTTCCAAGGAAATCCAGCAATCCTCCACCGTTTTACGCACACGCACTGGTGGATCGCGGGGTGGCAGGGTCGGTTGCGGCTCCAGCTTTCGAGCCTTACAAGGCAACGTACGCTGACCACCCAAAACGACCCCTTGGCTCAAAGTGCGCAGCGACTCCGGCGTGGGTACGCGCTCCACCAAGGCCCAGTATTCACGCACATGCCCTTTGCTAGGCTGGAGCAAGCGTGCATTCCAGGCAGGCTCATCGCTTAGTAGCAGAAGGCCCTCGCTGTCCGCATCCAGACGACCGATGGGATAGACGCGTGGCGGGAAGCCGAAGCTTGCCAAGGTGCCCCAACGGGACCCAGGTTCAGGGGTGAACTGAGAGAGGAAGCCGTAGGGTTTGTGGAAAGCGATCAGCACTGGGTAGTGGCGTTGCGCAGGGGCGACCGGTTAATGCGAAGGCGTCGGCACACGATGCGCCACGCGCTCAATGTGAGTGGCGCGCCCCGTCGATTCGTCAATGTCGATAATGGCTCCCTGCAACACCACTGGGCCGCGTGCGACGGGATAAGTGACAGGCATGCTCGTTAAAAAGCGCTGCAAAATAGACTCAATGTCACGCCCCAAAATGCTCTCGATCGGACCGCACATTCCTGCGTCACACAGAAATGCAGTTCCGCCAGGAAAAATCTGTTCATCAGCAGTTTGCGTGTGTGTGTGGGTCCCGATGACGCCGGACACTTTCCCATCCAGAAAACGCCCCATAGCAATGCGTTCGCTGGTGGTTTCCGCATGGACATCCACGAAAATGACGTGCGTTTCCTCCCGCATTTTTTCCACCTCCTCCTGAATGGCGAGAAACGGGTTATCTAGGGGCGGCTGCATGAAGGTGCGGCCTTGTACATTGATGACGCCAACTTTGCCCTTAGCCGTTTCAAGCACAATGGAACCGTGTCCGGGGGTTCCCTTGGGATAATTAAGAGGCCGCAGCAAGCGCGGTTCCGTGGGTAGGTAGTGTACCAGATCTTTCTGATCCCAAACATGATCTCCCGTAGTGATCACGGCCACGCCTGCGCGTAGCAAATCCACGCTGATCTTGGGACTGATCCCGCGCCCACCGGCAGAGTTTTCGCCGTTGACCACGATAAAGTCCACCCCCCGTTCTTGTTTGAACCAGGGAATGGAATCAATCACTCCTCGGCGTCCAGGTTCGCCCACAATGTCACCAAGAAAAAGCAGCCTCAGCATGTGCCCTTGGTAGCGGGTCACCCAGCCACATGGCCAACCGTTTTCACACTCAATCGCTGCGGAACCGCGCGGCTGCGATTCGTGCAGTAATCGACGACGGTTGAATTTTCTAATTCTTCGAAAAGCGGTACTCTAAATTCATGCACATGCCCCGTCCCTTTGTCTTACGCTGGCTGATGCTGTTGGCCTTCCTCTGTTGGCAGCCGGTCGATCTCCTTGCCAAAACTAGCCCGCTAGCCACACCGCCCGACTGGAGTTGGCTGGAAGGCTACGCAAACGTCTTCACGCGTACCCAATTTCAGCAAGCCCTCGAAACATTCTACGCCCGCAACGGTGCGGCTACAGCCTGCATTGAGCTCGGAGAACTCTCAGTGCGCATTCGTACTTCAGGAGAAGATTGGCGTGAGGTTCCCTTTGCTAGTGATGATAAATCTCGAAAGCCTGCTCCGCGCCGTTTCTGGAAGAAAGCGGCGGAACTAGGTCCAGCTCCCGCAGGCCGCCCATTGCAGGGCGTGAAGGTCGCCATTGACCCGGGCCATCTGGGCGGCGAGTGGGCGAAAATGGAGGAGCGTTTCTTTCAACTCGGCAACACGCGAGCCGTCGTCGAAGGCGACATCACGCTGGCCGTCGCTCGGCGACTCAAACCGACTCTGGAAAAACTCGGCGCTCAAGTGACTTTACTGCGCAAAAGCGACAGGCCTGTAACGCGAGACCGGGCGAAAAACCTACAGTCTGCGGCTGCCGCAGACCTCACCGGCACAATCACCCCTGAGCGCCTGCGCCGTCAGAGCGAACTCTTCTTTTACCGAATCAGCGAAATCCGCGCCCGTGCTCAGCAGGTAAACGAACGCATTAAACCCGACGTGGTGGTGTGCCTGCACTTGAATGCCGAGGAGTGGGGTGAGCCCGAAAACCCGCAGCTCCAGCCGCGCAATCATTTACACGCACTGGTCAACGGGTGTTACGGCACCAAAGAGTTAGAGTGCGACGATGTCCGCGCCGAGATGCTTCAGCAACTGTTCGCGCGAGTGATTGAAGAAGCCATTCCACTGGGCGAAACGGTAGTAGAAACCTTGGCAGAAGAGTCCGGGCTACCGCCGTTTTCCTACTTTTCGAGCAACGCGATCCGAGTCGGGAACGGGCCTTATCTTTATGCGCGCAACTTGTTAGCCAACAGACTTTACCGAGCGCCGGTCGTATTCTTGGAACCCTACGTGATGAACAGTCAACCCGTGTGGAGCCGAATCCAACTGGGGGACTATTCCGGCGAAAAGATGGTCGAAGGCAGATCGCGTAAGAGCCTCGCGGCCGAGTACGCCGACGGCGTCGCCGGGGGCTTAGCTTGTTACTACAAAAAAGCCCGTTCTCTTGAGTCTCCTTAGAGCGCCTAAAAAAAGGCACCCTCACGCGGAGATACGGTGAACGCGGAGCTTTTATAAAACCTGATTTCGAAGGCTAATTCGTAATTTCTCCGCGCTCTCTGCGACTCCGCGTGAGCGCTCTTTTTTTAGTTAATTTAGGCGTTCTTAAGTCTTCTTGGTTACCTCGGTTCGCACTTTGGGGCGACCGTGGTGGAGCACAACTTTCTTCATTTTCCGCCCATTTTTATACCCCTATCTAAACGTCCATCTCCGTAGCGAAGGGCATGAAAATGTTCCACACTTGCGTCCAATGGGCTGGGGCGTTGTTGTATCCGCCCTTCTGTGCGGTGTGTGGTGAACCGCCGGTGAGGGGACGACACCTTTGCAGCGGGTGCGCGGCAGGAGCCGCACGCGTCGGGGGCGCTGTGTGCCGACAGTGTTCCAGAGGTGCGCCGGGGGCGGTGGCCCTAGAAAGCGAGAGCGCGGTTACCGTGGCTAGCGGACGCTTGGGGGCCTCAGAGCCTGGGCTCGCAGGGGACTCCTCCCCCGACTCCTCCCCCGACTTGTCCCCCAAAGGCCGACTATTACCACGCTGCGCGGACTGCCGGGCGCGGGCACCGGCGTTTGCTTGCGCGGTGGCCCCGTATCTTGCTGGGGGCGTGGTGCGGGAGGTGGTACATCAGTTTAAGTACGACGGAAAACGATATTTGCGCAGGGTGCTCGCCGGTTGGATGGCGGCGGGCCTGGAGGATCCGCGCCTCAAAGAGGAGCCGCCGGAGGTTCTCGTACCCGTTCCATTGCACTGGTGGAAGTTGCGAAGACGCGGCTTCAACCAGGCGGAAGTGTTGGCTCGGGAGTTGGCGAGCATCGTGGCCCAGGCAAAGTCAGGAGACGTCGCAGGGTATCCTATGCTAGCCGTTACCATAGGGGTTGAGGAGCTACTAAAGCGTGTACGGGATACAGGCACTCAAACGCGGTTGGGGCGTGGAGAGCGGTTGGAAAATCTCAGGGGTGCGTTTGCGGTGCGCCCGAGGGCGCGTGTGCGAGGAAGACGAATCTTGCTGGTAGACGACGTCCTCACGACTGGAGCGACCCTTGATGCGTGCGCGGAAGCGCTTCTGAAAGATGGAGCGGCTTCCGTGCGTGCACTTGCGGTGGCGCGTGGTTAAGGTGGGTGCCATGGGTATTTTCAGTCGTCCCTCCTTTTACTCGGATAAGAAGCGCGAATTGCCGACGGGTTTATGGCAGAAATGTCCTGCCTGCTCGGAACTTATTCACAATTTGGAGTTACAGCAGAACTTTCGGGTGTGTCCACGGTGCGACCATCACTTTGTGCAGCCGGCCGCAGAGCGGATCGAGATGCTAGTAGATCCCGGCACTTTTGAAGAACACGACGCGGGAATGGTATCGGTAGATACGCTGAAGTTCACGGGACAGGCTAGTTACACGGAGAGACTGAAAACGTATCAGAAAAAGACCGGCTTAAAGGACGCCGTACTCACTGGATTTTGCAAAATAGAGAGCCTGCGCCTGGGGTTGGCCGTGATGGATTTCAACTTCATCGCAGCCACCATGGGCTCTGTCGTCGGGGAAAAGCTGACGCGCCTCATTGAGCGGAGCACAGATGCCGGCATCCCTGTGGTGATCGTCTCAGCTTCAGGGGGGGCCCGCATGTATGAGGGAGCGATTTCGCTCATGCAAATGGCCAAAACCTGCGGTGCCTTGTCGCGTCATGCGGCGAAGCGACTGCCGTACATCTCAGTGATGACCCACCCTACAACCGGCGGTGTGAGTGCGAGTTTCGCGACCGTGGGCGACATCAATCTTGCTGAACCTCGTGCCATGGTTGGATTTGCAGGACCGCGCGTCATTCGTGAAACCACTCACCAAGATTTGCCTGCGGGGTTTCAAACCGCCGAGTTCCTACGCGACCACGGTCTGGTCGACCAAATTGTCCACCGGCGAGTCATGCGAGAGACCCTACACAGCATGTTGTCCTACCTGACTTCGAGCCGGTGAGTCCGCCGATAGATCCCTCCGAGGACGACTCGAACTGTACCCTAAAGCAGTTGCTGGAATGGCTTTATGGCACCCAGTTATTTGGAGTGAAACTAGGACTGGAGGGGGTGCGTCGGTTAGCAAAGGCCCTGGCAATCCACGCTGGAGGTCCTGAGGCACCCTGCTTCATCCACGTCGCCGGCACCAATGGAAAGGGCTCAACCTGTGCCATGATCGACGCCATGTGCAGGGCCGCAGGGCTACACTCCGGGCTGTACACCTCGCCGCATCTTATCTCGCTTCAGGAACGCGTGCGCCTCAATGGAAGGTACATTCCTGAAACCGAGCTTCTTTCAGCACTAAAAGACATTCGGGAGCGAATCGCACACTGGGAGCCGCACCCTACTTTTTTTGAGATCGTTACTGTGCTTGCGCTGCAATGGTTTCAGAAAATGAAAGCCCAAGTGGTCGTGCTTGAAACGGGCATGGGCGGACGCCTGGACGCGACTAATCTGTTCACACCCAGGGTAAGTGTGCTAACCCCTGTCGGCCTGGATCATCAACAGTATCTGGGGACAACGCTGACGGAAATTGCTCGGGAAAAGGCCGGAATTTTTAAACCAGGCACTCCCGTTGTGAGCGCCCCGCAACCGGCAGAGGTACGAGAGGTTTTCGAGCGGCGGGCGCAGGAACTGGGTTGCGCCCTTACATTTGTAGACACTCCCTGGGATAAGGGCGCGGTAAACTTACCGGGAACCATCCAACGTTGGAATGCAGCCCTTGCCGTAGCGGCGATCGAGACGAGTGGCCTGCCAGTGGATGCCTCTGCGCAGGCCGCAGGCCTTGCGCAAGTGAGTTGGCCCGGTCGGTTTCAGCGTCTGTCAGAAGACGTGATTTTGGATGGTGCCCACAATCCCCCGGCGGCGGAGGCACTGGCAGCCACTTGGCAGGAGGAATTCCCGAACGAACAGGCAACCCTGGTTTTTGGCGCATTGCAGGATAAGGATGTAGGTGCCGTTCTGAGGGCGCTCAAGGGCATCGTTAAAGAAGTAATCCTCGTCCCTCTCATGAATCCCCGAGCTCATACAACAGGGGCACTTCGGATGCTTGTTGAGGAAAATTTACCGAGTGCGAAATACCGACTGGCCCCGAACATCGCAGCGGCCTTAGCGCTTCCCGTCGAAGGAAGACGACTGGTGGCGGGTTCGCTGTATTTGGTGGGCGAGATACTCGCTATAAATAGGGGATCGCGTGTAGAGATTAGCAGCCAGTAGGAGTCGAAATAACGCCTCGTTGTCCGTTTTACTATGGGCGTAAGCATCACGGTTTAAGGGGCGGACCGACTTTCTAGCATGTGCCAGGTTCCGACACCCAGGACATGGGAGAACCGTTGAAAAAAAACAGCTTCCGCGAGAAATAAATCTCACACTTTCCCAATTTTCTGATCTCTCTACGCCTTCCTGTTTAAACCTAAATACGGCGATGAAAGAATACCGGATTAGACATAAGACTTTGCTATAAAGCGAGATGCAGCTTGCAAATCTGTTGCTTCAGGCTAACCCGGTGGGTGAGTCGGGTGAGTTCAATTTTCCCGTAGACCAGCTCACATCCGCATGGCCAGTACCGACCTGCTGACCGTTCTTCTATTGCCGGTTTTAGACCGAAGGTTTTCTTTAAGAACACGATGAGCGCATTCAACAGGAGGGCGGACTTTCCAGTCCGCCTGTCTGGGCAAGACGCGGGGTGGAAAACTCGCGCTCCGTTCAAAAACTGCGCCCCCCCCGAGTGGCGGAAAGGGTGCGTTCCTCTGTTAACGTTTTTAGGTTAAAAAATCAGCCCTCTGTTTTCTACGGGGTCTCTGAGAGATATTTACAGGCGGGAACTGCGGGCTGAGCTGGCTGAGATTTCTGAATGCTCACGATCCGTGAAACTTCTGTGTCCTGCCTCTGATTCAAGGACCAGTGTTTGGGGGAAAACCTATGCCAAAGTACGGTTGCGTTTAGGGCTGGTCTCGCGTGAATTAGATACCACTAAGTATGCGCCGTTTGCTGCCGTCCTCCCTGTTTTTTTTGTTCTCAGTAGCTTCGCTTCAGGCGCAGGCCCCTGTTGAATCGATTGTTGAGCCTATTCTAGCGGAGGCACCTGCCAACGCCCCTGAGATTGCCCCAGTCGCGACTCCCACGTCCGCAGGAACTCCAGGCAAACTGTCCTATTCCTCATGCAACGTAGAAGGCCAGTACGTTGCGATGACTTTTGATGACGGTCCGCATGCGCAAAATACGCCGCGGTTGCTAGACATTCTTAAACAGCGCGGTATCAAGGCCACGTTCTTTGTCGTGGGCCAGAACGCTGCGGAGAACCCTGAGATCCTCAAGCGCATTGTGGCTGAGGGACATGAACTCGCCAACCATTCCTATACGCACCCCATCCTTGCTTCCCTCGGCGAGTCTGGACTGCGCGATCAGTTAGAGAAAACGCATCAGGCCGTGCTCAAGGCCACGGGTGTGACCATGAAAATCATGCGTCCACCCTACGGTGCGCTCAGCGAACCCCAGCGCCGTTGGACAAACACCAACTTTGGCTATCGCATCATTCTTTGGGATGTCGATCCACTCGACTGGAAGTTCCGAGATGCATCCCGCGTGGAAAACGAGATCCTCGGCCATGTCAAGGCAGGCTCGATTGTGCTTTCCCACGACATTCACAAAACCACAGTCGATGCCATGCCGTCGACCCTCGACGCACTCACAGCCAAAGGCTTCAAGTTCGTTACCGTTTCCGAGCTTCTCGCCATGGACCGGCCAACGGCACCCCGCGTGCCGGGGACCGCACCGAAGGCCGCGACAAAGTCGACGGTTGAAACCTCTTCTGAGGACGCGCCCAAAAAGAAAACTGTCACGCAGCAGGATCCAAAGCCTGTCGAGCGCCAAAAAAATACAGATACATCCGCTATTTCGGACGGAGCAAAGAAAGAGTCTTCGTCCAAAACGGCAGGATTGACCCAGGAGGAATTGCGAAAAAAATGGCTTCAAAGCATGAATCAACGCTAGCCGCTGACCTCCGCCGACTAATTGGGGCTGAACGTGTGTCCGACGACCCGGCAGCACTTGAAGCCCACGCCGCAGACCGCTGGTTTGCGAGCCGCATCCCTGACGTCGTTGTGTTGGCATCCTGCACAGAAGACGTCTCCAAAGTGATGGAGTACGCGTCCCGTCACGGCATACCGGTCACACCGCGCGGGGCCGGTGTGGGTTATGTGGGTGGTTGCGTGCCTTTGCAGGGAGGCATTGTGCTCTCGGTTGCTGGGATGCAGGGCATCAAGGAGATCCACTTTGAAGATGGCGTTGCCGTGGTTGAGCCAGGCGTCATCACTGGCCACTTGCAAGCGGCGGTGCGCAAACAGGGCCTCTTTTACCCACCAGATCCAGCTAGCCTCAAGGAGTGCAGCATTGGCGGTAATTTAGCGACCAACGCAGGAGGACCGCGCTGTCTCAAATACGGCGTAACGCGCCACTATGTGCTGGGGCTTGAAGCCGTGCTTGCGGATGGGCGCGTACTGCGCGCAGGCGGGCGGACACACAAGAACAAGACGGGCTTTGATCTCGTCGGGCTTTTTGTGGGTTCGGAAGGCTTATTGGGCATCATTACGGAAGCCACGCTGCGGCTGCTGCCTTTGCCCCCGGCGCGCGCCAGTTTATCGGCGAGTTTTGCGAGCTTTCCCGAGGCGGCGGCGGCTGTGCAAGCGGTTTTCCGAGCTGGCTTTCTGCCAGCGGCGCTTGAAATTGCTGATGCCTTTACGCTTCAAGCGGCTCGTGAGCATTGTGGAACGGCCATCGTTCCCGCAGGCGAAGGGCATCTATTGCTTGATTTGGACGGCCAACCAGCCTCAGTCCGCTCGGAAGCGCGGGCGTTGCAACTGCTGCTGAAGGAATTGGGAGCGTTGCACGTTAAAAAAGCGATTGGCGAGGAAGCGTGTGAAAAGCTGTGGGACCTGCGCCGGCGTTTTTCTGCATCGTTAAAAGCAACCGGACTGACCAAGTTGAACGAGGACATTGTGGTGCCGCGCGGGCGGCTTGTGGACTTGGCTGCGTTTGCAGAAGAGCTGCGGGTGAAGACCGGTTATCCCATTGCGTGTTTTGGACATGCGGGTGACGGCAACATTCACGTCAACATCATGGCGGCAGGCTACAAAGAGGACGCGGCAGTTCGGGAAAAAGTGGGGCACGCCTTGGATGCGTTGTTCACGCAGGTACTGGCATGGGGCGGCGCGATTACAGGCGAGCACGGCGTGGGCATTGCCAAGCAGCGTTGGTGGCCACAGGCCGTTTCGGAGACAGGACGTTCGGTGCACGAAGCGCTCAAGCGGGCGTTGGATCCGACAGGAATTCTGAATCCTGACAAGTTTGTGACAATTAGCGGCGTCCGTTGACTTTGTTGAGATGAGCATGTTACTTACTAACCTCGGTTGTCAGTATCCCGCTCTTCTTGCACATGCTGGAACGTACCGTACTCGTCCTCAATCGCCTTTGGCAGGCTGTCAATGTTTGCTCGGCTAGGCGCGCCTTCGTCCTCTTATGCGCTGGGCACGCTCAAGTCGTTCATTCAGAGCAAGGTCATTTCCTCAC
>CAIWVL010000070.1 GCA_903916085.1 uncultured Spartobacteria bacterium
AAATAGGGTGAGACGGATGTTTTCGAATTTACCCCACCATTTCCAGCTCACCGCAGAGACGATCTGCCAGGTCCTCGATGTCCACCTCGAATTGGTCCTCAAAAAAGAGTTGCATGAGTGCCGCACCGATTTCGTCGGCGCTCATGGCGAGGTCTGGCTCAGGGAGGTAAGCTTCAGAGGGAGAGGCTTGATCGCGGATGAGAGCGACCAACGCGTTCTGAATAGCTTCCAATTGTTCTGTTGTCATGATCGTGTGCGTTGCTGGGGGTGGTCTGGAGGATCATTATGAACATATTTTTGAGTAACTTGTATTGTCATGCAAATTATGACAGGAAAAAGAGACTGCCTGACGCCGCAAAGGCCCATGAGAAGCCCTCTCCGTGCCCTGCCTCTTTTTTACCTACTCAATCAGCACAGGAATGCCTGGGGTGATACGCTGTAGGATGCGCACCACGTCCCAGTTGGCAACCCGCATGCAACCATGGCTGGAGGCTCGGCCGATGGTGTCGGGTTGATTCGTGCCGTGGATGCCTATGCCGGAACGATTTAGAGCGCACCAAGCCACTCCCACGGGGTTGTTAGGCCCCGGAGGCAGCATGAAAAATTGGTCAGTCCGCACCCCGTGGTTAAGTACTCCTTCATCCCAGCGAAAAGTCGGCATTGTGCTAATGGCCATGAGCTTCCACTTCCCGGGCGGTGTGGGTAGTGACGGTGAACCTGGTGTGATGGGTACACTCGCTAGGAGTTGTTCCCCTTCACTCAGTTCTAACTGCCTTTCCTTGCGATCGATGCGAATGCTTCTTCCCTTAAACTCCGGGTTCTCAGGAAGGGTCGCAATCGCGCGCACGTCTTCGATTTGAAAGGGCTCCACAGCAGGTACTTTCACTGTATCTCCCACCTTCAGGTGGTCCAGTGTAATGCCCCCGTTTAGGTACTCCAAAAGTCCGACGGAACAATGGAACCGCTCCGTTAAAAACTCGGAAAATGATTCATAGGGCAGATACTGTAGGCGAGACTGCTCCTGTGGTTTCGAAGGCAGGTTACCCACAAATTTCCGGTCGTCCGGCTTGATCGTGTATTCCGCAAATACGGGTAGCCCCTGCGGAATCGGGAGATTTTCGGGGGTTCCCGTTATGGGAAGTGCATGGGCTCTTTGGTAATGCGCAACCGCCTTGTTGGTGAATTCACCCGGAAGACAGTCTACCTTTCCAGGTCCAACAAGGGCACTGTCGAGAAAAATTGGGAGACGCACTTGGGCTTCCCGTTCCTTGGCGGAGGGTTGACGGACGCTCGCCTTCTCGGGTGTGTTTGGTCGGGATCCCGCTAGGCTGGTCGGGGGGCTCTGCATTTGGGGGCTCTGCAGAGAGGCGGGCGCACCGACGGAGGCGGCTCCCCTGGCACCAAGCTGGAAGACGCACAGCAATAGGATGGCGGTGGTTGCGGGAGAGAGCTTCATTGGGAAAAGGGGGTTGGCGCGTCGCTGACCTCGGCTAGGGTAAGGAGACAGACGTGTCTGCCACTTCCCTATGAATTCACGACCTCTTCGCATCGCGCAAGTATCTCCGCTTTGGACCCGAATTCCACCAATGAATTACGGGGGCATTGAGCTTCTGATGAAGCTTCTGGTGGACGAACTCGTGGAACGGGGCCACGCCGTCACCTTATTTGCTACGGCTGACTGCGAAACGAGGGGCGAGTTGGTGTCGGTGGCGGACGCCTGCATCACCGATCTTATGACTCGGGGTGAGGCGTATGCCTATGAGCACTACGCCAATGCCGCTGTCGCCGAGGCCCTACGCCGGGCCTCCGAGTTTGACGTGCTGCATTATCATCTTACCCCAGGCTGGATACCCCTCGCCTCTCTTGCCTCCAAGCCGTCCTTATTCACCCTCCACACGTGCGCGGTGAAAGATGATGAATGGGCCTTCGCCAAGTATCCGGAAGTTGAAGTGGCGGCAATCAGCCGCTTTCAAATTGCCGAAACCGCCACCCGTCTCCACCGCGACTTTCCCGTGGTCTATAACGGCTGCGATTTCGGTGCCTACACTCCTGAGTTTGCTGCCGGTAAGCATCTGGCTTTTCTCGGCCGGATGAGCCACGCCAAGAATCCGGCGGGTGCTATTGCGATCGCAAAATCCTTGGGGATGCCGCTGGTGCTGGCGGGTCGCCCTCAAAACGGGGAGGAAGAACGCTATTTTGCCGAGGAAGTGAAACCGCACATTGATGGGGAGCAGATTCGGTGGATCGGACCCGTAAACCACGCGCAGAAGGAGGCGTTGTTGCGCAGTGCCTCCGCTTTGTTGTTCCCCATTCAGTGGGATGAGCCTTTTGGGCTGGTGATGATTGAGTCGATGGCGTGCGGGACTCCAGTGATCGGGGTGAAGCGTGGTTCTGTGGGCGAAGTCGTGACGGACGGAGTTACGGGTTATACGGCAGCCACGCCGGAGGGGTTGGCTGGTTTGGTGGAGCAAACCTTGAAGTTAGACCGTCGACGTGTGCGGGAATCGGCGGAGGCGCAGTTTAGCTATCAGCAGATGGTGGCTGCATATGTGGCGCTTTACCGCAAATTGGTATCTGGCCGTTCCTGAAACAAGGATGGAGTAAACCCCGGCGTTCGTATAGGGGTCAGGACTATGTCGATTGCAACCAAGACAGGCGACGATGGGTCCACCGGACTGATGTTTGGCCGCCGGGTGTCCAAGACGCATCCGCGCGTCGAGGCCTATGGAACTTTGGATGAACTGAACACCGCGCTGGGCATGGTCCGGGCGTTTTGTGAAGTGCCCGTCATTGGCGAACGCGTTCTGGCGATTCAAAAAAAACTGATCCCAATCATGGGTGAACTGGCCGTTTCTGAGGAGGATCGACTGCGTTACATTCAAAAAGGACGCACCATCATCGGTCCAGAATGGGCGGATGAACTCACGGCTCAGATCGTGGATCTGGAGAAAAACCACAAGATTACCTACGCCGGCTGGGCCACGCCGGGAGCCACTAAGGGTAGCGCCTGTCTGGACGTGGCGCGCACCGTGTGTCGCCGGGCGGAGCGCGCTCTCGTGCACATGCGTGAGAGCGGTTTTGAAGCGAGCCCCCACATTTTGCGCTACGTGAACCGGCTCTCAGACTTATGCTGGCTGTGGGCGCGCTGGACCGAGACGCTTACGGGCGCGGTGAAGGACGAACCGGAGGCGTGAGCGTTCAGGGTTGAGGGGAGGATTCGAAGGCGGCCTCGGCAGAAATAATGATTGGCGCGATGGTGGCCTTCCAGATGGCGTATCCTGCCTCAGTCATGTGGATGTCATTGGGAATAAAGTAGTCGGGATTGGGTTTGCCGTTTGGTCCGAGCAGCGGCGAGGTGGTGTCTATGAAGCGCATCCAAGGGTGAGCAGCGCATTCCGACTGGAGCAGGGCGTTGGTGGAGCGGATGGCCTCCCAGCGCTCGAAGCGTTTTCCTGGACTGGGGACCACCCCAAGGACGTACAGGCGGGTTTTGGGCAGGGACTCATGAATTTGCTGATGAACGGCTTGAAACTGGCTGAGGACCTCTCCGGGGGTGACGCCCGCGTTGATGTCGTTGCTGCCCTCGTACAAAACCACGGCTCTCGGCTTAAAGGGAATCACCAGTTTTGGGACAAACAACTCCGAGGCGTGCTGCATGCGACTGCCGCCGATGCCCATGTTGTAGATTGTTAAGGGGGCGAGATCTGCCTCCAGGGTTTTCCAGTTCGCCATGTGAGAGCTTCCGATACAAATGATGGCGCTCGGCTGTGGTGTGGGTTCCTTGAGCTTTTTCGCCACAAGCGTCGCCCATTTTGCGGGATCTGCGGCAAGGGCGGCTTTTGGGGGGTCTGCTGCGCGGGTGGCAGGGCTGAAGGCGAAGACGCAAGTTAAGATAGAAAGGAGGTAACGTGGGGGGAGGTGCATTGGAGAATGGAGATCGGCGCAGGTTTTGTTAAGTTGAGGGCACTTTGCATTTGACCAGATAGCGGGACTAATGCAACCTCCGCCCCCTTTCGCATGCGTCACACCATATCGGTTCTGGTTGAAAACAAGTTCGGGGTGCTTAATCGCATCGCCGGAATGTTCAGTGGTCGTGGGTTTAACATCGACACGTTGAATGTCGGTCCAACGTTGGATCCGTCCACGTCCCGGATGACTATTGTCGTCCGTGGCGATGACAACGTGCTTGAGCAGGTCACTAAGCAGCTTCGTAAACTTGTGGATGTCATCGAGTTGCAAGACTTTAGTGATGATCAAAGCGTAGACCGCGAGTTGGTGCTCATGCGCGTCAACATCACTCCCGAAACGCGGGGCGAAGTCATGCAGATGTGCGACATCTTCCGGGCAAAGATCATCGATGTGCAGCGCCACAACCTGTCCATTGAGGTGACTGGCGACGACAGTAAGATCAGCAAGTTCATCTTCTTGATGGAACCTTTCGGCATCAGCGACCTTACCCGTACAGGGAAAATCGCCTTGGCTCGTCGCGCTGACTAATCCTCTTTTCTAAGTCTCTCCTCCTTATTTTATTCCATGGCTGTAACAATCTACACTGACAAGGACGCTGATCTCGGCGTTTTCAAAGACAAAACAGTTGCCGTTCTCGGCTTTGGCTCTCAGGGCCACGCCCACGCGCTGAACCTCAAGGAATCTGGCGTACACGTCATTATTGGGCTCTATCCCGAGAGCAAGTCTCGCGCTACGGCGCAGGAACGCGGTTTCGAAGTCGTCGACACGGCTGAAGCCGTCCGCCGCGCAGACGTCATCTTCGTGGGTTTGCCCGACACCAAGCAGCCTGCCGCGTATAAGAAGGACATCGAGCCTAACTTGAGCAAGGGCAAGACGTTGCTCTTCAGCCACGGCTTCTCCATTCATTACCATACAATCACTCCTCCCGCGGACGTGGACGTGATTTTGGTGGCACCCAAGGGCCCAGGTCACATCGTTCGTCGGCAGTACACGGAGGGCAAGGGCGTGCCTACCTTGATCGCGATTCACCAGAACCCGAGCCACAAGGCGAAGGACATCGCACTCGCATGGGCCAAGGGCATCGGCGGCACGCGGGCGGGTGTGTTGGAGACCTCTTTTAAGGAAGAAACCGAAACCGATCTCTTTGGAGAACAGGCCGTATTGTGCGGTGGAACGTCTGCCTTGGTGATGGCAGGGTTCGAAGTGCTTGTGGAAGCCGGTTACTCGCCTGAGATGGCGTATTTCGAGTGTCTCCATGAACTGAAGCTGATCGTGGATTTGATGAACGAGGCCGGTATTGCTGGGATGCGTTTCTCGATCTCTGAAACAGCTAAGTGGGGCGACGTGCTCGTCGGACCAAAGATCATCGACGCTGGCACCAAGGAGCGCATGCGCGAAGTCCTCAAGGACATTCAGTCGGGCGCTTTTGCCAAGGGCTGGATTGCTGAGTACGAAGGCGGGTACAAGAAGTACAACGCTCTCTTGGAAGCCGGAGAACAGCATCCCATCGAGAAGACGGGCGCTGAACTTCGCAGCCTCATGCCCTGGATTGCGAAGCGCAATCTGAAGGGAACACAGGGCTCCTACTCCGCGTAAACGGAGTACAGGATTAGCGATTAAGGAAGGGCCGCGAGCTTACGAGCTTCGCGGCCTTTCTTTTTTTGGGGGGGGGGCGTCGCCGAGGGAGCGAGTGCCCGACGAGGGAAGGCAATCGGACTGCGCGATGTAGCGAGTGTTTTTTGCTCGTTCCTGGAGTCCCATGCGCTTCACCTCCCAGTTCCCTCCGCACCACGCTGCCTTCCAAAACACCGCCTTATTTCACCTGGCCGCTGAAGCCGGATTTGTTGAGGGCCTTCGCGAGCGCGGCGGTGCTGAAGTCTCCGTCGACCGTAAACGAGGTTGCGCCTTTGGTGGCGTTGTGGGTGCTCACGCCTGCCACCGAGGTGACGGCGTTTTCCACGGCTGTGACACATTTGCCACAGCACAAGTGTACGCCGGTCACTGTGGCGGATTTCACCTGCGCATCGACGATTGCGGGAGCTTCCGCGCCCTGTCCGAAGTAACCGCCGGTCACCAAAGAGGCGATCGCCTGTTTGGCTGTGGCCTCGTCTTTGGCGGTAATGGTGACTTTAGTCTTCTCGGCTTGAGCGGAGGCTCCGGGCACTTTTGCGACGGCATCGACGATCCCGTTTTCGCACTTCTTACAGCAGTTATGGACACCTTCTAAAACTAGGCAGGAGTCGGCGCAGGCAGCGATCGTGAGAGCCAGGGAAAGGGAGGTAAACAGGGAGGGGATTTTCATCGGGTTACAATGAGGTTTTTACCCAGTAAAGGGAAGAAAGTCGGACCGAAAACGACCTTCCTGGGAATAAAATCTTAAAAACGTCCCGCGAGTCTGCTCTTTCCTGTTCAAAAAACAGACTCTTATCCCCTCGAGGGACTCTGAGATGCACTAACAGGAGGAAATTAACAGCTCTGGATTCTAGCGGCCCGTAAAACTCCGGTGTACTAACCATGAGCCAGCTTCCCGGCGACACGCGCTTTGAGGGGCAGTGAGAACATTTTGGCGTAATTAATAGCGCTTGAGGTTGCGGCGCGGCTTGCTTCGCCCTACGGATTTACAGCATGGCGCACGCAGTTTTTCTCTGGCACATGCACCAGCCCTACTACGTGAACCCAGCATCCCGCACAGCGATGATGCCTTGGGTTCGTTTACACGCAGTCAAGGGCTATTTGGACATGATCTCCATCATAGAGGAGTTCCCTGAAATTCGGGTCAACTTCAATTTGACTCCCGTCTTGTTGTTGCAAATTCAGGAACTCGCCGAAGGAAGTGTGCACGATCTTTGGATGGATTGGGCTCGCAAACCTGCAACTCAACTCGAAGAGCACGAACGACTTGCGATTTTGGAGAACTTCTTCAAAATTCACTGGGACAACATGATCAAGCCGTTCCCGCGCTATTGGGAACTGCTTAACAAGCGGGGCTTTACCTTCGAACGGGAGGACGTGCGGCGTGGGCTGCGCTACTGGTCGGTGCAGGAGTTCCTGGACTTGCAGACGTGGTTTAACCTGGCTTGGTGCGGGTACACTGCAGAAAAACTTTATCCAGAGTTAGTAGCACTGAAAAAAAAGGGGCGTAATTTTACTGAGGAAGATAAGCAGCGGGTGTTGGATGTTCATCAAGACATCCTCTCCAAGATCATCCCTCTCTACCGAGAGGCTGAAGCGCGGGGACAGGTGGAGATCACGACAACCCCTTTCTATCACCCTATTCTACCGCTGGTTTTTGATAGCAATCTTGCCGAGCGCGCGATGCCCGGGCGGCAGTTTCCGAACCGTTTTCACTGGCCCGAGGATGCCGCCGCCCACCTGAAGCTAGCCGTGGCGCAGCATACTAAGCTTTTTGGAAAAGCCCCGCGCGGCTTGTGGCCTAGCGAAGGTTCCATTGCGCCTGAGCTTGTTGCCCTCATGCAGGCTGCTGGGATCCGTTACTTTTGTTCGGATGAAGAAAATCTTTTCCGGTCCTTGGAGCGGGACCCTGAGCGTCAGGGGGTGAGTGTGAATCACTTGGAATTGTTTCAAGGCTGGAAAGTGGAGTATCAGGGCGCGTCGGTGAATGCCGTTTTTCGCGAAAAGCCGCTGTCGGATTTCATTGGTTTCATGGCAGCAAAGAACAGGCCTGAAGATGCAGCCGGGCACCTGCTGCATCATCTGCGGAACATTGCCCACGCTTTACCTGAAAATAAGGGGGTTATTCCTCTCATTCTCGACGGCGAAAACGCTTGGGAAACTTTTGCAGATGGGGGTGAGTCCTTCTTGCGGCATTTGTATCAAGGGGTTTTAGATGAACCGAGCCTGCAAACCGCCACTATTGAGCGTTATCTAGAGCGTGAGGCTCCCCTTAAGGTGGTGCGAACCCTCCATTCAGGCTCGTGGATCTCAGGTAATTTCGACATCTGGATTGGTGAAGATGAAGAAAATCGAGCTTGGAATCTGTTGGGAGAAACGCGCGAGTTTCTGCAGCGCCAGCTGGATTCAGGGCGTTTGAGTCCTGAAAAAAAGGAGGCAGCTCTCCAAGAAATTTACGCTGCCGAAGGGAGCGACTGGTTTTGGTGGTATGGACCGGATTTCTCGACTGAAAATGACGCTCTTTTTGACGACCTCTTCAGGCAACACCTCAAAAATGTGTACACATTGTGCGGGCATTTGCCGCCGTCCCTCTTAGAGGAGCCGATTACGGCGATGCGCGTAGCGCCCCTGTACAGCAAGCCGGAACGACCGGTCAGTCGGATGCTCACGGGGCGACGCTCCTCGTATTTTGATTGGATGGGTGCTGGGTGTTACATTGCGGGGAGTGAGCAAGGGGCGATGTATCGTTCAGGGCGCATTCTAAAGCGGTTTTACTTTGGCAACGATGCGCAAGCGGTTTACTTGCGGTTAGATCCTGTGCAATGGGAGGGAGTATCGGTGCGGATCGAGTTCCACGGGAAACTGCATGCGGCTCTGGAAGTGCCGTCCTTAAAGCCAGAGGGGCAGGGGAGTTATCGTTGGATTTCGGCTGCTGGGGTGGTGACGGAGCAAGAAGGCTTCGCCGCGCGTGATGTGGTGGAACTGGAGATTCCACTGAGCTTGCTCGAGCTTAATGGCGATCAGGCGGTGCGGTTTCAGGTGAAAGTGTTCGAAGGTGGCTTGGAACGCGAGTGTTACCCTGAGCGCGTGCCGATAGAATTTAATCTGACCAGAAAAGAGTACGCCCTGGAGCACTGGATGGTCTGAGTTCTGGGGGGGGGAATCAAGGGACGTGAAAGCGGTTGCGCGCTGTATTCCCCCGCCTTCTTTTCTTCCCGTGCGCCGATTCCCTCCCTCGGAACTCCATTCTTCCCGTTCATCTCACGCAATCTGGTGAGTTCAGGGTTGCGGCTTCCCCCTTCCTTCCCGTTTTATAGAGGGCTTCCTAGCGCATTTGCCGCTCTTCCTTCGTCTCATGAAACTTTTCATCCCCGGCCCCGTTCAGGTCTCTGACAAAACCTTCGCTGCGTTCTGTAAACCCATGATGGGGCACCGTAGCGGCGATTTCAAAAGGCTCTACGGCGGCATCCAGCCCCGGTTGCAGCAACTTTTCCAGACTTCTCAGCCTGTGTTTCTTTCCACATCCTCCGCGTGGGGCGTTATGGAAGGGGCGATTCGCAACCTAGTCGGAACCGGCAAAGTGCTTAACTGCATGTGCGGAGCTTTCTCGGACAAGTGGTTTGATGTATCCAAGCGATGTGGCAAAGAGGCCGTTGCGCTTCAGTCTGAATGGGGGCAGCCGATCCGTGGTGAACAGGTGCGTGAACACCTCAAGCAAGGTGGATTCGATGCCGTCACTCTCATTCACAACGAAACCTCCACGGGCGTGATGTCGCCTCTTGCCGAGATCGCTGAAGTCTTACGGGACTTTCCTGAAGTACGCCTCATTGTGGATAGCGTTTCCTCCTTCTCCGTGGTACCGATACCGATGGACGAACTCGGGATCGACGTGCTGCTCACGGGCTCCCAGAAGGCCCTAGCCATGCCTCCCGGCCTCGCTCTTTTCGCCGCAAGCCCTCGCGCCATGGAACGCGCAGCTTCCGTCAAGGGACGTGGGTACTACTTTGACTTTATCGAGTTCCAAAAAAACCAGCAGGAGGACATGACCCCCTCCACCCCTTCCATCTCCCACATCTACGCTTTGGAGTCCAAGCTGGACGATATTTTCTCTGAAGGCGTTGCCGCCCGCCATGCCCGGCATGAGCAAACCAACGCGCTCGTGCACGCGTGGGTAAAGCGCCACGGGTTTGATTTCTTTGCTCCGGAAGGGTACCGCTCCAAATCCCTAACGTGTGTGGCGAACAACCGCTCTGTGGACGTTGCAGCTCTTGTGTCTAATCTCAAGAGTCGGCATGGGTTCATTATCGACGGTGGTTATGGCAAGCTCAAGGGCAAGACCTTCCGCTTGTCTAACATGGGCGATGAGACTCTGGCCTCTGTCGGAGAGTTGCTTGCCGCCCTGGATGATTGCTTGAAAGCTTAACAATTTCCCTCAGTCCGATTGACTCAATACCCCAATAAAACAATTATGGCCGTACTCGTTGGCAAAAAAGCCCCTCACTTCAGCGCGCAAGCCGTCATCAATGGTGGCGAATTTGTAAGCTCCTTCTCCCTCGACCAGTTCTTGGGCAAAAAAAACGTGGTGCTTTTCTTCTACCCGAAGGATTTCACTTTCATCTGCCCCACCGAACTACACGCTTTTCAGGAAAAACTCGCTGAGTTTGAAACGCGTCACACCGCTGTGGTTGCTGTTTCTACCGATAGCGAGCAGTCGCACTGGGCTTGGTTACAAACTCCCAAGAGCCACGGGGGCATTCAGGGTGTCAAGTATGCGCTCGTCGCTGATGGTAACCGCACTATTTCCTCCGCCTACGACGTCCTCAATGGTGAGTTTGGCGTGGATGACGAAGGCCAACTCACGGCCTCCTCTGAGATGGTTGCGTATCGTGGTCTCTTTCTCATCGATAAACACGGGGTCGTGCGCCACCAGATCGTAAACGACTTCCCCTTGGGCCGAAACGTGGACGAGGTTCTTCGCCTGGTCGACGCGCTCACTTTCTCCGAGGAACATGGGGAAGTCTGCCCTGCGAACTGGTCTGCCGGGAAAGCTGGCTTGAAGGCCGATCACGAAGGAATCGCTGATTACCTTTCAAAACACTAAGCCGTGCTTCTGCCCCCTCCTATCTCCAGTGTCGCGGTGCCTGGCAGCAGCGTTTCTCACGACGAAATCGCCAGACTTGTCGCCCAAGGCTGTCCGCTAGAGGACTATAAAGGCAAACGGGTGGTCCTCATCATTCCGGATTCCACCCGGACTTGCCCCGTAGGCGAGCTGTTTCAGACCTTACACGCGCATTTGGGAGGGGTGGTCCGCTCTCTGGATGTGATGGTTGCCCTCGGTACCCATCAACCCATGAGTGAAGAGGCGATTTGTCAACGATTAGACATCTCCCTTGATCAGCGGCACTATCAGTACGCCGCTGTCGGTTTTCATAACCACGAGTGGGACAACCCCGCCGCGTTGCGCCGTATTGGCGTCATTGGCCGCGATGAGATCAGTGAACTCAGCGGCGGCCTCTTCGCCATGGATGTTCCTGTGGACATTAATGACAAAATTCTCGGATATGATCACCTCATTATCTGTGGGCCGGTTTTTCCCCACGAAGTGGTCGGTTTTTCGGGGGGGAACAAATATCTTTTCCCAGGTGTCAGCGGCCCCGAAATTTTGAATTTTTTTCATTGGCTCGGTGCTGTGGTCACCAATCCGATGATCATTGGCAATAAATGGACTCCCGTACGCAAGGTCGTGGATCGTGCTGCCGCCCTAGTGACGGTTCCTAAGACGTGCCTAGCCATGGTCGTTGATCACGGTCATCTGGCAGGCCTGTTCTGTGGCTCCCCGGAGAGCGCTTGGGACGCTGCCAGCGAATTGTCTCGCTCTCTGCACATCGAGTACAAGGAACGCGCATTTCACACCGTCCTCTCCTGCGCTCCCACGATGTATGACGAATTGTGGGTGGGCGGAAAGTGTATGTACAAGTTAGAGCCTGTCGTGGCCGATGGGGGCGAGTTGATTATCTACGCACCGCACATTCATGAAATCTCGCTCACACACGGCAAGCTGATTCGAGAAATTGGATACCACTGTCGCGACTATTTTCTCAAGCAGTGGGATCGCTTTAAGGACTACCCTTGGGGCACCTTGGCGCACTCCACCCATGTCCGTGGCATTGGCACTTACGAGAACGGCGTAGAACATTGCCGAGTCAAAGTAACGCTCGCCACAGGCATTCCCGAGGAAGTGTGCCGCGAAATTAACTTGGGCTACAGGGATCCCGCCTCAATCAATGTGGCGGATTTCGCGAACCGCGAAGACGAAGGAATTCTGCATGTTCCCAAAGCAGGTGAGATGTTGTTTCACCTCAAGCAGCGGCCCGAGTGGGCGCGTGAGATGTAGGGACAGTCGCAGACATTGTTCTGCTTCGTTTTTGTTTAACCCTATAAAACAAAATAAAGGCCGCCGTACCCGAACGGGCACGGCGGCTTTTTTATGCTGTTTGAGCTATTTAGCGAATGAACAGCATCTCCTGATAGGTCGGCAGCGGCCACGCCTCGTCAGGCAGGAGACCTTCAAGTGTGTCCACTGTCTTACGGATGGAGGCCATCGCGGGCAGCACCTTGAAGGTCCAGTCGCCGATTTCCAGGGCAGCAGCGTGTACTTCCTTGAGGTGTGTGATCTCAGATTCGAGGTCGGCGACTAGGACAGCAACCTTCGCCAGAGTAGCGCTAGGCGCCACAACGCCAGCGGCCTTGAGCTTCGCTGCGGAGTCCGCCAGGGTTGTCGCATAAGCGGCCGCCACGGGGAAGATTTTGGTCTGCGCGATTTCCTCGACGAGCTTGGCTTCGACGTTGACCTGCTTGATGTACTGCTCGACTGCGATCTCGTAACGGCTGTGAAGCTCTTCAGCCGAGAGCACCCCGTATTTTTCAAACACCTCAATCACGTCGTGGCCCACGAAGGCGGAGAGCGCGTCTGCGGAAGTTTTCAAGTTCGGAAGACCGCGATGCGCTGCTTCCTGGTGCCACTCTTCGGAGTAGCCGTTTCCGTTGAAAATTACGCGGCCGTGGTGGTCGATGATTTCCTTGAGCACGCTTTGAATCGCAGCGTTCAGATCGGTCGCGCCTTCGAGCTTGCTAGCCACGTAGTCGAGCGACTCGGTCATGATGGTATTGAGCGCCGAGAGGGCGGTTCCAATGGTCTGGTTGGAGCCCACTGCACGGAACTCGAAACGGTTGCCCGTGAAGGCAAACGGCGAGGTCCGGTTACGGTCGCCTGCGTCCTTGGGCAAGGGGGGCAGAACGTCCACTCCAATGTGCAAGGTGCCACGCTGACGCGAGCTGGTGGCACCGCCGCCCTTGATCTGTTCGAACACATCCGCGAGCTGGTCGCCCAAATACACCGAAATGATTGCGGGCGGCGCTTCGTTGGCGCCCAGACGATGGTCGTTACCAGCAGAGGCGACGACTGCGCGCAACAGCGGCGCAAACTTGTCGACAGCACGAATCACCGCGCCGGCAAACACGAGGAACTGGGCGTTGTCGTGGGGCGTGTCACCTGGATCAAGCAGGTTGCCTTGTGTGGCGTTTCCAAGCGACCAGTTCACATGCTTGCCCGAGCCGTTGACTCCGGCGAAGGGCTTTTCGTGCAGGATGCAAACGAGCCCATGGCGGTCTGCAACCTTCTTAAGCACCGTCATGATCAGCTGCTGATGGTCAGCCGCCACGTTAGCGGATTCAAACAAGGGCGCGATCTCAAACTGGCCCGGAGCCACTTCGTTATGGCGCGTCTTGGATGGGATGCCGAGCTTGTAAAGTTCACGGTCCACTTCACACATGAAGGAGAGAACGCGCTCGGGGATCACACCAAAGTAGTGATCCTCGAATTCCTGACCTTTCGGGGGCTGTGCACCAAAGAGAGAACGTCCCGCGGCTTGAAGGTCGGGCCGGGCGTAGAAAAAGGTTTTGTCCACCAAGAAGTATTCCTGCTCGGGGCCTGCGGTCGCGGAGACGTAAGCGATTTCCTTGTGTCCAAAGAGGCTGAGAATACGGCGTGCCTGCTTGTCCAGCGCCTGCATGGACTTGAGGACGGGAGTCTTCGTGTCCAGCGCCTCGCCGGTCCAGGAAACGAACGAGGTGGGGATGCAAAGCGTGTTCCCATTAGCGCTCTCGAGCAAGTAGGCGGGGCTGGTAACGTCCCACGCGGTGTAGCCACGAGCCCGGTGCGTGGCACGGATGCCACCGTTCGGGAAGGAGGAGGCGTCAGGTTCGCCCTGGATGAGCACCTTGCCTTTGAACTTGGAGATGGCTTCGTTGCCAGCTGCCGCTGGATCGTAGAAGGAATCGTGCTTCTCGGCGGTGAGGCCGGTGAGGGGATAGAAAACGTGGGCGTAATGGGTGGCCCCTTTGTTCACCGCCCATTGGCGCATGGCATCTGCCACTTCGTCGGCAACGTGTTCGCCGAGCTTATGCCCGTCTTTGATCGTGCTTAGCACGGAAGCGTAGGTGTCCGGCTTCAGCATTTCCTTCATGACGGCCAGGCTAAACGTATTGGAGCCAAACACGCTCTTGGGAGATTCGTCTGTGAAGTTAACGCTTTGTCCGGTGGGGGTGCGTCCGGCAATTGCCGCGACTGCGCTGCTGCGGCCAGTGGGTGTTGTCATTCTTGGTGTGGGTCTAAGGGTTAAGTCGCTCGAATGCGTCTCTGTGCGGGCTTCTGCGTTGGGCTGGGAAGCTCGCAGCGGTTCGCACGCAAGCGGTATACGCAGTGCATTTCAGCATCAGGCGTGCCAAAATCAATGTTCCACAGGATTCCTGAAGCGCATCTCTTTTTTTGGTAAAAAATCGTGCCTTTTTAGCCGACGACGCACCTCAGATGGGTCTTTGTGCTGTCGAAAATTGCTCACACTGGGCGATTTTTGTCAGGTGCGCCACGCTCCACCGCAATGGTCGGTCAGGTTCGGCCAGGGGTTTGGCCAGGGGCGGGCATTCTTCCAGCAGCGTCGTCTCCTCTGCCCTTGTATCCCCAAAGCCCCATTCTCTCCCAGAATCTGAGCATCCATGGCAGCACCCCAAACCTACGCTGCTCGGTTGCCGTTATACGCCCGGTTTCGGGTCACGTCTGCCCAACCCCAGCACCTTGCGGCAATAGGTCACGCTCCGTTCGAGCTCGGCCTTTTGAAAAGCCTTTTCGGCTTCTTTCTTGTCCAACCCACCGGCCGCTTTGAAGGGCTCCACTGCATGGCCCTGCGCCGCCAGAGTTTCAAACTTTGCGAGCGCCTCTGGATTACGGTCGTAGTGCTCCCAGAATGCGTCTGTTTTGTAAGGGAACTGCCGCGCAAAGCCCGAGATCGTCTCAATCTGGAAAGGGACGTTCGGGCAAAGTGCCCGCCAGCGGTCCATGTAACGGCTCCAGTCGATCAGTCCTTCTCCGATGGCTGTCCACTGAATGCTCGCTCCTTCCGGGGTGCTCCAAATCATGTCGTCGCGTAAACTCGAGCAAATTGTGTAAGGCCCCAAGCGTTCGAGAAGGTCGGTGGGGTCTTCCAGCGTCCAAGCGGCGTTGCCAGAGTCGATGTTGACTCCCACAAACTCCGGGCCCGCCCGCTCGATGAGCTCAATCAACTCCCAAGAGTGCATGTCGCCTGCGTGGTTTTCGATGGCAATTTTAATCCCAGCATCCATTGCATCTCCCCGACAATCCTTGAGCACTTTGATCGTGTCCTCCATACGCGCCTTGATGCCACCAGGCGTTTTGCGGTCGTCCATCGTGCCTAAGATGACTCGGAACACCGGGGACCCCAGAGCCTTGGAAACTCGAATTCCCGTGCGCAGATGCTCCTCGGCGGTGCCCCAAGTAGGCTTGAAGCGCGTTGATGTGGGGCAAATGCTCCAAGAACCGATGTACAGTGCAAGCCCAGCTGAATCGGCTTGGGCTTTCACATCGCGCAGTGCTGCACTCTCCAGTGAAGGTAGACATTCGATGTCCGATAGAAAGAGGGTGTCTAGTTGGAGCGATTCGGCGTAGGCGATGAGCTCTGGTGCCTTCCAACCAAAGGCTCGGACCGCGAAGTTGTCGATTCCGAGGGCTGTCGGTAAGAGTGATCCGGCGGGAGCCGCCGGCGGTGCTGCATGTAGGGGGGACGGCATAAGAGAGGCTGCGGTTCCGAGAGAACCGGCGGCTAGAGAGGTGAGGAAATTGCGGCGGGTCAGTTGCATGGGGAAATAAAAGCGGGGGGGGTGCTTTATTGGAAATCTTCCACTAATGCGAGGCGCGGTCGAGTGCTGAGGTGCTCCTCTTTGACAAGCAGGGAAGAGCCAGTCCAGAGACACATCGCGCTGTCGTGAAGACTCTGCGCACTAACTGCCTGTCAATCCTTGCGAGGAGACTCAACTTCACCGATCGGAGTACATCCAGACAAGGCTCGCGCCATAGGTTGAATGGCGACGAAAACGGACCGTTTTAAGTGAAACGTTGGCTCGCCAAAAAGGGCGAGGGTTGGCAATCTCGCTCTGTTATTGCATGAACATTCGCCCCCTTTTCCATACAGCTCAAAATCTCTCTCGGCCACTGCTGAAGCGCAAAGAATTAACCCATTTTCTGAAGGCAATCATTTGCTTTGTGATCGCAGCAAGCGCTACCAGCGCTCATGCCCACTCGGGTACGGACACGGCTAGTGGCTTCGTCAGCGGATTTACGCACCCGCTCTTCGGGGCGGACCACATCGTCGCCATGGTCGCGGTGGGGCTTTGGGGCGCGTTTTTGGGCGCTCCCGGGGTGTGGCTGTTGCCTGTGGTTTTCCCAGTCGTGATGGCCTTCGGCGGAGCACTCGGGGTCCTTGGCGTTCCGTTGCCCGCCATCGAAACTGGGATCGCTATTTCGGGAATCGTTCTTGGCTTAATGGTCCTTCTTGCCTCCCGACCTCCATTGTGGGTGGCAGCTTTGCTCGTCGGATTGTTCGCGATTTTTCACGGGCACGCTCATGGCACCGAGTTGCCCACGGCCGCCAGTCCATTGACTTACTCGATGGGATTCGTGCTTTCTACAGGGTTATTACATTTGAGCGGAGTCGGCTTTGGCACGCTGGTGCGTTGGCCCGCAGGGCGCGTGGTGGTGCGGGCGTGCGGTGCGGTGATTGCCTGTATCGGAACGGGCTTTTTGCTGCACTGGTTCTAGGTAATACTCCGAGTGAAGCTTGCGTCTTTTTGCGTCCTAGCTTTGAACCTGCTTCTACCCCTCGCCCACGGTTCCATTGAAGGCATTGGAGATCTGTTTAATGGCATCCTCCACCCGTTGCGTTCCCCGGCGCACATCTTGGTTTTAGTCGGGCTCGGGTTGTTCGCTGGTCAGAGATACCGTTTCAAGTCGGCGGTCGTTGCGTTCCTTGTCGCCGCTGCTTTGGGGTTGGGGTTCACCCAAGTGCCTGGGGTGGGGGAGATGCCGGTAGGCTCGCCCTGTGTATTGTCGGCGATCCTGGGTCTCCTCGTGGCACTTCGCAGGCCCGTCCCGCCCCCCGTGGTCGCTGCGTTTTTTGGGGTCTCAGGTTTTCTATTGGGTTGGGACTCCGCCCCCGATCCCTCCCCTATTTGGGTGAGCGCAAAGATTCTTTTGGGCGTGTGGGTGGGGCTTGCTGTCATTTTGCTCAACTTCGCAAACTATGCAGCGATGTGTCCGCGCAAGGCGTGGGTGAAGATTGCCTTCCGCGTCTTAGGTTCGTGGACGACCGCCATCTCAGCCCTTTATTTGGCGTTAACGCTCAGGAGATAGCCCAGATGGGCGCAGTTGATGGGGGGCTGTGAAGTGGCCATTTTAGATTGAGGAACGACAATTTTACGATTGGCGGGGCTCCATCGAAAACGCGGCGGGTTGAATTCGGTGGCCGCACGCCTCTTCGTTCCACGATGACTAAACACAAGCAAATAAACCAACGCACCCCGGCGTGGTGCCGAGGTGCCCGCTTACATCGAGGTCGTCGTCTCTTGACGCAGGCGTCCTCTTAATCGAGATCGTCGTCGTGGCCGGAGCCGCGTTTGGCGGTGAGACCACGCAGTTTGCCTTCGATGAAGGCATCAATGTCACCGTCCATGACACCTTGAATGTCGCTTGTCTGTACGCCCGTGCGCAGATCTTTGACCATTTGATACGGTTGAAAAACGTAAGAACGAATTTGTGAACCGAAGGCGACTTCCGCTTTTTCGCCGTACTGGCGCTCGAGTTCGGCGCTGCGCTTGTCGGCTTCAAGCTGGTGCAGCTTGGCGGATAGCATGCGCATCGCCAGGTGTTTGTTCTGCATCTGAGAACGTTCGCTTTGACAGGCGGCAACGATTCCGGTGGGTTTGTGGCGGATTCGTACGGCTGTTTCCACTTTGTTGACGTTCTGTCCGCCCTTGCCACCGGCCCGGTAGGTGTCGATCTCGATGTCCACTTCATTGACTTCAATCGGGGCGCTCTCGGGCAATTCGGGGACAACGTCTACCCCAGCAAATGAGGTGTGGCGTCGTTTATTGGAATCGAAAGGCGAAATCCGAACCAAGCGATGCACCCCGCGTTCGGTCGCCAGGTAGCCAAACGCGTACTCACCCGTGACTCTGATGGTGGCAGATTTGATGCCCACCTCGTCTCCTGCCTGTATGTCGATAATGGCCGTCTGATAGCCGCGTCGCTCACACCAGCGCTGGTACATACGCAGGAGCATGTCTGCCCAGTCGCACGCCTCTGTGCCACCTGCACCTGACTGGACCGAGAGGAAGGCGGCATTCCTATCGCTCGGACCGGAAAGCAGCATCTTGAGTTCGAACTCTTCGAGCGCCTTGGTGAAGGTATTCAATTCCGTCTCCACTTCCAAGGCGGCTTGGTTTTGATCCTCCTCAAGCGTGGCAAGTTCCACAAGGACCTCCAGATCTGCCACCTGCCGTTGAAGCCCTAAGAGCGGGTTAATTTTGCTCCGCAGCAAAGAGACTTCTTCGACCAGTTGTTGGGCACGGTCTTTGTGGTTCCAGAAATCAGAGGCGCTCATGGCCTCCTCAACTTCAGTTAGGCGAGACTGTAATTTGGGCAGGTCAAAGATACCTCCGAAGCTCGTCAACGCGGCCGGTGAGGTTGGAAAGATCAAGATTAGAGAGGTCGATAGCCATGGAAAGATAGGGAAAAGGGCGACTTGAGTAGTAGAGGAGTTGGGGCGTTGTAACTAAAGAAAAACGACATCGCCCCGGTTGCCGGGAGGATGTCGTTTTTTGAACTGTCTCCCCGGTTTTAACAGCCGGTGAGACAGCGAGGACTAGTCAGCGTTTGGGCTGCGCATCGAAGCGAAACAACGTCTCGCCCTCCTGCATGAGGTCGAGGCGCTCGCGTGCAATCATCCCGATGTACTCAGGGTTGGTGCGCAGTAGACGCTCCTCGCGTTCGTGTCGTTTTAGCAGCGCGCGTTTTTCCGCCACCTTAGCTTCCAGAATCTGGATGTCCGATTGGATTTCATTCCGCCTGGATGTTTCTGGAAGATAACGGATTGCGAGCGTGCTCATGACGAGCAACACGATGGCACAGGCGACCGCGCGGTTCAGGGAAACCCAGACCGGTCGCGCGGCAGGCGCTTGATGCTGGTAGAAGCGGTCGCTCACGGAAGGTAATCTAGCGCGAACTAGCGCATTTTGCCACCGTAGACAGCGTTCTCGCCCAATTGTTCTTCAATACGAAGCAACTGGTTGTACTTAGCCACGCGATCCGTGCGGCAAAGTGACCCCGTCTTAATCTGCCCAGCGTTAGTTGCCACCGCAATGTCCGCAATCGTGGTATCTTCAGTCTCACCCGAACGATGTGAAATAACTGCGGTGTACCGGTTTTCCTTTGCGAGTTCGATCGCGTCCAGAGTTTCCGTCAAAGTGCCGATCTGGTTGACCTTCACAAGAATGGAGTTTGCCACACCACGCTCGATTCCTTTGCGCAGGAAACTCACGTTGGTCACAAACAAGTCATCGCCCACGAGTTGCGTATTATGGCCCATGGCATCGGTGAGCGCCTTCCAGCCGTCCCAATCGTTTTCAGCACAGCCATCTTCGATCGAGATGATCGGGTAGTGCTTCTGTAATTCCTGATAATAGGCCACAAGTTCTGCTGCCGAGCGACGCGACTGGTCGCTCTTCTTGAACACGTACTGTTGGGTTGCGGCATCAAAAAACTCGGAGGAGGCGACATCCAAGGCGATGAAGATTTCTTCCCCCAGCTTATACCCCGCTTTTTTACAAGCTTCAGCGATGGTCTCGAGCGCGTCAGAAGCGCTCTTGAGATTGGGAGCGAAGCCACCTTCGTCGCCGATCGCCGTGGAAAGCCCACGCCCTTTGAGCACGCCCTTGAGGGCATGGAAAATTTCAGTCCCAGCGCGCAGCGCGTCCGAGAAGCGCTCAAACTTCTTGGGAACAATCATGAACTCTTGAAAATCAATGGGAGCGTCAGAATGCGCACCGCCATTGAGGATGTTCATCATCGGAACGGGGAGCACCTTGGCGTTGGGTCCACCGATGTACTTGAAGAGAGGCAATTCGAGTTGGTTGGCGGCGGCGTGCGCTGTGGCCAAGGAAACGGCTAGCAACGCATTCGCACCGAGGTTGCCCTTGTTGTGGGTCCCGTCCAAGGCAAGCAGGGCGCGGTCTACGGACACCTGGTCGAGGGCGTCGAAGCCTTCGATTTCGGGGGCAATGATTTCCTCAATGTTGTGTACGGCTTTGGAAACGCCACGGCCAAGGAATTTTGCCTTGTCGCCATCGCGCAATTCAACGGCTTCGTGTTCGCCGGTGCTCGCACCACTGGGAACCGCGGCACGCCCCACGGCACCGCCGGTGAGTTCAACATCGACTTCAACCGTGGGATTGCCCCGGGAATCAATGATTTGGCGGGCTAGAATGTGGGAGATCGCTGTGAGTGACATAGTGGTTTTAGGAATGCTGCAAAAACGGGGTGGAGCGTGCCTTTTCTCTTGGGAAATTGGCAATGCCAAAGGCTCGCTCCCACCCCGCTTTTTCGCGTCTGTAAGGTTTGTGTCCAGTCAGCCTTCGCTTAGTTCGGACAGTTCAGGCAGTTCAGGGGAAAATTAGCTCTGTGCCCAAGGCGTGATGGAAAGAATTTCCACGGGCCGCTCGCCCGACTCGGAGGCGAGGGTGACGGTGTCTCCCACCTGGCGGCCAATCAAGGCCTGGCCCACCGCCGTCTTGTAAGAAATGATCCCTTTATCCAGAGCCGTATCCCAAGCCCCTAGAATGTGATAGGTTTCTTCCTTGGAGCTCGCCGCGTCCTTGATCGTCACTGAGGTCCCGATGGACACCTGCGCCGTATCAGGATTCGCAAAGTCTGTGCCCCGGGCGATCATGATCTCCCGTTCCAAGTCGGAACGACGGCGACCTAGCATCCGCTGCATCTCCTTGGCGGCCTTGAACTCAGCGTTTTCCTTTAAATCGCCATGGCTTGCGGCCTCAGCGATTTCGCGCGAGTTTTCAGGAATCTTCTTGTTGATGAGTTCTTCGTACTCTTCTTGACGCTTTTGGAGACTGTCCCAAGAAACAATCAGACCTTCCTGTTTCTCTTCGCGTTCGCCGGAGTTGTCCGTGCGTTCGCCAGAAATGAGCGCCTCGAGCTCGGGGAAAACGCGTACAAAGCGGCCCAAGAGAGAGCGTTTGTTCAAATCTTCGAACACTGGCGTGAGGAGGAGTTTGCGCATGGCTTCGCGCACTTCTTCCAACTCGGCACCGGCCAAGAGGTCGGGCAGCAGATCCGTATCGTTGATGATGAGGTCGTGTAGCTTGCGATCCCGGGTTTCGTTGAACTGATCTCGCTCCAAGGCAGAAAGCATCGCGCTCATCACTCTTGGATGCAATAGGTTGCGGAACTCGCTGCCCTTGCGATTGCGTTCTTTTTTGTCGCAAAGCCAAGTCAATGCGGACGATGAAATCGAGTGGTTGCGGATCGAGCGATCCAGCGCCGTGTGGAGCTCTTCAGTCCGGTTGTGTTCCTGCAAGAGTCGCGCGGATTCCGCCACGAGTCGGGTGCTGCCCCGCGCAATGAGGGCAAGTGCCTTGGTAGACCACTCTTCGCCGAAGGCTTCCTGAAGGGCGGCCATGGCCCGCTTGAGCTTCGCAGCCGGAATTTCTTCCAGGAGTGAGATCAGGTTGCGCTGTTCTTCTAACAGGATCGCGGGCAGCGTCAGCGCATCTTCTCTCGCGTGAAGACCCTTGCCTTTTTCAACGATTTCATCCCGTAATGCGATCAGCGTGAGACACTCAGAGGTACGCAGCTTGAGGTTGCGACGGGCGCTTTCCTCGACCTCCGTGAGAATCGGCTGAACCTGGGTTGGGTGATCGCCGATTTCGTCGAGGGAACGCAGGATCTTTTCCAGAGCGGTGATCTGCTCCTTGACCTGGCGGGCGTGCTGGAATGCGGCGATGTGTTGTTCCGAGTGAGAGACGGCGTCGGACAGGTAAAGAATCGGGTCGCTCTTCTTGGCGGGCAACGAAAAGTGGCCGTCTTTTTTCAGTAGTTTCTTGGTGTCGTCCCACCATTTTTTGAATTCGGTTTCCTTGAACACGCTGGGGACCAAGAGCTTGGTTAGCTCGTCTTGGGTCATGCGTTTGTTGTTGTTTTCAAGGATACCTCTCGTGAACTCCACGGCCTTCGCACAGGCCGCTCCTCGGACACTCGCCACATCTTCCGCAATGCGGGCCAGAATGTGGTCTGGGGCGAGAGGCTTAAGCGATTCGGCGGCGTACTGGAACTGCATCGCGTGGCCGGGCTTGTTGGTGAAATCAATGATGATCTGGTTTACCAGAAAATCCTGCTTTGCGATTTTGCCGAATCCCCAGCTCTTGTGAACAATGCATGTGCCCTCAGAAAGGTTAGCTAGGGCGGCTGCAGTGGCTTCGGAAAATTTACCGGCCTCAACGGCCATCTGAATCTCGGGGTTCATAGAATAAGGTAACATACGGGCAGTCCCGTGGTTGGGAAAGGGGGAATGGAAAAACTCGGCGGGTGGTGTAGTTTAGGTTTGTGCCAGGGTGTAGACTGCCGTTTCTAACACAAATTGAATCGCATGAGCGCCGGGAACGCAAGGGGCAGGGAATCCATCAGTGTAAATCGCTCCTGATTAATGTGTTGCGGTTAGGCTTGCTGTCCCCGGCCCAACCGCTGTGCCACTGCGGGGCCCAGACTATTTTGAGCCTCAATTTCTTCTTAATTCGATGAACAGAAACTCCGCATCCGCCTCAGAGTGGTCTATTAAAGGCATGCACTGCGCTGGATGTGCGGCTCGTTTGGAGGCCTCCCTAAAAAAGCTCCCGTGCGTCGGCGAGGTCTCCGTAAACTTCGCTACAGCTCGCGCTCTGGTGCACTGGAGTGTCGAAGGTCCGGCTATACGCAAAGTGGAGGAGATTATTGCCGCAGAAGGATTTGAAGTGCGCCCGCCCAGCCTCACTCCTGCGGAGGTGCAGGCCGCCCAGTCCCTAGAACTTGCCACTGCGAGAGGACGTTGGATGTGGGCTTTTGTGGGCTTTCTGCCCGTGGCGCTCGCCGCGATGGTCACCCACATGCGCCCTGATTTGTGGGCGGCTTCTCAACTCCCGGTTCGCGCTTGGGCCGAGATGTTCCTTTCTGGTGGGGTCGTGTTCTGGGC
The DNA here is from genome assembly GCA_903916085.1 of uncultured Spartobacteria bacterium. Lineage (GTDB taxonomy): Bacteria > Verrucomicrobiota > Verrucomicrobiia > Chthoniobacterales > Chthoniobacteraceae > Chth-196. The sequence goes on from CAIWVL010000070.1 coordinate 23,247, forward strand.
GGGGCGGGGCATTCTGAAGTCCGCTTGGAATGGGATCCGGCGGAGGGCACCAGACATGGATGTGCTCATCGGCTCGGGGGCTTTTCTGGCTTGGGCGGGCAGTGTGTGGGAGTGGGCGAGTGGCGCGCACCCGCATGAGGGCTCCTACTTTGAAGCGGCGGCTGGGGTTATCGCGTTTTCGCTGTTTGGTCGATGGTTGGAGCTGCGAAACCGCGTGAAGGCGGGGGAGGCAATTTTAACGCTCGCCGAACTCCAGCCTGGCACGGTTCGCGTCGAGGAGGCTGGGGGAATCCGGGAGGTACCCCTCGGCAACGTCACGCCTGGAATGTGTGTGCGGGTGGCACCTGGCGAACGCATTCCCGTAGACGGCTCAGTCTTGGAGGGCAACACAACGGTGGACGAAAGTTGGGTGACGGGGGAGTCCGCATCTGTGGTCAAGGAGCCGGGTGAACGGGTGACCGGAGGTACTCTCAATGGAGACGGGGCGCTGCGTGTCCGAGTGGAGGCGGTGGGTGAAACGGCGTTTTTACAACAGGTGCTTCAGATTGTTTTGGATGCCCAGTCGGGCAAACCTCAGGTGCAGCGTCTGGCAGACCGTGTTGCAGTGCAGTTTTCTCTCTGGGTCGTCCTTGCGGCCTTTGGCATCGCTTGTGTGTGGTTGCTGGTCGGACCGGAGGGTGGCCGGGTACAGGCGGCTTTTTGGCACGGCTTGGCTGTTCTCGTTGTCGCCTGTCCGTGCGCTCTCGGACTGGCAACGCCGCTCGCCATTCTCGCAGGCACGGGTCGAGGCGCTCAACTGGGGATCTTGTTCCGAAACGGCTCCGTTTTGGAGACCCTTTCCAAGGTGCGGGTGGTGGCTTTTGATAAGACCGGCACCTTGACCCAAGGACGCTTGGAGGTGGTGGAATGGTGGGAGCGCAAATCGTTTGAGGGAGGATTGTTAGCTATAGTAGCGGCGGCCGAAAAACAAAGTGCTCATCCGGCAGCCCTCGCGGTGGTGCGGGCTGCGGCTGACTTGGGGCGCGTGGTAGGCGAAGCGCACGCAGTCGAGGCCGTGCCGGGGCGAGGGCTCAAGGCTTTGGTGGGGGATGAGGCGCTTCTGGTGGGTGAGGCGCGCTGGCTTGAGACGTGTGGTGTGGTTCTTCCGGAAGCGACTCAGGCGCAGCGTCTGGAGCGGATTTGGGTGGCTGTGGACGGCGAATTTAGCGGCTGGTTTCGCGTAGCCGATCAGGTGCGTAAGGAGGCTGCTGAGGTCATCCGTGAACTTAAACGTCGGGGCGTCGAGCCTGTTTTAATTTCAGGCGATCACGAAATCGTCGCTCGCGAGGTTGCCAATCAGGCCGGTATCAAACGTGTTTACGCGGGCGTGCGCCCCGACGGGAAGCGGGAGCTTATCCGTGAACTCAAGCGCGGTGGGGTCACCGCGATGGTAGGTGACGGAGTGAACGACACCCCGGCACTGGCGGAGTCCGATGTAGGCGTTGCGATGGGGGGCGGCACCGCCGCCGCCCGTCAAACGGCGGATGTCACCCTCATTCGAGACGATCTGCGCTCATTTCTGGACGCAATAGAATTGTCACGAATGACTTTGTCAGTCATCCGCGAGAATTTGGGGCTGTCCTTTGGCTATAACGCCTTGGCAATTCCTCTCGCGGCCGGCGCTTTAGCGGCTTTCGGGGGCTGGGTCCCCGGCCCCGTAGCAGCCTCCGCTGCCATGGCGTTGTCCTCAGTGAGCGTTGTCCTCAATTCGCTCCGGCTCAGATCTTTCGCGCGTGGGCGCTAATCCACTTCCCTTTGCGGGTGACGCGTTCGAGATGCAGTCCCTGGGCCACAAACGCTGCGAGAACTTCCGCTTCCTGTTCGCGCAAAACGCCTGAAAGCAGGAGGTGTCCGCCGGGGGCTATGGCTGCCGCAATGACGGGAGCCGCTTCAATCAACACGCCGCTAAACAGATTCGCAGCGACCACTTGCCAAGTTCGTTCGGGGTTCCACTTGAGCACGTCGGAACACACTAACTCGATGCCGTCCAGCTTGTTGTTTTTGACATTTTCTTGCGCCGTGCGGAGCGCCATTTCGTCAAAGTCCGTGCCGCGCACGGCTGTCGCCCCGAGGGCGCGCGCCGCCATGGCAAGGATGGCCGAGCCGGTGCCCAGGTCGAGCAACTCCCAAGCGCTCCCAGAAAGCGTTTTTGCAATGTCCGCCAAGTGGCGCAGGCACATCGCGGTCGTGGCATGTTCGCCGGTGCCAAAGGCGAGGCCTGCGGGAATCCAGAGTACAGGTTTGCGACTTGATTTTTGTGCCGTATCTCGTTCCGCTTCAGTACTCACCACTGTAAATCGGCCGCGTACTCGGATGGGCGCGCGCTGGGGTGGGTTCGATGCAGTGAGCCAGGTGGCTTCGCTCACCCTGCCACCGTACTCAGCCTTGAGCTCGGCGGACTCAGATTCCGTAAGGCCGTGGGCTTGGATTTGGGCGGAAGTGGATCCCACATTCTGCGTTACCATCACGCGCATCGGACCAAGATGGGCGAGGGTTTCAAACCAGTCCTCGGCGGTGGCGGCCGAAGCGCGACGGCTCCAGGTAAAACGGTGTTCAGCGAGTTCGGGCATGTCGGGCATGTGTGAGCGGGTGGTGCGTTAGGGTTTGCGGAAAATCAGAATATGTTGTTGGGGCAGCACGCTCAGGGTGGATTCCCAGCGCAGCTCGGGGAAAATCGCGAACTCAGCCTTCGCCTGTGCCTCGCTCATTTTGTGTACCCGCTTGATGTTCACCTGGGGATCTTCTGCGCGGAACTCCACAAGGACAATGCGACCGCCTTTTTTGAGAGAAGCTACCAGAGCCTGCGCCATTTCGAAGGGCTGGTCGAACTCGTGGTAAACGTCCACCATGAGAATCGTGTCGACGCTGTGGGCGGGCAGTTTGGGGTCGGTCGTGGTCCCCAGCACCGACACAACGTTGTGCACGTCATGACGGGCCATGTTGCGCTGGAGCAAGTCGAGCATTTCCTGCTGAATTTCTACCGCCAGCACCTTTCCTTCCGGTGCCACCGCTTTTGCCATGCGCCAAGAAAAATAGCCGGAGCCCGCGCCGATGTCGGCGACCACTTCGCCGGGACTGAGCTGCATGGCTTCCACGAGCAAGTCTGTGCGCTCTTCAGCCTCGCGCTCCGGGCGCTCCAACCAGCCCGCTGCCTGGTGGCCCATGACGTGGGCTATTTCCCGTCCCAAGTAGAATTTGCCAATGCCATTGGGATCATGCTCGGCGCGAGTCTCGTAGGGCGGGCCAGCGGGAGCGGCTAACGCAAGCGGCGCAAAAACAAGTAAGGAGAGCAACAGGAGGGATCGCATCCCGGCGGTTGAACCGGAGTCGAGGCGCGCCGTCGAGAACGAATGCGCCTCGTCTCGTGGTCCTCGCTCAAATGCTGCGGACGCCCTCATTTTGCTTTTGCCCCGGAGCGCTTCGCCTTTCAACCTCCGCCCCGTGATTGAACGATACACCCTTCCTGAAATGAGCGCTGTGTGGACGGACCAGCGAAAGTACGAGATTTGGCTGGAAATTGAAGTGGCCGCCTGCGAAGCGATGGCCGCACAGGGACTCATTCCTGAAGCAGACGCCAAGGAGATTCGGGCCAAGGGGCGTTTTGAGGTCGCCGAGATCCTGGAGATTGAAAAGCGCACCCACCACGACGTGATCGCCTTTCTTGAAAATGTGGCCACCTACGTCGGGCCCGCCGCGCGTTGGATGCATCAGGGGCTAACTTCCTCTGACGTGCTAGATACCACGCTCGCGGTGCAGATGGCTGAGGCTTCCGACATTCTAGCCCGTGATTTGCACGAGCTTCTCGAGGTAGTTGCTCGTCGCGCTCGTGAATTTAAGGACACGCCCATGATCGGGCGTAGCCACGGAATTCACGCTGAGCCCGTCACTTTCGGGCTCAAACTGGCCCTCATGTATGATGAGTTTCGGCGCGCCCAAGAGCGCCTGGCGGAAATGCAGCCGCGCATTCGCGTGGGCAAGCTGAGTGGCGCTGTGGGCACGCACGCACATCTCGATCCGCAGGTGGAGGAGGCCGTGTGCAAACGCCTGGGGTTAAAAGCTGCGATTTTAAGCACTCAAGTAATTCAGCGGGATCGTCACGCTGAGTTTCAAACGGTGCTAGCTCTCATTGCCTCCAGTGTGGACCGTTGGGCGACTGAGTTTCGACATTTGCAACGCACTGAAGTACTTGAGGTTGAGGAGTATTTTAACCCGGGACAGAAGGGCTCCTCCGCGATGCCTCACAAACGCAACCCCATCACCGGGGAGAAACTCAGCGGCCTCGCTCGTATTCTCCGTGGCAACGCGGTGGCGGCCCTCGAAAACGTGCCCCTCTGGCATGAACGCGACATCTCGCACTCCTCGGTGGAACGGGTGATTATGCCGGATTCAACGATTTTGTTGAATTACATGCTGGTGACCCTCCGCAAGCTGGTGGACCGGTTGCTAGTGTATCCCGAAAATATGGAGCGTAATCTTAAACTGACCAAGGGCTTGTACTTCAGTCAGAGCGTTCTCTTGGAACTGACCCGGCGTGGCCTGGAGCGCAAAGCGGCCTACGAGGCCGTGCAGCGTGCTGCCATGAAGACTTGGCAGGGCGCCGTGTCTCTTCAGGAAAACCTCGAAGCGGAACCCGATGTGGCCGCTGTTCTGACGCGCGCCGAGATCGACCATCTCTGCTCGCTCGCGATCCATTTCCGGCACGTGGATGATACGTTCCTCCGCTTGGGCTTGGCCTAGCGAAAACAAGGGGTGCTGCGGTGCAGCGGGTTGGACGCTCACGAAGAACGGACAGGGATGTCTCCATTCGCGGGCGTCGAAATCCGAAAATTTCCGCAACCGTCCCTTTGCTCTTGTCCGGGTTGTAGTATGTTTCAGGGAGCCGCCCGCGACTATGAATTTCCGCACACTCATTACTGTCTTGCTTCTCGGCCTTCCTTTGGCCAGTTGCAAAAAACCTTCCCTCCCAAATTCTGTCAAAGAGGTAGATCAAACCCCGGCCGTGGTCGTGGAACCCGAGCCAGCGCCTGCTCCAGCGCCGCCGCCGCCCCCTAAGATTCACCAGCCCGATACGAAAGGTTCGGTGATTGTGATCTGTTACCACCGCTTTGAGGACAAGCCCAAGGACGGCCTGTCCATCACTCCCGCCGCTTTTGAGTCCCAGATGCAGGCCATCACGGACCACGGTTTCACCGTCATCGGGTTGCAGGATTTTCTAGCTTGGCGCAGGGGCGAAAAGTCCATCCCCGACAAGAGTTGCGTTATCACAATCGATGATGGTTATCGCTCGGGTTATGACGTCGCCTGGCCGATTTTGAAGAAACACGGGTTTCCCTTCACTATGTTTATCTATACCGCCTTTGTGAAAGGCGGGGCCCTAGCCGGGGGCGGCTCCCTCTCTTGGGGCGAGCTCGCGGAAATGCGGGACGCCGGCGTAGACATCCAGAGCCACACGGTCAACCACCAGAGTTTGCGCGTTAAGAAAGGCAAGTTTCAAAACCAGTTCCCCTCCTACGAGGAGTGGCTCAAGGAAGAAATCGCCGGCTCCAAACGCCAGCTCGAGTCGCAGCTTGGAATTTCCGTCAAAGCCATTGCCTATCCTTATGGAATTCACAGTGATGTCGTCCGCGCCATCGCCATGGAATCCGGCTACGAGGCAGCGTTTTCCACCTACGGCCAGCGTCTTACCTACCACAGCCCCGCAGATCAGTTGGGGCGGTACGCGGTGGAGTCCACCAAGCCCAAAATCTTCGCTGACGCTCTTTCCATGATCGGTGGCGGTGGTGGTATGGCGGAGTCCGCCTCCTCCGTATCCGGTCAGTTGGCGGCGGTTTCCATGGTGACTGTACCCAACGAGGGTGAGACAGTTCACGAACTGAAGCCCGTCATCAAAGCCAACCTAGCCACCATGGGCGAAGTCGAGCCCGGCACTGTCGAAATCCGGGTGAGCGGCGTGGGTGCCGTTCCCGTCAAATATGACCCGGCAACAAGGCTGGCGGAGGGCACGCTCATGCAGCCGCTTAAAGATCGGCAGGTCACCGTGCTTCTTTCTGCGCAGGTCAATGGTCGTAAGGTGGAAACCCGCTGGAACTTCGTGTGCGACGCTGTGACCTCCCCTGCTTCTCCCGGGCATGGCACCGCAGTCCCCGTGGCTCCGGTTCCGGCGCACGGCGCGGTAGTGGCTCCGGCGCACGTTGTGCCGGTACCTCCGACAGGGGCTTCGCAAGCTGCACCCTTGGCCCCTGTGGCAACCCCTAATCCTGCCCCAACAACCCCACCGCAGGGCGGGGTTTCCGGTGGAGTGCCCGCTGGCGGCACGCGTTAGCCGCCGGTGATTCTCGCAACAAGCGAAACCATCGGCATTCGGTCCAGATCGATTGCGCTTCCGCAGGAGCCAGAGAAACATGCCATGATAAAAGGCACGGTCGCATTGATGCGCTTTTCCTCACGCCCGTCCGGCGCCGTAGGCTCTCCTTGTTTCTATCCGCCACGCGCTCTCCAGTCCTTCGCGCAGGTGGTAGGCCCAGCGCTCCGCCGATCGTAGCCCCAGCTACAAGCTGGACTCAGGCTCGCGATTGCTTTTACACTCATCTCCCGCTCATGTTTTCGCTTCTCTCGGATAAACTTCAGGATGTGTTCAAAAACCTGCGTGGGCAGGGGTCTATTAGTGAATCCAATGTTCAGGATGCGATGCGCGAGGTTCGCATGGCTCTCCTTGAGGCGGATGTCGAATTCAGCGTCGCCAAGTCCTTCATCGCTCGGGTGAAAGAAAAGGCGCTCGGCGAGGACGTCCTACGCTCGGTCACACCAGGCCAGCAGATCGTTAAGATCTTTCATGACGAACTCACCGCGCTTTTAGGTGGAAACGAGGCTCCCTTGGAGCTGTCCGCCCCGGGTCGGATCTTGGTTGTGGGGTTGAACGGGGCGGGAAAAACAACTTCGAGCGCCAAGCTTGCGAACTGGTTGAAGAAACAGGGGCGGCATCCGCTTTTGATCGCATGCGATTTGTACCGCCCAGCGGCAATCGAACAGTTGGCGACTTTGGGTAAACAGATTCAGGTGCCTGTGTACCGCCCCGAACCTGGCGAGCAGAAGGTTCTCAAAGTGGCAAAGGACGCCTTGGAATGGGCAAAGGGCCAGTCGGGGAACGTCCAAATTTTTGATACAGCCGGCCGCCAGGAGGTGGATGAAGCGCTGCTTGAAGAGGTGCGTCAGTTGAAGGAACTGCTTCAGCCTCAAGAAACTTTGCTAGTGGTGGATGCTGCGACCGGCCAGCAGGCAGTGAGCGTGGCCAAGCGCTTCCATGAGGTCCTGCAAATCACGGGGATCATCCTCACAAAACTGGATGGCGATGCGCGCGGTGGTGCCGCGTTATCGATGCGCGAGGTGACTCAACGTCCCATTAAGTTTGCCGGGGTTGGTGAGAAGTTGGATCAGTTCGAGACTTTCCATCCAGACCGCCTCGCCGGGCGGATTTTGGGAATGGGCGACATTGTGTCTCTGGTGGAGCGGGCTGCGGAGGCGATTGACGAGGCAGACGCCAAGCGTATGGAAGAACGGTTCCGGCGTGCGGAATTTGACTTCAACGACTTCCTTGAGCAGTTCAAAATGATCAAACGCCTCGGGCCACTCGAAAATATACTTGCGATGCTGCCTGGGATGGGTAACTTGAAAGACTTTTCCGTTGATGAGAAACAGCTCAAGCGTACAGAAGCCATCGTGCTTTCAATGACGCGGGAGGAGAGGGGCAACCCAGACCTTTTAAATGCGCGCCGCCGCCAGCGGATTGCGCGTGGAAGCGGTTCTTCAGTAACGGATGTGAATGATCTTGTGCAGCGTTTTGGGATGATGCGCAAGATGATGAAAAATATGGGGCAGTTTAAGAAGCTGCTCACAAAAGGTCAGCGTCCGCGCCTTCGTTGAAGGTCGTCCTTGGCCTGCTCGACGATTTTTAGTTTAGTTGAGCCCCTTTTAGTTTAGGTGCTTCCGTTTTAGTCGATTTCCTTTTCGTAGAACCCTTTTTTGAACCTCTGATTTAGAAACCAATTTATGGCAGTCTCCATCCGTCTCCGCCGCGAAGGCACCACTAACAGCCCCTACTACAAAATCGTTGTAGCTGATTCCCGCAGTCCTCGGGATGGCAAGTTCATCGAAATCATCGGTAACTACGACCCCAAGAAGGCTGACCACAACGCCAATTTGGATCTCGGCCGGGTTGATTACTGGGTGAGCCGCGGTGCACAGCCGTCAGAAACAGTCGCTAGCATCATCCGCCGGACCCGTCGCGTGGCGGTTGCCGCCGCGACAGCTTAGTTTTTGCTGCAACGTGGAGAAGGGAAAACACTTAGTCTCGTTAGAGATGCTAAGCGTCAAGTTTCCCTAGGCTCCCAACCAAAGGGCCGCGTTCAGTCTTTATTGAAGTTTATTCAAATGAAGGCCTTTTTGGAGTACGTTTTGAAAAATCTGGTGGACGCTCCCGATGCGGTGAGTGTCCACCAGTCTTTGCGTCAAGGCAAAACGGTGTTTGAGGTTCGGGTGCGGCCCGATGACGTGGGGAAAGTGGTTGGCAAACAGGGCCAGACGATCGCCGCGATCCGTAACTTGGTGCGTACCGCTGCCTCACGGCACGGCGAATATGTGGACGTCGAGATTGTGGAGGAGCTGCATGCGTCGCCTGCTTCATTTGGGACGTCGCGGGGGGCGTCGCGGGGGGTGGGTGAGCACGAGGAACCTCGGTCGCTTTGAGGTTGCCTGTTTTCAAAAACGGTGACCAACGAGACTGAGTTTCCACAAATCGCTAATTCTGTGGTTTCTTGGATTGGCGGTAAGTCGCGTGGAGCAGTTCTCCCGTATCAGGTCGCTGGATTATACGTTTGTGTGAGAAACCAACGGTGAAACCTACTCATGAGGTAGGTTCCTACAAAGTTGAATCCGAGGATCGAGCCGCGTCCGTCGCACGTGCTTGAACCAATTTTAAGCGTCTAATTTTAAACGTCTAAGAGTTCGATCGGCACAGATAAAAGACGTGGTCGGCTCCTCCACTTCTAAAGCAGAAGGCTTGCGCATCGCGGGAGAGAAGAGAGAGCTCCAAATTCCCTCTGGGCACCTTCTTTGCGCCTCCGGGGCCTTCTTAGGATACAGTCTCGAAGGGTTCTGTGTCGTACACGTCGCACACAGAGTGAAATTTCGGATAGACAAACTTGCAGGCGGTCGTGCCTTCTTTGCACACGGCGCGCGCCACGTGAACATCCAAGCCTCGCAGCATCTTCAAGCTCTCCAGGAGCAACGTAGATCCTAAGCCGCGACTCCGGTACTCTGGCAGAACACAGGGGCCGCAGTAGAGGTGGTTTTCGGCGTCGCTGTCGGTACTGAAGCAGGCAGCGGCGATGATTCGAGGCCCATGCTGCACAGCGAGTGCAGGATGTTGTTGGGAACGAAAGGCTTCGTGAATGCGTTCCTGAAGCGACTCTGCAATGCGGCTGTAACTTCCAGTCCATTGAGAGTCCGTGGAAAAAGAACGTACCACCAAAGATTGCACGATGGCTTCCTCCGACTTCGTCGCGACCCTCAAGATAAGGCCGTGAGGCAAAGGGGGAGTGTCCTCGTTTAGAGTCGCTAAATTCCAACTAAATAACTTCCAAGACTCGCGCATCGTACAATTTGGGTCGCGTCCTGAGCCTAGCCAAGCAAACTGGAATTGCAACCTTCATCAGATTGCACAAATCCCGTACGGCGACTCTGCCTTGGGGCAGTAGGCTAATGCGGTGCGGTGACTTCCCAGGATTCCCCAAAAAAACCGGCGGAGGCAACTCCAGCAGGCGCTTTTGAGGTCGCAGGAATGCCCACGTTTAGCACTGCCCAGTCGGGAAGTTTGGCGACTTGGCGTGCATTGTTGAGGTAGTCATATTCGCGATAGGTAAACCCGCTGTTGAGCACTACATAGTGCTCGGGTGCGAGGGGGTTAGGATAAATAAGCGCAGGTACGTGGGTAGCGGCTGGAAATCTTTGTCCGGAAACCTCCAGAGACTCGCTAGTCCATTTCAGCGGCAACTCCGGCATCACGCGCCCGATCAGCGAATTGCTCGCTGGATCGCCCCAAAGGATCAGGTTTGCGCCCGCCAGATCCTCCTCGGTAACAGACTTATCGTCGCGCACCGTAATTTCACCGCGAAATTGTCGGCGCCACTGCTCTACGAAGTGCGCCAACTCATCTTCGGCCCAGCGCGCCGTTTCCTCGTGAAGCGGTTTACCCGTGGGACGCACTACAATGAAGTGACTCATGAAGGCATCGTCAATGGGTCCTTGGAGACCTGGACGCTTGTTCAGATGCGTGGGGAAGGGTTCATCCATAGGATACCAACGCCCGTTGACGTTGCGAAGATGCACTAGCCAAGAGCGGTCGCTCTGCGGCGGAGGGGCCACTACGGACTGGCCGTCTATAAGCAGGGGCAGGGCCGCTAACGGATCCAGCGGGTACTCACCGGCGGCGCATCGCAGCGTGAGGGCCGCGACGTTGCTTGTGCTGATGAGGCACTGTTTGTTGGCACGATCCAGCTCTGCGTCCACCCTGGCTTGGTCCCAGTGATGGTTCATGCCCTGGATCGTGACCCAGGAGGAGGTCGGGTAACGAAGCGTGTAGGTTGCAAAATGGACACTGTCAGGGAAAGGGTTTCGTCCCTTGGATGCAATCCGATCAATAAGCCGGGCGACTTCTTCCTTGGCCTCGGGATGATACTTATGGCCGGTCTTCGGCCCAATGATGTGAGTGAGATTAAAGCCCTCTTCCCGTGCCGCCTCCGCCATCTTGGTAGCTGCCTGGCGCTGTTTGTCGTCTTCGCCACTGTAGGCAACCGTCGGACAATTCGCTAAGTTCCTCACCCATCCCGGGCAATCGTACCAGTTCCACAACCGTTGCTCGTACCAGGTTGGAGTCACAGTTTCGTCTTGGAAAATGTGCAAAAATTCAGGCGTCTCGCAAAAACCTGCGCCCGGGTTCGATGCAACCCACACACTGGGATGGTGCACCGTGAACTGCCAAGCGGCAGCGCCACCCATGGAAAAGCCGCGCATAACAAGGCGGGCGGGGTCAATCCTGTAGTTGCGCTGAGCGTGTTCAAGCGCCTCGAACAGATCAACTTCCCCCGCAAACTTGTTAGCGTTGCAGTAGCGACCGTAGGGATGCAGCACGAAGGCACCTGCGGGGCTGAACTCCCCCGCCGTTTTCCGGCGTTGATCAAGGAATGCCAATTCGCTCAAAGTTTCTCCGCGCCCATGGCACCACACATCCAAACGATGCGTTCCGGGGCCCTCCGCCTGATAGCCTCCGGGAACAACCAAGCCGTAAG
>CAIWVL010000071.1 GCA_903916085.1 uncultured Spartobacteria bacterium
CACGATCTGGATGGCTGGAGGAGGCATCAAAGGCGGCACTATTTTCGGTGCGACCGACGAGTACGGCTACAAGGCGGTGGATAAGCCACTGCAAATCCATGATTTGCACGCCACGATGCTACATCTTTTGGGCTTAGATCACACCCAACTCACCTTCCGCTACAGTGGCCGGGACATGCGTCTCACAGACGTCCACGGCGAAGTAGTGCGCGAAATCCTGAGCTGAGTGGTTAGATAAGCCGCGTTGACTGTTTTTTCGATTGTCCGCAGACTTTTCTATTGCCTGCCTCGCGCGGACGTCTAAACTTCCCTCCCCTGACTGCCTCATGGTGTAACGGTAGCACAGCAGATTCTGAATCTGCTTGTCTTGGTTCAAATCCAGGTGAGGCAACCATTAATTTTACGGAGCAGCGCTCTGTATTTGGTTTGTTAAAGTCAGGGCTAAAACTCACTTCAGCACCGCGTGAGTCTTCCTTATTTGTTGTTTGAGCGCGGGTAGCGTTACGCCATACAACCCGAAGTTTGAATGCATTAGCAACTCAGCCCGGATTGCCTTACATTAACGCCGTGATAATTACACAACAAATCCCTGTTGAACATCTTTCAGGGATTGGATTGCACGAGGAAGTTACTCGTCACGTCCTCGCTCGGTTGGATTCAGCGTTTTTAGTCCAGATCGCCCCCCTTGAAACTGGAAAGTCTGAGTTACAAGAGGGAACCAGTGCAAAAGAGTGGCTACGCACAGCACTTAGAAGCGCCCAGTTGAAGCCGGATGAGACTTTGGAACGTGTTCGAATGGGCTGTTTGTAGCATGGCACGGCTTGGACACTGCTTACAACTTATTGCGCAGAGGAAGGACTGCGACTACGGCCCAAATGGAAACAGCAAAAATTCTATCCTGGGTCCGCGTTGCTGATGTTAATGACGCAAACGCGCGAAAAGCAATTTCATTAGACTTCCGACACTTTGAAGATGCGCTTCAAGTGGTTTCTGCGCATGCCTGCAGGGCCAGTTGTATTGTCACACGAAATGCAGCTGACTTTTTAAAGTCAGGATTAACCGTGTTTGCACCCAGGCAGTTTACGGAGCGTCTCGTCGCAGTTTTAGTACAAGGCGGTTACCCTAAATTCTTGTTAGGTCAAACTCACTCAGAATTTGGTTGTTAAATCCCGATCGAACAAATGGGCATCCCCACGCGATTGGCGTAACCATCCGTTTTGGAAATCCAGAGCCGCCAAGTTGATGCCGTTGCTGGGTGGTTGAACCGGTGAGCGACTCCGTCAGCTCGGTCCGCGTGCAAACCGAAACCGCTCCAACCCTAACGCCAAACAATGACGCCCGCTTTCGGTTCCGCCCGAGAGGACAGTCACTACGACTTCCCTCGCCCAGGTGATGCTCGAAGTATTCCAGCATCGGGCGGGCGCGCAGCTTGAAAGGAAAACCTTTCCTGACTGGGAACGGTAAGACATCCGGCGCAACCGCCAGCAGGTGTTCCCTAGCGACCAATCCCACCTTTCCCGCATAGCCATTGTGAAATGCTGATCGTGAGAACTCGGTTGCTCGTTCTTCTGACGGGGCTGACTGCGCGCTGCTGCGGTCTTTTGCGGGGTTCGACCAGAAGAAATACAACGGATCTCCCTGGCAAATCTCAACCTTGGCGGACGCACCCTGGTTATTGATGCCCGCTCAAGCAAAACCAACAAGCAGCGCGTCATCGAGCTCTCAGCCGTGGCCACTGCTTGGTTCCGGCTTTGGAGACATCTGTGCCCCGATCAACAATCCCTGATTCCCGAGACCTTCCCCGGACGCTGGAGGGGGCTTAGAAACGCTGCCAAAGTGACGCCGATCCACGACGGCCTGAGGCACACCTTCGCCACGATGCATTACGCCATGCACCAAAACACCTCCCAGCTCAAAGCCCAGATGGGACACGAGGAGTCCGAGGATACCTTGTTCCGCCATTACC
>CAIWVL010000072.1 GCA_903916085.1 uncultured Spartobacteria bacterium
CAAAGCTCGATTTCGGGCACCCTCGGCGCGGGAGCCCCCCATACCGGCAAGGCGCTCATACGTGGCAATGGCATTTTGCCAGTCGGCCCGCCCCTCGAGGAGTCGGGCGGCGTCGAAACCCGCTTTATGGGACCAAAAAAATTCCCCGGCCTCGGAGTTATCTGGCGCGTTGAGAACTCGCGCAAACACATCAAGAGCCACCAAAGGCTGAGAGGTCTCCAGCGCCTTCGCCGTTTTGTACAACGCCTGATTTCGCCACAACGGCGTTGCCTCAGGGGCGTCGGCTAGCAGACGGTACTCGTCTAAAGCCTCCTCGATTGAGGAGGCAGTCCGTTTGGCCAGAGCAAGTAGAGCATCGGCTTTGCCACACCGAGCTGCGAGGCGAAGCTGGGGATCCACCCCTAAGGGTGCCTTGAGAATCAAATCGAACAGCACTACCCCCTCCGCCTCCTCGCCCAAGCGGCTTTTAACCACTGCTTGTTGGTACCGAGATTTCCAACGCAGAGAGCCATTACCGGCGGCAACCTTGTCCCAATAGCCGAGCGCCCTGTCCACCGAGCCTGGGTTGAGCAAACTAGAGGCGCACTGACCGGCCAAGTAGAGCGCCGTTTCACGCAGAGGACCGTCGGGCTGCTGAATGGCAAGTGTGGCGAATTGGGCCTCTGCATTGGCGCAGTCCCGTCTGCGAAAGTAGACTTCGCCCAGTTTCATTCGGATTTCGGCAGAGAGAGGCGAGCTGGGAAAGTCGCGTAAAAAATTCTCGCCCAACTGAATGACTTCATCTTCGTTGCGAGGTTTGGCTGCGTCTGCGAGGAAGACGGCGAGGTAGCGAGCCTGAATGGCAGCTTGAGGCGATTGCGCGTCGTTGGCTACCGCTCGCAAAAGCTCCGAAGCGCGCGTGCGCAACGCTTTGGAGCTGTGCGGCCCGGTGGTGGATTGGGAGGCATCGGCTTGGCGACTGCAATGTTCGGCAAGGGCGACGCGGGCATCGCCCAAGCGAGAATGCTCTGGATGTTTGCGAATAAAGAGTTGGAGAGCGTCATCCGCTTGAGCTTGGCCGAGGGAAACGCGGCGAATTGCGATTTCCAGTTCCAACTCGGCGGCTAGCTCAGAAGCATCCCCCGCTTTCGGTTGAGCCTCGTTTAAGGTCTGCAATTCTTGCAACGCGCGACGCAAATTACCCTGTCGAACGGCGCTCAGGCCTGCGTTGTAGGCGGCTTCAACACGCAGTTCCGGCCAGCGCGCTCCGGCATTTGAAAACAGCTCCAAGGCCCTTTCAAACGCGGATTGGCGAAACGCCACCATTCCCTGGCGCAGTTGAATCAGTTTCTGCAACGCCGGTTCCGTGCCAAGAGTGAGCCCAGCTGCCAAAAGCTGCTCTGCTTCCGCCCAGCGGGCGGAGTCGATTGCAAATTCAGCGCGTTGAAGAAAGGCGGCGGGCGCCAGTCTGTGATCGGGAAAATCCTGACAGAAGATGCTTAATTCCGCAGCGCCTCTGGCCGGCTTACCGATGTTGAAGTAAAATTGGGCTAAATAAAAATGGGCCAAGGCTCGGTGTACCTTGGGACCACTGCGTAAACATTCGCGAAAGTCTGCTTCAGCAGGATCCGTGGATTCACTTAGCAAAACAGACAGCTTATAAAACAGGGGTTCGGCGTCGGGCAATGCACGCCCTGTTTTGAAAAACTGTAACAATCGACGGGCCGCAGCATCAGTTTCACCGCGTTGTTCAAGCACCTGCGCGACTCCGAGAAGCGCTCCCACTAAT
Organism: uncultured Spartobacteria bacterium; assembly: GCA_903916085.1. Lineage (GTDB taxonomy): Bacteria > Verrucomicrobiota > Verrucomicrobiia > Chthoniobacterales > Chthoniobacteraceae > Chth-196. The sequence goes on from CAIWVL010000072.1 coordinate 1,769, forward strand.
ACCTCGGACGGAACTGGGACACGGGATTCGATTCGCTCCACAAATCCAGCTTCGGCTTCATCCAGACGCCCCTCGGCGAGGGCAATTTTACTTTGAAGAAGCCGTAAGTATTCACCTTCCGCAGGGGTCGCATCTCTGAGTCCTCCAAGGATTCCGCGCGCTTCATCAATGGCCCCAGTTTCGAGCAAGCGCGCCCCCTGCACCAAAATCGCCCCATTGCTTTCAGTGCTTTCGATTGCAAACGCTCGGCTGACACTCGCGCCCAGCACGCATACGCCCACCAACCACAAGCGAGCGCCCGCGAAAAACCGAGGCGCTACGCGGGAAACAAGCCCTCTTGCAAGACCCGTTCCCGCTTCGGGGGAGATGGCTGCATTGAGGATGCTCATGTCAACACTTTCGCCAGATACTGGCCCGTGTGCGAGTCTGGACATGCAGCGATCATTTCAGGTGTCCCCTCGGCCACGATCAGCCCGCCGGCCGCCCCGCCCTCAGGTCCGAGATCAAGAATCCAGTCGGCGCATTTAATGACCTCCAAATTGTGTTCAATAATGATCAGGGTATTCCCCGCGTCACGCAATTTGAGCAAGACTTCTAGTAGTTTGTGAATGTCTGCAAAATGCAGGCCGGTGGTGGGTTCGTCTAGAATGTAGACGGTGCGACCGGTCGCTTTTCGAGCGAGTTCAGCGGCGAGTTTCACACGCTGGGCCTCGCCGCCGGAGAGCGTTGCGCCCGACTGGCCGAGGTGCACGTAGCCGAGTCCCACGTCTTCGAGGGCCACGAGTTTCTCGGCGACGGAAGGTACATTGCGAAAGAAGCGGCACCCTTCATCCACGGTCATGTCGAGAATGTCGGCGATGTTGCTGCCCTTGTAGGTAACTTCAAGGGTTTCGCGATTGTAACGGCGCCCTCGGCAGAGTTCGCACTCAACAAAAACGTCCGCCAGAAAGTGCATTTCGATGCACTTGACGCCATCGCCTTCGCACGCCTCGCAGCGCCCACCCTTGACATTGAACGAGAAACGCCCGGCGTCATAGCCGCGTACCCGGGAGGCTGGCAGACTCGCGAAGAGCTCTCGCACAGCCGCGAAGGCCCCCACATAAGTCACTGGATTTGAACGCGGACTACGACCGATAGGCGCCTGGTCAATGATGATGACCTTATCCACCTGGTCGATCCCGATAAATGCCTCATGAGCTCCGGGGCGCTCCTTAGAGCGATGCAGCTTGCGAGCTAGAACGCGCCGCAGCACGTCGTCCACTAGAGTCGATTTTCCCGAACCCGAAACACCGGTGACACAGGTCAGGCAACCCAGGGGAAAATGGGCATCGACTCCTTGCAGATTGTTTTCGGTGACATCAATCAAACTCAACCAACCCGGGGGCAGATGCTCCCGGTTCAAATGAGAGCGCGGACTGGTCGGGCGCACGCGATGTTTGGGGATGGGAATACGCATTTTCCCAGAGAGGTACTGCCCTGTGAGTGAGGCTGAGGTAGCCTGAATTTCGGCGGGTGTCCCCGCAGCGACAATGTGCCCCCCGCGCACCCCTGCTCCCGGTCCGAGATCGAGAACATAGTCCGCCGCTCGGATCGTGTCCTCATCGTGTTCGACGACGACTACGGAGTTGCCGAGGTCGCGCAGACGCCGGAGTGTGGCGATGAGTCGGTCGTTGTCGCGCTGATGCAAACCGATACTGGGCTCATCCAAAACGTACAAACACCCGGCCAGTCCCGACCCAATTTGGGTGGCAAGTCGGATGCGCTGAGATTCTCCGCCGGAAAGCGTACCGCTTTGACGGTCGAGATTCAGATAACCCAGACCGACTTCATTAAGGAAACGCAGGCGGTTAGAAAGTTCGCGCCGGACTTCGGCTGTAATGAAGAGTTGGGCATCATCCAGTTCCAGAGTTTCGATAAAGTTCAGCGAGCGAGCGATCGTTTGGCGGCAAAAATCAGCGATCCCAAGCTGCACCTGTTCGCCGTTAGGAACAGCGCGCAGCTTTACGGCGAGCAGTTCGGGCCGCAAGCGAGCGCCCTTGCAAGCCGGACAAGGGCGGACCCCCATGAACTGGCGCAAACGCTGGCGAGAAGCGTCTGTTTCGCTGGCTGCATAGACCGTTTGGAGCTGGGCCACCACGCCCTCGAACGGACGCTTGGAAACGCCCCCCTCATCCAGGGAGGGCAAGGCTACCAGCCGTTCGCCGGTGCCAAAGAGCACGGCTGCACGGAAGCCTTCAGGCAGGACACGCCAAGGCACCTCCAGCGAAACCTTAAAATGCGCGGCCAACTTTGCGAGCAGGCCTTGGTAAAAGGGCTCCAGGCGTTTCCCTGCTTTTTTCCAAGGAAGAATTGCCCCCTCAGCCAAGGTTTTATCGGTATCCGGAACAACGAGTTCGGGATCGATTTCCAGACGTGTCCCCAACCCCTCACATGCAGGACAGGCGCCTAAATGGCTGTTAAAGGAAAAATGCTTAGGCGTGAGCTCGGGCATTTCAAAGCCCGTGTCGGGATTAGCGTAGGCTGTGGAAAATGCGAGCAACTCGTCTGCGGAACCATCTGCGTGTTGGCGAAGGACTAGAAGCCGGTTACTGCCCATTTTGAGTGCCAAATCCACGGATTCCGCCAGCCGCTGACGCACCCCTTCCTTCAGAATCAAACGGTCAATCACCACTTCGATGGAATGAGGCAGACCTGAGGCGAGCCGCGTTACAGGCTGCGGTCCACCGATTTCGACAATCTCACCATCGAGACGAGCGCGAAGGAACCCGTCGCGTTTGAGGCGCTCCAGGACATCGCGGAACTGACCTTCTTCACCCACCACGAGGGGAGCGAGCACGACAAGCCGACTTTCCGGAGGAAGCCCTAAGATACGGTCGACGATTTGCTGCGGACTCAGGCGCTGGATCGGCTGGCCGGAAACTGGGTCGTGCGGTTGGCCTACAGAGGAGAAAAGGAGTCGCAAATAGTCGTAAATCTCGGTCTGGGTCGCGATCGTCGAACGCGGATTGCCACCGGAAGAGCGCAGTTCGATGGAGATGGCAGGGGAGAGCCCCTCAATAAAATCGACATCAGGCTTTTGGAGCTGATCCAAAAACTGACGCGCATAGGCCGACAGACTTTCCACATAACGCCGCTGGCCCTCGGCATAGAGGGTATCGAAGGCAAGCGAACTTTTTCCCGAACCACTCAGACCTGTCACCACGACAAGTCGCTCCCTTGGAATTTCCAAAGACAGATTCTTAAGATTATGCTGGCGGGCCCCGAGGATCCGGATGCTTTCTCTTGCCATGCTAGGAAGGGTTAAGAGAACACTCTCGCCCATAGTTCACCAGCTTCAATCCCGTTATGAGCCAATCCTCCGATTCCCCCGCCTCCGTTGATGCGCTCCAGCTATTGTGCAACCAGTTCCGCGACACCCGCCACGACATAAACAACGTGTTCGCCGTGCTCCTTGCTCTCGCTGAACTCGGGGAACGCAACCCTGCGAACTACGAGCGACTCGGCCACGCCGTGCTAGAGCGCTGTCCCAAAGTGTTGCAGGAGCTGCAAACCTTTCAGGACGCCCTTTTCTCTGCCCTGGCAGTCGCCCAGTCCAAACAACCTTAAGCCCGGCCCCCGGCAAGCCGTCTCCGGCTAAATCCCGATGCGCATCGACATTCTCTCCCTTTTTCCCAAAATCGCCGAGGCCGCTCTCGCCGAAAGCATCGTCGGCCGTGCCCGGCAGCGCGGCTTGGTGGAAATACGCTCCCACAACATTCGGGACTGGGCTCAAGACAAACACCGGACCACAGACGACACACCCTACGGGGGCGGCCAGGGAATGGTGATGAAATGTGAGCCCATTTTTGAAGCGATCGAGGCCCTGCGAACACCCGAGACACGCGTCATTTTTATGTCCCCAGCCGGCACGCCGTTGCGCCAAAGCACAGCCCAGCGTCTGGCACACCAATGTCGACACATGATTCTGCTCTGCGGCCACTACGAGGGCATCGACCAACGTGTGATCGACCAACTTGTGGATGAGGAAATTTCCATCGGCGACTACGTGCTCACCAACGGCGTGATTGCCGCAGTCGTAGTCGTAGATGCGGTGGTGCGCCTTCTTCCGGACGTCCTCGGGGACGCCGCCTCAGCCGTGGACGATTCGTTCGCAACAGGGCTGCTAGAGTTCCCTCAATACACACGTCCCGTTGAATTTAAGGGCAGCCGTGTTCCGGAAATTCTTCTGGGCGGCAATCATGCTCTCATCGCGAAGTGGCGGCGCGAACAAGCCCTTGAAAAAACCCGCCGCACACGCCCCGACCTACTCTCAGATGCTCCACCCGCGCACTGAAGCTCGCAGCTGAGTGCGGTTTTTCCTCGCCCAGCGCGACGGCTCGCGGAAAGCTTTCTATCTCTTTTATGAGCGAAAACCGCGCCCTCCGCATCGGCCTTCCGACCGGCTCCCTGCAAGAACCCACTTTTGCCCTTTTCGCAAAGGCTGGGTTCACCATCTCCGGCGCAAGCCGCTCCTACAAACCCTCCATCGACGATCCCGAACTGGTGATCCGCCTCCTGCGTGCGCAGGAGATCAGCCGGTATGTGGAACACGGTTTTTTGGACTGCGGTCTCACGGGACGTGACTGGGTTTACAACAATGGCTCCGACGTGGAAGTGCTCGCGGAGATGACATTTTCTAAAACCAGCGCTCAACCCACCCGCTGGGTGATTGCTGTGCCTGAAGATTCCCACATCCACAGTTTGCAAGATTTGCAGGGTAAGGTCATCGCGACAGAAGCGGTTGAGCTAACACGACGCTATTTGGCAGATCATGGCGTGGAAGCCAAGATCGAGTTCTCCTGGGGCGCCACCGAAGTCAAGGTACCCGACTTGGTGGACGCTATCGTGGACGTCACCGAAACAGGCTCCTCGCTCCGAGCGAACAAGTTGCGGATTTTGGACACCATTTTGGAGTCTTCGCCGCAGTTCATCGCCAACAAGACGGCTTACAAGGACGAATGGAAAAAGGACAAGCTCAACAAAGTCGTGCTCCTGCTCCAAAGCGCCTTCGCTGCTCGAGATAATGTCGGTCTGAAGATGAACCTGCCTGAAGATCAGCTCGAGGCGTTGCTAGCCGCGCTGCCCTCGCTTCGCAACCCCACAGTGGCGCACTTGGCCCAGAAAGGCTGGATCGCCGTGGAAACCGTCATTACTGAAAAGGTAGTGCGCGAGATCATTCCTCAGCTCAAGGCGTTAGGTGCCGAAGGGATCATTGAATACCCGCTCAACAAGCTGGTACACTGACGCATCTGACACCTTAAATTCTCCGGATTTAAAAATAGAAGTTGCCTTCAGGCTGATTTCTTGGTTGCCTCCCGCCCCCTTAACGCTAGCTATTTATTTCACATGGGTTCCCTAAAGAAGAGACGCAAAACGAAGATCGCAAAACATAAGCGCAAAAAGCGGATGAAAGAAAACCGCCACAAGAAGCGCTTGCGCTACAAGAGCTAGGCTGAACTCCGGCGTATGGACCGTTCCAACACGGCAACAGTCCCGCCCGTTTTCCGCTTTGCTCTGGCGGCTTCGCTGGTGGTGTGCGGATTTTCCCCGACTCATGCGGTCGCGGCAAAATTCGCCAAGACACCTGTCTCATCAGCGTCCCCCCAACTCGCTCCAGTTAAAATCGCTGCCCCGGATGCTTCGGCACCGGGGCCGATTTTTGCTGACGTTTTTCCCTCCCCTCCCAGCGTCAACCCTCCAGATCTCCTCGCCACTCCCGAGGACACCAGATCAGAGGCTTTCGCAAACTACACCCTCGGCGTCATCGCGGAAGAAGCGGGCGCACCCGAGGCTGCGACAGCCCTTTTCACCAAGGCACTGGAACTGGATCCGGCCAACGTGCGTCTAGCCTCTCGGATTGCCGGAGAGTTTCTGAGCCACAAGCAGCCAGAGGAGGCCATTCGCCTCCTCAAGGCAACACACCAAGCGGTGCCTCGCGAACCCACACCCGCTGTTGAACTTGCGCGCATTTATCTGGGCACCCTCCGACAAGCGGATACGGCCCTGACTTACGCAGAGCGAGCCTACAAACTTGCGCCCGACGACTTTAATACACTCTCGATCTTCGTCGAAGTGTGTTCCGCCGCCCGCCTTACTCAGCGCATCGATGAAACGCTGCGTAAAACGCTCACCTCTCCTCAGAAGGACGCCGCCTATTGGCTGCGCGCGGGAGATCTGTTTAGGAGCGCCCTCACGCAACGCGGCCAGCCGCCTGCCAAAGCTCTGCTGGAGCGCATCAACTCGCTTTACCGGAAGGCGCTGGACCTAGACCCGAATAACTTTCTTTGCCTAGAGCGTTCAGCCGATCACTACACCCTTACCCAGCAGTACGCCGAGGCTTGCCGTTTTTACGAACGTGCCAACACTCAGTTCGTCCAACAAAATAAGGCCATCTCTCTCCCCTTGAGCCAAAAATGGGCGCGCGCTCTGGTTCTCAACGAACAACCAGATACTGCCCTGGATCTACTTGAGGAGGTGATTCGCGAAAACCCAACGGCCACCGACCCGCGCGAACTCGCAGGAGAACTTTATCTGCAGCAAGGGCAACTCGTCTCCGCCTTGAGCCATTTCCGAATCGCCCTTGATTTGGGCCCCGGCAAAATGGAGGACCACGTGCGGCTCATTCAACTCCAACTCCGCCTCAAGCGGGGTGACGAAGCAGCAGAAACCGCCCTGAAAGCCCGTCAGGCCTTTCCGGATGCCCCCGGACTCACCATGCTGCTCGCCGTGGCCTTGGGCGAAGCCAAACGGCACCAAGAGTCCATTCAGGCCTTCGAATCCGCAGAACAAGAGTATCTCAAAACCCGCACCGAGGCCCTCGATGCCGCCTTTTACCTCACCTACGGAGCGGCGGCAGAACGCGCAGGGATGCTGGAACAGGCTGCAAGACTCCTACAAAAAAGCATTTCTTTGGATCCCGAAAACGCCGCTGAAGCCCTCAACTACCTCGGGTTTATGTGGGTGGACCGAGGCACGAACCTAGAGGAGGGAGGCAACCTCATCCGCAAGGCACTCGGGTTACGGCCTAACCACCCTGCCTATCTGGATAGCTTGGGCTGGTGGTACTATCGTAAGGGAGACTTTCAGGGTGCTTTGCGTGAACTGCGGAAGGCCCTTGAAAAAATCCGCCGCGAAGATGCTCCCGAGGTTTACGAACACTTGGGCGAAGTGCAGGAGAAACTGGGGAACGTAGCCGAAGCCGTGAGCGCTTGGGAAGCAGCCCTGGAACTGGATCCTGCACTTGAATCGGTAAAGGAAAAACTCCAGCGCATCCGCGTCCCGAAAGAGGGGCGCAATCCATAAGCATCCGAATTCCACAGTTGCCTAGAGGCCAGTTTCATGGCGACCTCAGGCGGCGCTCTGCTTGAGCTTGCAGCCCCCCTTTCATTATGTCGAAGACACTTGTTATCGCAGAGAAGCCCAGTGTGGCTCAGGACTTGGCTCGCGCCCTTGGCAAATGCGAACGCAACGGCGACTACTTCGAAAGCGACTCGCTCGTGATTTCCTCTGCCGTCGGGCATTTGCTGGAAATCGCGCCGCCCGAAGGCTCGGAACCTGCCCGAGGCAAATGGAAGATCGAGAACCTGCCTTCCATCCCCCCGCACTTTGATCTTGTGCCGATTGAAAGGAACGCGGCACGTCTAACGACGCTCAAAAAACTGCTAAAGCGCAAGGACGTCACAGCCGTTGTAAATGCCTGCGACGCCGGGCGCGAGGGAGAGCTCATCTTCCGCAACTTGGTGCGCGCTTCAGGTGTACGCAAACCCATGAGCCGCCTCTGGCTCCAGTCCATGACGCCGGAGTCCATCCGGACGGCTTTTGCGAAACTTCGCACTGATGAGGAAATGCTGCCTCTGGCTGACGCCGCGACGAGTCGTGCGGAAGCGGATTGGCTCGTAGGCATCAATTCCACGCGCGCCCTGACGGCGTTTAACTCAGCGGATGGCGGCTTTCACAAGACCACAGCAGGCCGTGTGCAAACGCCTACTCTGGCGATTCTGGCCGAGCGGGAAGAAAAAATTCGTGCGTTTAAGGCGAAGACTTACTTTGAAGTCTACGGAGACTTTGAGGTTGCCGCCGGTGCCTACCGCGGACGCTGGTTTGATGAGGCTTTCAAGAAACGCACTGCGGACGAAGACGCGAAGGCGGAGCGTGTTTGGGACAAAGCGAAAGCAGAGGCCATCGTAGCGAAGTGCGAAGGCAAACCTGGGGAAATCCAGGAGGAAAAAAAGCCCACCACACAGGCGCCACCGCTGCTTTACGATCTGACGACGCTTCAGCGTGAAGCAAACCAGCGTTTTGGTTTTCCAGCGAGGATGACGCTCCAGATTGCTCAGGCGCTTTACGAAAAGCATAAGGCCCTCACCTACCCTCGAACCGACTCTCGCTTTCTCCCCGAAGATCACCTTCAAACCGCTCAGCATGTGCTTGATTCCATCAAGGATCCCACGCTGGCGGTGCACGCAAACAAAGCGCTCTCCAAAGGTTGGGTCCGGCCCAACAAACGTATTTTTAACAACGCAAAGGTGAGTGATCACTTTGCCATCGTACCCACAGGCACCATCCCCAAGTCTCTGGACGACAAAGAACAGCGCATCTTTGATTTGGTCAGCCGGCGGTTCGTGGCCGTTTTCTTTCCCGCCGCTCAGTTTGAGATCACAACCCGTATTACGCGCGTCGAGGGCGAGGCTTTTAAAACCGACGGGAAAGTGATTGTGGATCCCGGCTGGCTAGCCGTGTACGGCAAGCAGGCTGAGGCGGACGCTGAGGAAGGCTCGGAAAAATCCGTGGTCGCCGTGCGCCCTGGTGAAACCGCCCAGACGACCAACGTGGAGCTCAAGGAGCTCGAAACCAAACCCCCGGCGCGCTTTAACGAAGCCACGCTGCTTTCCGCCATGGAAGGTGCCGGGAAATTTGTAGACGACGAAGAACTACGCGAAGCGATGAGCGAGCGCGGTCTGGGCACCCCCGCAACTCGGGCACAGATTATTGAGGGGCTGCTCACCGAAGGTTACACTTTGCGCCAGGGGCGGGAACTCGTGGTCACGGCCAAGGGAATGTCGCTCATTACGCTCCTCCGCGATCTCCACGCAGAGGCGCTCACCAAACCCGAACTCACGGGCGACTGGGAGTTCCGACTGCGCCAGATGGAGCGCGGGCAGCTTTCGCGCGCCGAGTTCATGGGACAGATCGGCACGCTGACACGCGATTTGGTCGAAAAAGTGCGCGCGGGAATGGGCAAAGAAGTCTCGGGACTCTTCAAACCGTTGGACGTGACTTGCCCGCGCTGCGGCCATGAAGGTCTCAAAGAGAGCTTCCGGTGTTACGAGTGTGACGGCTGCAAACTTGTGGTGTGGAAAACCATGGCAGCCCGCGAACTAGAACGCGACGAAGTCATCGCCCTTCTTTCTTCGGGCAAAGTGGGCCCTCTGGAAGGCTTCCGCTCAAAGATGGGACGGGCTTTTGCGGCGCACGTCCATATGGATGAGGGCAGCGAGTGGAAACAGCGCTTTGACTTTGAAAAAAGCGACGAAACCCAATTGGATCTGTCTGAGGCCCCGAGGCTTGCCCGTTGCCCTGTCTGTCACAAGGGACAGGTGGTCGAAACTGAAGGCGCGTTTCTGTGCGAGCATGCGGCCACCAAGGCGTGTAAGTTCAGGATGAGTCGGACGATTCTCCAACAGCCCATTGCGGCAGAACAGGTGCTTAAACTGTGCACGACAGGAAAGACGGACTTGCTCCGGCGCTTCATTTCCAAGAAAGGCAAACCGTTTTCCGCGTTTTTGAAACTAGAAGGAGAGAAAGTTGGCTTCGAGTTTGAGCCAAGACCTGCTAAGGGTACTAAGAAGTCAGCCGCCTCCAAGGCTAAGCCGGAAGCTACTGATCAGTAATCCCAGCCCCCAGATCTATCCATGCCGACTCAGTCCGAGCCCCGTTTCCGTTTGAATGTTGCCGGTATCCTACGCGACGCCAACGGACGTATTCTAATCTGCGAGCGCCTCGGACGCAGGGGTTCTTGGCAATTTCCCCAAGGGGGCGTAGATCCGGGCGAGACGTTGGAAGGTGCACTCAACCGAGAGCTTTACGAAGAAATTGGAGTCACGCCCGAGCAGACTGAAATCCGGAATCAGGCGGGGCCTTACAGGTACGACTTCGAGGGGGCAGTGGTGAAGGGATTTCACGGGAAAGACCAACACTTCTTTCTCGTCCATTTTCATGGTCCTGAGGACGCTATCCGGTTGGATTTGCCGCATCCCGAGTTTCAAGCGTACCGTTGGATTTTGCCTGAGACCTTCCATTTGAGTTGGCTGCCTCCGATGAAACGGGAGATGTACCGCCGGGTTTTCACGGATTTGCTGTGGATCAACCTGGCTTAGTCCAGCCTGGCTTAGTCCAGCTGCACTAGGCACCTGACTGAATCACGGCCAGCGTGTGAGCAGTCGGTTATCTATTGTTGATCTACTTTTCTGTGCGAAAAGTTAAAACGCATTGACGATCCGCCCAGAGTTGGGCAAATCCAGCGGGACTTTATGCTAAGTTTAAGCGCCTTGTTTGTCGTCCTCTCCCTTCTCTTTGGCTCCATCTGGTGGGCCTCCAAAAACGAAAGCAAAGGCGCCTAGACAAACGTTTCTCGCACTCCTGCCGGAGCTCATCCGATTGGTACGGTATTCCGATGGTTCCAGTCGCTACGTTCCGATCACTACCTGCAAATCTCTTCCGAAGCCTCCGACTCCCTTGCAGGCTTGGACTTTGTAACAGTTCGAACAGTCCCGCCGTACTGCCTACGAGTAGCTAGTACACTGAAGAGTTTCGGTTTATTAACCAGAATCTTCAGCCCGCCGTTTTCTCTGCTCCCTCCTGTGAATCCCCCCAGACTTCCCGGAAGGAACAGAAGGCCGCCCCTTGAACAGGAGGGAACAGAGGGGGAGGAAATTTTTGAGATTTTGTTCTCGTAAGAGTCCGTTATGTGCCGACTTTCTACTACGCCTCGTCCGTGACCTGAGTACGAGGCTACCCCTCACTGCCACGGTTGCGTCTCCTCTAGTTTAACTGGTCTGCGACAGCAGCCGCTACGGCCTCGGGGTTTTCCCCCTCAGCAATCGCTCTAGCAGGGTCCGTGCGCCCTTCGCTAAACAGAACAGCCTCCATGTGCAGGCGACCGCCCTCTAGGCGCGTACGCACCCCCACGGGCAATGTGCAGTCCCCTGAGAGATGCCGCTGTAACTCACGCTCGGCGCGCACCGCAAGCCACGTCGGAGAATGGCTAATGGCCTGTACTAACTCCCTAATCTCTGCGCGGGCCGTCTCACTCTGCAAGGCAATCACCCCCTGCCCAATCGCTGGGTACATTTGAGCCTCCAAGGAAGCAGCTTCAAAACTCCACTCCTCGAACACAATCTGGCCGGAAGTCGTATCAAATCCCAGCCGGTTCAGACCCGCTTGAGCGAGCACAATCGCATCAAATCCAGACTGTTGTCCCAGTTTACGGAGGCGCGTCTGCACGTTACCCCGCCACTCAGCCACCTGAAGGTCCGGACGCAACCACAAGAGTTGTCGAGCACGGCGGATGCTACTCGTCCCCACCGAGGCACCTTTCGGCAAACCGTCCAAACCGCCAGAATGTTTAGACACGAGAAGATCCGCCGTTGCAGCACGCTCAAGCACGGCCGAAAGCTCCAACCCCTGGGGCATGTGGCCGGGCAAATCCTTGAGACTGTGCACGGCTAAATCAATGCGGCGCTCCAAAAGAGCCTCCTCGAGTTCTCGCGTGAAAAGGCCTTTTCCCCCGCCCGGCGAAGATTGGAGTAGGTTGAGATCCAGCTTCTTGTCGCCCTGAGTGACAAACTTTTCCACTCGAATTTCTAACGCAGGAAAAGCCCTTAAAAGCGCCAATCGCGTGAGTTCAGTCTGGGCAAGAGCAAGCGCTGAAGCTCGGGTTCCAAGGGTGATGATCTTGATCATGATAAACTTCTGAACTTCTAAACTCCATGGACCGGGGCGTCCTCCGAAGGACGAGCATACACCGGGGCTTCCTGCGACAGACGGATCGCCTCCGCTCGCAACCAGTCGGTAAACTCGCCCACGTGTTTTTCGATGAGCGCCTCACATCGCACCAACTCCCCACGACGCACCTCCAAGGACTGGTTCGCGATCGCTTGCAAGGAATCAATGTCGTACAGATACACGCCATCTAGCGCATTCACTTCAGGATCAATGTCCCGAGGCACAGCGAGGTCGATACAAAATAAAGGGCGCTGCCTGCGCACCGCCATCACCGGCTCTAACTGTTTGCGAGTGAGCACATGATGAGGTGCCGCCGTAGATCCAATAAGAATGTCTACCTCGGAAAACTCGCGTGTCCATTCCTCAAACCGGACGGCCTTCCCGCCCATGCGTTCAGCCAAACTCACGGCGCGTTCGTGCGAACGATTAGCTACAAAAATAGATTTTACCCCTCGCGCCTGTAGCGCCCCGGCGGTGAGCTCACTCATTTCGCCCGCCCCCAAAATCATCACGTGGCAGGCGGATAGTTTGCCAAAAATACGCTCCGCCAGTTCCACGGCAGCCGAGCCTACGGAAACGCTCCCCCGAGTAATGTTGGTGCGAGTCCGAACTTCCTTCGCGACGTTAAAGGCCCGCTGAAACAGCTTATTCAGAAGCCTCGAGGTCGAGCGAGACCCCTGAGCGCTCTGATAAGCCTTCTTCACCTGCCCCAAAATTTCGGTTTCCCCCAACACCATCGAATCCAGGCCACTCACCACTCGAAACAGGTGACGCACACCATCTTCCGTCAATCGCCGGAAAAAGGCATCGCCTTCCGGAGCCATGCCACGTTCGGAGAGGATCGCATGAAGCGCATCAAACCCGCGCGAGGGCGAAGGCGTGGCCACATAAAACTCGACTCGATTGCAGGTTGAAACCACCACGCTCTCTCCTAAGTCAGGGTGCGCAGCGAGTTGGGAGCTGAGTTCCCCAAGGTGCCCTTCGGAAATGGCAAAACGCTCCCGAAGTTCAATCGGAGCAGTACGATGGCTAAGACCGAGACAAAGGATTTCCATGTTCCTAGACTTTGGAAACGAGCTGCACGGCCCAAACCGTGACCAGCAAAACAGTGAAAGCACCTGAGGCGAGCCAGGCCGCTCGATGAGGGCTGATGCGTTTGCTGCCCAACGCCGCACACAAAAAAGCATACAACAACCACACCCCCACAGACACCACGCGCAACAATCCGATGTGCGCAACTCCCTGAGAAAAACCAGCAAACAGCCCCACGCTCAGCAGAGAAAAACCGATGTACACCAACCTCCGATTCGCCGCAGCCAAATCGTGAATGGACGGAAAGTGATAGAAAAAGGAGTGCAGCTTCCGAGTTTTAAGTTGCCGCTCCTGCACCAGCAATGTCACCCCAGCAATCCCCGCCAAGGCAAATGCCCCGTAAGCCACAACAGAAACCGCTGCATGCAATTCCAACCATGAATTTACGGGCCCCACTGCCCTGGTTAAGGGAGGCAAGGGCAAAACCAATGCGACGCACTGCAAGATGAAGACTAAAGGAGAGGTGAAAATCCCCAAAAGCGAGAGACGATAGGTGGCTCCAGCGAGCAAGTACAACAGCGCCACTGACCAGCACAAGAATACCAGTACATCAAATAAGCTAGTCAGAGGACACCGACCGGCAGCTTGACCGCGCTCGTAGAGCCATACCGTCTGAGAGATGAACCCCGCCAGGGTTGCCCAAAGGATAGCGGGAGACCGTCCATGCACGCGGGCACGGAGGGCTTGCACAGAGAGTGCAAATCCGGCGAGGAAACAGAAAGTGGAGATGGCCAGCGCGGCGCGATCCATGGAGTGGGAAGACTAGGAGAAGACACTAGCCGAGCGGAGGCGATGTGCCAACGCCCGACTAGTTCTACTACGAGAGAAAGTGTCCTTGGGGCGTCGCACCAGCTAGGCCCGATATTTTGGCGCGGAGACCGTTCAATGACTGGGGAGCGCGCGCACGAGGTTGGAGCGTACTTTTTGCCCGCCAGCCGCCACGTTTATTAAATCAACTTAAATCACCCACCCCTTCTGCAACACAGGTCCACAGGGTGCATCCCTCGCCAGATCCGTTACCCGCCCCGCAAAAGCACAAACGTACGGCGTCCCTGACGCTCCACTTGCAAGAGCGCGCCGCCCGGGCCGCCTCGCGCCAGGGCCGTGCGAATCGCCCCTAGGCACTCTGCGGAGGTGCGCACGGGGCGGTTCTCGACCTCCGTGATAATGTCCTGCAGCTGCAACTGCGCTCTCGCGGCTAAACTCCCTTCCGAAAGCCCTTCCACGCGCACGCCCCGCCCCTTGAGCTCTCTCAAAGTCAGTCCGAATTTGTCCTGCCCCAAAGGAGACGGACGTTCTGATCGGTCCGCTTCTTGAACCGGCTGTGGCGCTTCCGGGAGCGCTGCTAGCTGAATCAGGACCGTTTTTTGAGCCCCCTGCCGCCACACTCCCACACGCACAGGCTGACCCACTTTTCTTTCAAAAAGCTCCCGTTGCAACGCCAGGGCTGAGGTAACCGGCTTGCCATCCAAAGATTGGATGACATCCGCCGGACGCAAGTCCGTACGAAATGCGGGACCATCCGCTTCGATCGCAAGCACCACAGCCCCAGAACTAGCCCCACCCAAACGCTCTTTCAGGGTAGCCGTTTCGCCTAGCGTCTCCACGCGAATCCCCAGCCAAGGACGCGACACTCGACCCGACTCCAGAATTTGGAGAAGGGTTTGTTGGAGGAGATTGGAGGGCACTGCGAAAGCAAGCCCACGTTCCACCCGAGTGATGAGCGTATTCATGCCCAACACACGACCGTCGCTGTCCAAAAGTGGCCCGCCGCTATGGCCGGGATTAATGACGGCATCGGTCTGCAAGTAGTCCTCGTACAGGGGCACTGCGCTGGTGGGTGAAAGCAACCGCGTACGTCCCATACCGCTGAGCAGGCCTTCGGTAAAAGACCACTCCTGACCGAAAGGCACGCCGATAGCGCATACAAACTGTCCCACTCTCGCCGTATCGCTATCTGCAAAGGCGAGAACGGGAAGTTGCTCCGCCTCCACCTGCACCACCGCAACGTCGGTGCGTTCGTCAGAGCCCAGAAGGCGCCCTTCCAGACGGCGTCCATCCCGGAAGCGGACGTGGATTTTGCGAGCCTGTGCCACCACGTGCAAGTTTGTGACCACCACTCCATTACTACGCACCACAAAACCCGAGCCCTCACTTCGCACGGGCGTAGGCGGCTCCGCTCTAGAAGAGCGGCGACCCGAGACGGGAGCATCGGTGGAATCGATTTCGTTCTCGATGGCGTCCTGCTGCAACTCCACTTCCAGAATGACCACGGAGGGTGCCGCTTTTTGAAAGATATCGATCCGTGCCTGCTCCAGGAGGTGGAGCACATCGGAGGGAGGGAGGTTTAGGGTTGGGTTAGCCTGAGCGAGAGCACGGGGGGCGACCTGCGCGCAGAGGATCAGCGCCCCCCCGAGGGCCAGCAGGATTTTAGAGGATTTGCGAATCAGGATCACTCCCCGGAGGATGGCACGAGGTGTCGCCGCATTCCAGACCTGCCTCGCCCCCTGGCGGGCATGCGTTGACTTCCCACGCAGAGGTTCTAGCGTTTGAGCTCTTAAATCATGGCAGGTCTTATTGTCCAACCACGCGCACGCCTCTTTCACGGTCACGACTGGGTCTATTCCACCGAGATCCTCAAAACCTTCGGTGATCCCCAAGATGGCGGCCTCGTCTCTCTGAAAGATGGCCGCGATCGCATGCTGGGAACGGCGATCTACAACAGTCGCTCCCACATTGTTGCCCGCCGTTTTTCCCGGCAAAGGCAAGACCTTGACTTGGACTTCTTCAAACGTCGCATCACCCAAGCTCGCAACTACCGTCTACGCCACGGGCTTCCCGAGCGCCTGGGACGTCTAATCTGGAGCGAGAGCGACGGCCTTCCCGGCTTGATCGTCGATCGTTATGGTGACGATTTGGTCCTCCAAACCCTCACGCTGGCCATGGATCAGCGCAAGGACGTCATCCTTCAAGCTTTGGTGGAAATCTTTCAACCACGCTGTGTTGTGGAGCGAAACGACACCTCCATCCGAAAGGCTGAGGGCATGGAACTCGTTGCGGGCCTCCTTCACGGAGCCGATCCTGGCCTCACCAGCATTGCCACCGACGGATTGACCTTTGAAGTCAACCTGCTCACCGGACAAAAGACTGGGTTTTACCTAGATCAACTCGCCAACTACCGAGGAGTCGCTGAGTTTGCCCAAAACAAAACCGTGCTAGATTGCTTCACTAATCAGGGAGCGTTTGCGCTCAGTTGCGCCAAGGCAGGGGCCAAGGAAGTGAGCGCCGTTGACATCAGCGCATC
>CAIWVL010000073.1 GCA_903916085.1 uncultured Spartobacteria bacterium
GTTATTTTGAAGAAAACCCCTCGGTTGCCAATAAAATTATTGATAAGGTTATTGTCGCTTCCCGCACACCGAGCCAGCTCTAGTCGACTGGCCAGAGCCAAGAATAAGATCCTCCAAGCTTAAGCCCATCGCAGACGCAGATCCAGATGGGCCACCAAAGGTTTCGGCAACACTTCCAAAAGTTCCGTGCGACACATTTGCGGTGATCGGTAGCGGTCCCACTGTTCGCGCTAAATTTGAGATCGATCTTCTTCGTAGCGCTGGCAGGGTATTTTTTTGGCAGTAATACCGGTCAGAACTTGGCTCTTGCCGCGCGGGTCGGCTGCTTGGTCGCACAAGCTTTGCGAGATTTGGACAAACACTGCGTGCGCACGGCCCCATCCAGCGTCTGCGCGGCTGTCTTGCCCCCCCTCAGCTCGCGGTCGACATCGCCTTGGTTTTGGCCCTGATGCGGCCCCACTTCGTAAATTGGGCCGCGATTGAAATTACCCCCGTAATGGAATCCACTCGGCGTAGGCTCGAATCCGGCGTATGAGTTTAGGGTGCCGCAGCCTTTTTTAAATAAGAAATCCGCAGTGCCCAGCTCCCTAGCCACAGGCGGTGCCGGTGGCGACTTCGAGCGGCACGTTGGTGCAGCCTGTTTGACTACGCTGCTCACCGGAGGTATGGCTTTGCTGATGCCGGACGTCGAGCTGACGGCCGTATGTTTTCAGACCCGTCGGCTCGGGTGGATGACCGATGACTTGTTGCTCGTTGGTGCGAACCGCTCTTCGCAACCCCGCCGCATAGCGCTGCAAGTCAAAAGCACCTTTTACGTTCGGCGCAAAGACGAAGACTGCGTGAAAGCCGTCAGTGCTGCTTGGGATGACTTCCAAAATGCAACTCTGTTCGAGGAGGGAAGTGATCGACTCGGTGTCATCGTCGGGCAGACAACTCAAAAAACTAGTCGAGGGATGCGGCTTTTACTAGACATGGCGCGGGCATGTGAGACTGCGCCAGATTTTTACCAGAGGCTTGGACTTCCCAAATACGTGTCCTCGGACGCGCGTGATTGCTTGGATGTGGTCCGGGAAATCCTCATCGTCCACGCCGGCGAAGCTGCGACAGATGAAAACGTTTGGCGCTTTCTCCGTGTGCTAGATTTCGCCGTGCTCGATTTTGATTCTCCATCGAGCGTCGCAGAGGGACTGGTGAAAAGTTTGCTCGCCGGAACATGCAATGGCCCAACGGGACTGGCGTTGGATACTTGGAATGCCCTGCTAGCGCTCTCGGGCGAGGCCTCACCGATGTCGCGTGAAATTAGTTGGCGCGATCTTCCTGCCGAACTGCGAGAACGGCATCGAGCATCCTCAACCGATGAACGGGAGAGCCTGATCGTGTTGGGCGACAACAGCCAAATTGTCCTTGCATCCGCTGCTGCGAAAATCGGGGGCTGTGTCGCGCTCGCTCGCGGTGAAGTTGTAATTGCCGTCTTCGATGCGCTCGCTGCTAATGACGCTGTGGTCGTTACAGGCGAAGCGGGCAGCTGTAAATCCGTCGTGGCGAGCAAGGTTTTTGCAACCGCTGCCGCCGGAAGTCTAGGTCTCGCTTTTCGTGCCGAGACGCTCGCGGAGGCCCACCTTGCAGCGAGTCTTCATGGCCTCGGGAGCAATCTCCGCCACGCGGTGCGGCTCTTCGGCCTGCACCCAAGGAAGATGCTTTGGGTTGAAAGCGCAGAGCGGCTGTTGGAAAAAGACGCAGGTCAGCGTGAGGCGTTCTCCGACTTACTGCGCGTCTTCACTCAAGCCAGCGGCTGGAAGGTGCTCATCACATGCCGCGATTACAGCGTGGAGACTTTTCGATCCGTCTTTCTTGAGCGCGCTGGTGTGCATAGTGAAGTTGTTTCGATCCCTCGGCTCACAGACGAGGAAATTGGCGAGGCACTGCTGCAACTTCCCCGACTGGCAGCGCCGCTCGCTATTCCAGCGATTCGTCAGATCGCCCGCAACCCATTCTATCTCGACCTCGCGGCGCGCATGGTCTGGTCGCCCGACGTCCTGCCTCTCACAAACGTCCGCGCCTTCCGCGAGAAAGCGTGGAGGGAGGTGATCTGTCGCGAAGACGAGACAACCGACGGTCTGCCGCTGGAGCGTGATCGTACGATGGTTGAGGTTGCGCTCCGCCGGGCACGGGCGCTCACTCCCTATGTGAGCGCGGAGGATCTACCGACCAGGGCGGTGCAAAGGCTCCGGCGCGATAGTCTCCTAGTTCACGAAGCAAGCGACCACACACGCTTCGCTCCCGCCCACGATGTATTTGAAGATTGGGCACTTCTTCAATGGCTCCAGCGCTTGCACAACGCTGAGCGAATCATGAGCGCCGTGTTTTTCGAACGAATCGAAACACACCCGGCGATGCGCCGTGCTTTTCGGCGTTGGCTCACAGAAATGCTCGAATGCGAACCTGCGGAAGCCGACCGCCGGGTGGCAGAAATCCTCGGTGACGCGCATGTCGCACAGCATTGGAAGGACGATGCGCTCGTCGCAGTGCTGCAATCATCCGAAGCCACCGCGTTTCTCTCCCGAAGCGGAGCACAACTTCTGGCGAACGACGCAGCGCTGCTCGCTCGTGCGGTCCATCTGCTCCGCGTGGCGTGCAAGAAAGTCCCGCCGGAACTAAGTCCTGCGGCCAAGCACGCCAACTTCTTGCTGCTTCCAGATGGTCCTGCTTGGGATGTCATGCCGGTGGTCGTGGCCAAAGCTCTATCACAGATCAAACCAGCCGACATTCTGTGGCTTATGCGCTTCATTGAGGAGTGCGTGACACGCAGCAACCTTCAGGCCGCGACTGCCGCTGCAATTGGCCTCATAGCGAAGTTCTTGTTGTCTTCGGTGAGCATCATCCAACACCGTTACCAACGTTCATTTCGGGAGCGGGTGTTGCGCGTCATGCTCGCGGTTCCGCAGGCGGTAGAGAGCGAGCTGCGCACGATGCTGAAGAAAGCTCTCGCCGATGCTGAGCAGTCTTTGGAAGACCGCATGTTACCAAAACTGATATGGAATCACTTCACCGGCCGTGAACTCTGTCGGTATTTCCCCGACATGACTCTACGTGTAGCCGAACTCCGACTTGGTCTGGTCACAACTGCTAATGCGGAAGAGCGAAAAGCTCGCTGGCACGACTACGGACGCATCGAAGTGGAGGATGTCTTTGGTGCTCGCGGCGGGACATCGGTGGATGATTATCCCGCGAGTGCGTGGCAAGGTGCCTTCGCTATTCTCCTCGCGCACCATCCTGAACGCGGCGTCGAGTTGGTGCTACGTCTGCTAAACCACGCGTGCGCAACCTACGCCAATTATGACCAGGACATCATCGAAAAACTTGCGCAGGTATCATTCAAATTGGACGACGGAAGCAAATTTTCTCAGTGGGCAAATTTGCGGCTTTGGGGAATGTATCGCGGACAGAGCGTTGCTCCCCATGCGCTCGAAAGCGCACTCATGGCGCTTGAAGAGTGGTTGCTTCAAAAAGCGGCACGTGGTGATGCGGACACCGTGACGTTTTTTTTACGCCTGTTTCGCGAATCGAACAACGTTGCAATCACTGCGGTGCTTGCCAGCGTTGCTATCGCCTATCCGAACTTCATTGGGGCTGCGGCGGTGCCGCTCCTTACCTGCAAACCTCTGTTTCATTGGGATTTCGGGCGTGCATTTCATGATAATACGAACCTCAGCCGTGAGGCAGAATCCATGCTTCCCAGTATCCCTGACCACCTGGTGTTCGAGCATGAGCGCCGCGAGGCAGGGAAACGTGAGCATCGCTGGCGAAACATGGAACACCTCTGCCTACAGCTCCAAATGACTCCGGCGCGGGAAAAGGTGTTTACGATCCTCGATAATTATCTCGCAGCCTTGCCGACAGTTGATCAGCAAGACGACGGACATCGCCAATGGCGAATCATGCTTCACCGCATGGATGCCCGACACTTCAAGGCTACCCAGCGAACAGAGGAGGGCGTGGTATGGCAAGCCGGAGCCTTAGCTGCGGACCTTGAGGAATTTCGCCAACGAGACACGCCCGCTAATCAAATCCGGGAACAGCGGATGGGGCTGTTTGTTTGGGGATTGGGCGTTTTTACCGGCGACAATCTAAATTCAAATCCGCCCGCTCTATGGCGTGAGAAACTTGCGGCAGTTCGCGCATTGCCGCCTGAAGAGAACGATACGCCGCCAATGCTCCACTTCTCCGGTGGGACTCACATCGCTGCGGTTTGCCTCCGTGACCATTGGGAAGAGCTGTCCGCGGATGAGCGAGACTGGTGCATTGAAACCGTTTGCGTTAAAATCGAAGCACGCGACGAATCCGGCCTGCTTCCGTATTCTCGAGTCACACAGACAGATTCGCTTGCGCCATGCGCTCTAATCATTCCATTCCTGCTCGCCCGAGACCACGAGGCCGCACGTGTTTCAAGACTTCTCCGGTGCTTGTCTCGCCTGATTTTGCACCCGACCGGTGATGTGTCTCACTTCGCCGCACATGGAATCGGATTGTTCCTCCTACCGGTGAACCGAGCGCTGGCACTCAGCTGTGTCGCAGCGATGCTTGCCCACGCGACTGAGATTGCCGCGTTTGAAGCCTCACAGCGCGAATTGCCATGGAACGAGCGAAACAGTACGGAGGAATTTGATGCTGCGGTTAGAGAACGCTTGGGAGGCCTAATTGAAGCGGGCCTGCCTCTCGATGAATCCGCGCTTTTGAACGCCAACTACCGGCGGCATCCTTGGCATGGAGTCTTGCTGCCGTTGCTATCGATCTTCGAGCAACAAGTAGCAGATCCGCTCGCGTGCAAATTTTTTGAGTATGCCGCAACCGTTGCGGTGGCCTCTTGGCACAGTGAGCGTACTCGCACTTGAGTCGGGAGATCGGATGATGATGATGAAAAAGAGGACCTCAGCTTCGGTCACCGACTTCGCCTTCACCAACTTATCGCACGCTTTGCGCTTGCTGGCCCCGAGGGCTCGGCCTTAGCCGCACTTGCGCCGCTCGTATCCTCCGCGCAGGAGCAGCCAAAGGAAGCAGCGGAATTCCTCACGTGCCTCATTATCGCCGAAGACCAAGCTCAATTGGGCGGACGTTTCTGGTTGCATTGGCAGGCATTCGCCGACGCCTTTATTGAGCACTCTCTCGGCGCGCGGGTCGACGACGAGTACAGCGAGACAGCAGA
>CAIWVL010000074.1 GCA_903916085.1 uncultured Spartobacteria bacterium
CGATTGGAACGGTCTGACTACTTTCTCCGTGATGCATAAGCCTCTGGAAGAAGTCGTTCAGGACGAAAAACCTAGACCTGTGTGGGATGCGCTAGATCATCTCAAGCTTTAACCTTAGCCGTCTCGTTTTATGGGAGTTCCAAAAAGAAAAATGTCGAAGATGCGCCTGCGTACGCGCAAGGCCGCTAACCGCTGGCACGCCGGCCACTTGGGTCGCTGCGCGCATTGTGGTGCTGCCTCTCGTTCCCACCGCGCCTGCATCTCTTGCGGGTACTACGGTGGACGTCAGGTTCTGACCATCGCAGGGATCTAAACGGATCTCCCTTAGCGGCATACGCTTGCTCTGCCTTTCCAGCCGCCCTCGTCTTTGTGCGCGGGCGGCTGACTTTTTGTCAGGATGCCCCTCCCTAGCCTGCTCACTTCATGAGAATTGCACTCGACATCATGGGTGGCGACCATGCACCCGGCCACCTCGTCGAAGGTGCCGCGCTCGCGCTGCGCGAGTACAGCCACCTCTCCAAACTCTTCCTCGTGGGCGACGAGGCTCGGATCAGCGCCGAACTCAAGCGTCTCGCCTTTTCCGATCCTCGCATAACGATCGTTCACTCCTCTCAAGTCGTGGACATGAGCGATGGTGCCGCAGAATCGGTGCGCAAAAAACGCGACTCCTCCATCAGCCGCGCCGTTGAGTTGGTCAAGTCCGGTGAGGCACAAGCCGTCGTGAGCGCTGGACACACGGGCGCTGCGGTGGCCGCCTCGCACGTGAAACTGCGCACTCTTCCGGGCATCGACCGTCCCGCCATCGGAGCCGTCATGCCCACGGCAACGAACTACTTTGTGCTCATCGACGCCGGGGCCAACACGGAAACCACCCCGCTGCAAATGGTACAGAATGCCATTATGGGAGCGGCTTATTCCAAGCATGTCCTTGGATACGCAAACCCCTCTATCGGACTCATGTCCATCGGCACCGAGGATTCCAAGGGCAACGAGTTCACCAAAGAAGCTTTTGAATTGTTAAAAGCGTCGAAACTCAATTTCCGAGGCAATGTCGAAGGGCACGACATTTTTGAAAACCCGGTGGAGGTTGTGGTGTGCAACGGGTTTGTGGGTAATGTAATGCTCAAGAGCATTGAAGCCACAGCCACAGCCGTTCTCCACTGGCTCAAGAGCGAACTCATGGCCTCGCCCATCCGTATGGCCGGCGCTTGGCTCGCCCGTGGTGCATTTCGCGCTATTAAACGCAAGAGTAACCCCGATGAGTACGGCGGCATGCCGCTTCTCGGTATCAACGGAATTTGCATCATTGCCCACGGCGGCAGTTCGCCTGTGGCTGTTAAAAACGCTATTCGTCAAGGAGCGGAATCTATCCGCACCCAAGTGAACCCTCACATCATCCAGGAGGTGCAAAACTACAACGCGCTGCACCCCACTCCAACCACCCAACATAGTGCCATTGCTTAGCGCATCGATTATTGGAACCGGCTCCTATGTGCCGGAAAAAGTGCTCTCCAACGCCGACTTGGAGCGCCTTGTTGAAACCAACGACGAGTGGATCGTTTCCCGCACGGGAATCCGCGAGCGACGCATCGCCGCCCCCGAGCAATCCACAAGCGACCTCGCCGCCGAGGCCGCCAAAGCAGCTCTGCTCAACGCAGGCGTCTCGGCTGAAGAATTAGGTATGATCATCGTTGCGACGGTCACGCCAGACATGTTCTTCCCCTCCACCGCCTGCTTTGTCCAAACCAAGATCGGTGCCAAAAACGCGGTCTGCTTCGATGTCAGCGCCGCCTGCTCCGGCTTTCTATACGCGCTCGAAATTGCCCGGCAATTTATCGCCACCGGTGCTCAGAAAACCGTGCTCGTCATCGGCGCGGAAAAACTCTCCACCATCGTCAACTGGACCGACCGCAACACCTGCGTGCTTTTTGGCGATGGCGCCGGGGCGGCCGTCTTGCGTCACCGGCCCGGTTCGCTGGGCATCCGCAACACCCACATGGGAAGCGACGGCGGTTATGCTGAAATTCTTCAGATCCCGGGTGGAGCGAGCCTCAACCCCACCACAGCCGAAAACGCGGACGAGCGCCTGAACACCATCCGCATGAACGGTCGCGAGACTTACAAACAGGCCGTCTCCGCGATGATGGACGCTGGGACCCGAGTCTTGGAAGCCAGCAACCTCAAGGCGACGGACATCGCTTGCGTCATCCCGCACCAGGCTAATGTGCGAATCATCGAGGCCATTGCTGATCGCATGAAGTTGCCGATGGAACGCTTCTTGATTAATCTGGACCGTTTTGGCAACACCAGCGCGGCGGCCGTGGCCATCGCTCTCGATGAGGCTAACCGCACGAACCGAATGAAGCAGGGAGATCACATTCTGCTCGTGGTCTTCGGCGGCGGCCTGACTTGGGCCGGCTCGCTCATCGAATGGTGAGCCCCGGATAACCTCCCCCGGCTCATGCTCATCGATACCCACGCCCACCTCGATTTCCCTGATTACTCCGAAGATCTCGATGCTGTTCTGGCGCGCGCCTCAGAAGCTGGGGTCTCGCGCCTCATCTCCATCAGCACCTCGCTTGAAAGCAGTGCCCGAGCGATCGCCCTTGCTCAGGCACACCCACAAATCGGTGCCGCCGTGGGCGTTCACCCATGCTATGTGGACGAGTCGCCCGAAGACATCCTCACGCCACTACGCGCCCTAGTGGCGCACCCGGCTGTAGTCGCTATTGGTGAAACAGGCTTGGACTACCACCGCAACGCCACCCCGCCCGAGGATCCAGCCCTTTTGAGCGCCTGGCACGCCAACCGCGCTAGGCAGGCCCGTTTTTTTGAGCAACAGCTTCAACTGGCCGTAGATTCGCGACTAAACGTCGTCGTCCATCAGCGCGATTCCTGGGAGGACACCCTCGCTATTCTGCGTCCTTTCAGTGGTAAACTTAAAGCCGTGTACCACTGCTTTGGGGGTAGCCTCGCACAGGCTCTTGAGCTTGCGGATCTTGGTTTTTTCGTGTCATTCACTGGCATCGTAACGTTTAAGAACGCTGCAATCGCCCAAGACACGGTCGCACGCCTTCCCGCGGGCACCTTTTTTCTGGAAACGGACTGCCCTTTTCTAGCACCCATCCCTCATCGAGGTAAACGGTGCGAACCAGCGCACACACGCGTCACTGCGGAACACGTCGCCCGTCTCCGAGGCGAAACGCTTGAAGAACTGGCCGCGCACACCAGCGCCGCGGCGGCGGCCTTTTTCCAGCGCCGATAGGCTGTTTCCAACGCCGATAGGCTTTCACTCCACGGTGTCAGGCGGGGTAAAGTCACTCATTCGCCTGTGCCCTTGGCATGACCCTGGACATTGCCGGAGCCGCAGACCGCGACACTTTCCCGGATAGTCGAATGACTATTCACAAAAAAAGCCAGCCGACGTATTCGGCTGGCCTCTTTTCTGTTCCTTCTCCCAACATCCCCGGGAGCGTGGTGCCCCAGGGGATGCTTTGAAGCGGAATTTAGCGGCTACTTAGCCGCTGCTTGATTGTGGCCGTGCTCGGCTGCACCTGCTCCTGCAGACTGCTGGGCCGACTCAGGATGCGACTGCAGATACTTATCCACATCCTTGGTGACCACTAGCTTACCCCACATGATCATGTAGTGGCCAGGGAACGAACACACGTACTCGTACTCCCCTTCCTTGTTGGGTGCCGACATCTTCAGGGTTTCCTTCTGACCGGGTTCCAGCAAGCGAGTAGCCTCCAAAACGCGGCCGTCTTTTTCTGGCACGTAAGGCCGGCCCTTTTTGTCGAGCTGATCCGGACGACGCGTTTGGACCGACTCGGACACCGCCTTGTACGATCCGGGCGTCACCACAAGCAGGTTGTGCGGCATGACGTCCGTGTTTTCGACAATCAACTCAAACGGTTTGCCCGCCTCCACCACAATGCGAGCTGTGTCGAAACGCATCTGTTCGCGCACCGTTTTCACCACAAACACGCTGACACCCAAGCCCCGGAGTTCCTTACGGACGGCCGTGGACTGAGCTGGATCCAGGAGTGTTGCGAGCTGGGAAGCCGTTTGAATCGTTTCCACAAAACTCTGCTCCGTGCGTTTGTCCGTGGGAACCGACTTGGCCCAGGTGAGAACGCTTTCTACAGCCGGTGCCACTCCTGCTGCGCTCCAACTGTCGCGAGGCAACTGCATGAGGCTGCGGGCTGCACCTGTGCGTTCCTGGCCCTTTTCGAGGAAGCTCAGAAGCGTGGCAAAGTTTGCCTTGGCGTTGAGGGCTCCCGTGAGCGGCAGCGCGCGCACGACAGCCGAGCGCACGTTGCCTGCAAGCTTAGCATCAGCCAGCGACTCACTCAGAAGCGGCTGGAACTTTGCGCGCAGACCGGGGTCCGCCACGAAGCTGATTGCATCGATGAGAGCGGCTCGTGCGGAGTCGTTCCCTGCCTGTTTCGAGGTAGCCTGCGGATCGCCATCGGCGAGGATGACCGCGCCCCAAGCTGCACGACGCACGCCATTTTGAGTGGCTTTCTCTGCGAGGGCGGAGAGTTCAGCGCGGGCGGCTGTAAGTTTGGCGGCGGGGGTAATGGCGATGAGCTTGCCCAGTTCCTCCGCTGCTCCGGCTCCAGCGCCACCTAGGGCGTCGAGACGTTCGAGCGCCTTCACGATTTCAAGCTCGCGCGTGGACTGATGCTGCTTCGCCAGTTCCTTGAGCGCGCCTTCACGCGTGCCGGAATCGATGCTCTTGCGGGCCAAACGGGCGTTGAGTACGGGCTCAACGTTGGGTGCCTTGTTGAGGTCCGAATCGGAGAGTTTCCCGAGGAGAACCGACAAAACCTGAGGATCTGTGGGTAGCACGAAACCGGGGCTCAGACTCTGGAGCTGCTTCAAAGTTTCCTTGAAGCAGTAGTCGATGTAATCATCCGTAGGCTGTTTGAGTACGGCATAAGCGGCCTCCAAAGCAGCTGGCACGTCGGCTCCATTGAAGAAGCTAGCGACA
>CAIWVL010000075.1 GCA_903916085.1 uncultured Spartobacteria bacterium
AACTGGTAAAGTATACCTCCAGCCAGCCAGCCAAAAATCCCCCAACTAAACCAAGCCAATCCTTCCAGCTTTCAGTCTACTAGAAGACGATTTTACAGACAAAAAGTTGCGCGGCCTGAAGGTGGGCGGGAAGTGACTGTAAATAAACGGTTTAAGTTTAAATGCATCGGCCATTCCCGGCTCTTAAATGTAACGGAAGAACTGTCTTGCACTCAATGTGCGGCCTCCATGCTGACGCGAAAATATATCTCGCTCACCTGGTTTGTCTCGCTCCAACGGGCGCTTCTACGCACCCCCATCGCAGTTCACCTTACTCCCACCTCGGAACGCGCACGATGTCTACATACGAAAAAACCTGAACACCGGGATCGGATCTCGCCCAGCGGTCAGGTTTTTCGTCCGCGATATAAACGCGCGGTGCCTGGTGCGTCCTGCGGTTACTGGAGGTTTGCCAGAGTTGCCTTAACCTGCTCAAAAGAGGGGAGCTCCAAAGGCGTGGCTGTCTGCTCTGCGTAACGCACGATGCCTTCCTTATCGATGACGAAGGCTGCACGCGCGGAGGCGGAGCCGATGCCAACGAGGTCGGCCAGAAGGACGTCATAGGCTTTGGCCACTTCCTTGTTCAGGTCGCTCGCCAGGGGAATGGTGATGTTTTCCTTGTGTGCCCAAGCTTCTTGCGAAAAGGGGCTGTCGACGCTGATGCCGATCACTTGCGCGTTCAAGTCCGTGTAGGCTTTGATGCCCCCGGAAATGTCGCACATTTCGGTGGTGCAAACGCCTGTGAAGGCGAGTGGGAAAAACAGTAACACCGTGTTGCGGTGTCCGAAGTTGTCTGCGAGTTTGATGTCCTGCAGGCCTTCTGCGGTCTTGGTCTTTAGGGTGAACTCTGGAGCCTTGGAGCCGATTGCAATTGCCATAATAGTAAAGAGGTTTGAAGTGAAGGGAGGCCGAAGTCTAGCGGAGGGGGCTGTTGTAGCCCTAAGACCTCGCATCGTTTAGAATACCCGCCATCCTGCGGCAATCTCAAATTGAAGGTGTTTCTCGTATGTTTCTTACTGTTTCAGGCTGGATTTTGACTGTGCTTCTTCTGGTTGTCGGAATGGCGGGCTGCTTTGTACCAATGCTCCCGGGCACGCCGCTAATCCTCCTGGGGGCCTTCACCTACGAGTGGATGGTCGCTGCCCCCGAACACAAGCTCGGGTGGGCCACCTTGGTGGGGTTGACCGCGCTCATGGTCGCCTCGCACATTGTGGATTTCGTGGCAGCAGTCATCGGGGCGAACCGTTTCGGTGCCTCTAAACTGGGCATTTGGGGCGGAGTTCTGGGCCTTTTTGTAGGCGTGTTCTTCAGCTTACCCGGACTCCTGCTCGGTCCTTTGCTGGGGGTGTTTGCCGGCGAAATGCTATCAGGAAAAGACGCTCAGGGAGCCTTGCGCGCCGCTTGGGGAACCCTCGTGGGGAACGCCGCCGGAGTAGCCGCTCGGGTGGCCGTGGGCGCTGTCATGGTCCTGTGGTTCATCCTCGCCGCCTGGCATTAATTTTGCCCGGCACACGCCGGGACTTCTACTTGCGAGATTCAAGAATGGCGATGCCTGCTCCTGCAAAAGCGGGGTATTCTGCCCTGAGCTCGTCCACCAGGGCCGAGGCTTTCGCGGGTTCACCTTTTTCTACAAATGCCTTTACCGCTCCTAGCAGCGCGGGGGGCTGGAGAAGTCGTTGATTGGGCAGAAATACCTCTACCGATAGAAACGCCCGAATCGCTTCCTTCCACTGCTTATTTTCCAACGCAGCGTTTCCCAAAGCTAACCATGAGATGCCTGCGGATAAGCTGCCTGCGCCTGGTTGGGCGATGGTCTTGTACTCGGCCGTCGCCTTATCTGGAGACGGTTGTGCCGTCACTAGCAACCTGTACGAGACATCCAAGTCGGGGTCTCCAGTAGGCGTCCACTGTTTTTGGAGTTCGCCAAGGGCTTCTGCGTTCGGTTTCGCCGCTAGTGCTGGCAACCGCAGTTTCATGACTTCCTGCCACTGATTACCCGGCACATCGGCGTAACCTCGAAAAAACTGAGCCGCCTTAGCACTCTTTTCCAGAACGCCCTGCGCATCCCCGCTTCGAGCCATTTGCCGAGCCTCGGCGAGTACAGGCACGTCGCCAAAATCAATGCGCTCGACTTGGTTCAATGGAGTGACGACATCTGCGGGCGCACCGTCGGGCCCTGCGACTTTCAAAAATAGAAAGTTGCCGTCCCTCCGCATTTCCGAGGCGGTATGAACTTTGCCATCTTTAAGGAAGATAGATTCCGCCTCAAGGGTTAGTGGAACCGCAAGGAGGCAGCCGAGTCTTAGGCAGCGCATCACGGTTGGCAGCAAGGGGAAGGGGGCGGATTTCATTGAGAGACCTCTGCCGCAGCGAGGCGTTTGCGGGCTGTTTGTACTTCGGGCAGTGCGGCCAGGCGCGGCTTGGATGCGAGCTCTTTGTAGTGGGCCGTGGCTTTTTCTGGTTCGTGCAACTGTTCAAAGCATTCCGCCGCACGCAGGTAGGCCTGGCCGACGAACTTTTCGTACTTTTGATAGGCCACGAAAACCCTCTGGAAATACTGGATGGCCCCCGGCAGGTCACCCTTTCGAGCAAGGATTTCGCCGAGGTTAAACACGGCTTCTGCCGTGCATTCACCGCGCCATTCACGAGTGGAGGCCACCTGCTCAAAAATGGGGCGAGCCTCCTCGGTCTTTCCCTGAAGCAGAAGCGCTTTTGCGCGGCCGAGCGTAACCTCTTTCAGTTTCGACGCTGCCCCGGCTTTGTCGACGGCATCGTTGAAGTGTTGTAAGGCGTTTTCGGCGTCGCCCTTGGAAAGAGCTACCTGTCCCTGTGCATTGTACGCGTAGTCCAGTAGTTCCGACTTGGGAAAAACGCGGGAGAGTTCTCCGAAGAATTGTAGTGCCCGCTCAGTTTGTTGCCGCTCAAGCAACCGGTCGCCGCACTGTGCCAAAAGGGCAGCTCCTAGAGCCTCGGGCGGCGTTTGGTCGCAGATGGCGTCCAATGCGGCTGTCGCGTCGTCGTTTTTGCGTAACATCCGCGCCAACTCGGCTCGTGCGTACAAAAGGCGTGCGCGAACGAGGGGAGTGTCGGGGAAGGTGGCGGGATTCAGGTGCGTTGCGAGGGCTGCGACTGGGTCGTATGGTGTAGGAGGTGATGGAAACGGGGTGCCGTCTGGGTTCGGAGTCGGACGCGGGGCCTTGGCGCAGAGTTGAGCGAGTTGGGCCAGCAATTGTTCCACTGCATCGCGGTCGCGGTTGTTAATGAGACTTTTGATTTTATCACTCAGAAAGTCCCTTGCCTCCAAGGGTTTGCCCGCTTTGGTCGTGGCCTTGGCAATCCAATACATGGCCAGCACGTTTGAGGGATGTTCCGGCTTTGCCGCTAGGAATTCGCGGAACATTTCGGCGGCGGTATCCGAGCGACCGAGTTTTTGAAGCTGCTTGTTCGCCTCGAAAAGGGCGTAGTGAACAACCTCATCTGTGGCTGCTCGCAGGCTGGCTTTGCGGTAGGCATCAGCTGACTCCTCAGTTCGGTTCAGCGCAGCAAGGGCATCTCCGTGGAGCGCCAGCACGTCGCCCGCCACGGGATGATCGCCATAGCGGGCCTCCCAAAGAGCGCAACGCCGCACGACTTCCTCCGATTTGCGTGCGGCCTGGTAGCAAGCGGCGATGCGATAAGCGGCGTCCGGCGTGAAAAGTCCGTCTGGGTGCTGTTTGGCATAGCCTTCAAAAGCTTCTAGGGCGGGTCCGTAATCGCCGGAGAAAAATTGGGAGAGAGCACTCCGGTACGCTACTTCCTCGGCGTACTCGCCCTTAGAAAACTCCTTCAAATAGCGTGCGTAGTCGGCAAGGGCTTCTTTGTAAGCCGCTTGTGCAAAGTGAGTATTGCCCAGCAGGAAGAGGGCCGTGGGCGCGAGTGTACTTTTCGGGTTCGCCTTGATAAGCCCTTGGAAAGCTTCGGCTGCTTCTGGCAGATGGTTCTGGCCAAGTTCCTGAGTACCAATAAGGAGTTGTGCTGTCGGCGCGTTGGGGCTTTTGGGGAATCCAGTGAGGAAATCTCGCAAGACGTTGATGCATTCCCCCGGGCTATCGGCGCGTGCGTGGAGTGAGCCAAGTCTGAAAAGAGCATCCTCGCGACCAGCTTTGTCCGCAGAGTTGGGAAGTGACTCGAGCAGCAGAATGGCTTCCTCCAGGCGGCCAGTTTCTTGGTAGGCAGTAGCCTGGCGCGCGCGCAGGGCTGCGATGGTGTCGGGGCTCTGAATCGCCTGTTCCAGCGACTGTTTTGCGGCGTCCACCTGTGCCCGGAGACGATTGTTGGCTGCAGTTAAGTCCAAGATCCGCGTTGGATCTACTTTGGCTGCCGCGACATTCGCTTCCATGCGCCGAATGCGCTCCTGAATCCGCGCCCGCTGAAGCTGGACGGTTTCCTCCTTACCCCTGACCAGAGAATAGGCAAACAGAGCTTTTTTAAGTTCACTCGCATGCAGGAATGCGTCGCCTACTTCGAAAGCCAGCGCATTCAGTTGAAGCGGATTTTCTACGAGTTCAAACAGGCGTCCTTGGAGGGCATCTAGAATTTTCAGCGCCTTGTCGCGTTCGCCCCTCGCGGCTTCGACAGACCCTAAAAGAAGCGCGGCCTGGACGGTTTCAGGGGTTTTCAAGCCGCCACTAACCATAGACTGCAGCA
>CAIWVL010000076.1 GCA_903916085.1 uncultured Spartobacteria bacterium
GGACTGCTGCACTTGCTGCAAAATAAGTAAGTGGTCATGGCTGAAATGACAGACTCTCAAAATTGGGCAGGCTCGCTGTTTTTGAAAGGTCGGACGTTCACTGCGTTGCCACCTGCCAGGCCTGCGCGTGAGGTTGCTTTTAGATAATGAAGGCGCTCACTCTCTCTTCGCATGAGCCTTCCACGCATCGACTCGCATCAGCACTTTTGGAAATACTCGCCTGAGGAATACCCTTGGATTCCACCAGGCTCGCCCCTCCACCGTGACTGGCTTCCAGAGGATCTGGCACCGCTACAGGCGCCCTTAGGGCTGGATGGTTCCATTGCT
The DNA here is from genome assembly GCA_903916085.1 of uncultured Spartobacteria bacterium. Classification (GTDB taxonomy): domain Bacteria; phylum Verrucomicrobiota; class Verrucomicrobiia; order Chthoniobacterales; family Chthoniobacteraceae; genus Chth-196. Next base: position 328 of record CAIWVL010000076.1, read on the forward strand.
GTGCAGGCACGCCAAAGTTTGGAAGAAAGCCGCTGGCTGCTGGGGCTCGCGGAGAAAGACCCTCGCATCTTGGGCGTCGTGGGCTGGGTGGATCTGCGTTCCGAACGCGTTACTGAGGAATTAGCGTCGCTTGCAGCCCATCCGCGTTTTGTGGGCGTGCGACACGTGGTGCAGGACGAGCCGGATGACCGATTCCTTATCGGTGCAGACTTTGTGCGCGGGCTTAAACAGTTACAAGCGTTTCGGTTGAGGTACGATCTACTGCTTTTTCCAAAACAACTTCCCGCTGCTATTGAGCTCGTGGAAGAGATGCCGGGTCAGCTTTTTGTTCTCGATCACTGTGCCAAGCCGCCCGTTGCAGCAGGCACCCTTCAGCCTTGGGCCGATCTTATCGCCCGACTGGCCTCGCATCCGAACGTGTTTTGTAAAGTCTCCGGCCTCGTGACGGAAGCAAACTGGGCGACCTGGACGTTGGAGGGATTGCGTCCCTACCTGGACGTCGTCGAAGCAGCGTTTGGACGGGATCGGCTGATGTGGGGCTCGGATTGGCCCGTGGCCTTATTTGCGTCCTCGTATGCGCGCTGGTTCGAAACGACGAGGGAATGGGTGGCAGGCTGGGAGCCAAAAGAACAAGCCGCCTTTTTTGGAGGTAACGCCGCGCGCTTCTACGGGTTGGACTCCGCCGTTAGTAGTACGGTGAGAAGTTCTCCATAGGCTGGATTAATTTTGACGGCTTCCTCCAGAAACGGCTTCGCATTCTGTTTAGACCCAAGGAGGAGGTGGACATGGCCCGCTCCCCAAAGCAGTTCAGCGCGCTGAGGGGAACTGGGCAAAGTGCTGAGTCGGAACTGCACGAGTTTGACGAGATAAACGGGGGAAATCTCCTTCCACTCAATGGGCACGGGCGCGGTTCCCGCAACGACCTGCACCAGAAGCTGGCGCTCGTCAGCCTTGATCGGGTCGGATTTGAAAGCACTTCCATTTCGGAGGACGGGGGAGGGCAGGGTACCGCCTCTGTTGATTTCCTGAAGTGCCCACTGGAAAAGACTTTCCACGGTAAGAACCTGACGTTGTAACCGGGCGCGGGCAATATCCTCGGTGCTTGTTGCTGGCTTGAAGGATGTGGCTTGTTGAATGGCGTCTTTGAAGCGAAAAAACTGAACGCTCTGACACATCTGAGCACGCAGTGCCTCGACTGCCGCAGATGCGGGCGCGAGTGGCGGTGCTGGAATTGCCCTCGGCTGTTGGCTCATCTCTGGAGGGAGGCCGACTGACTCGGCTTGTGAGGGCTTTGCTGGGGCTTGCGCAATCTGCGCCTGCTCGGCCGGGGTTGCCTTGGCTTTTGCTAGCAGCCCGGCCGCCTGGTTGCGCAGAGGGATCGAGAGTTGAATGCTGCTGGCGAGTTCCTCTGCATGACGCAATCGGGCACCGCGCTCGCCGACGGGCCAGGCATGGGCAGTTTCCTGCTCGAGCGCATGGAAGGTTTTGAACTGCTCGAGGAGCAGGCCCGCGAGAGGTAGCAGACCTTCTGCGGGATCTCCCTGGGTGGGAGTCGGTTGAGCGACTTTTTTTAAGGCAGACTCACCGTCGGCCAGCGCATTTCGTGAGATATCCCTGAGACCCAACCATAACTGCCGCAGCGACTCCCACTGCGGGAAAGGATCCTCTGCAATGACATTTTCCGGCAACGGCGCGCGACTGGCAACGGCGAGAAGACGGGTTGCGAACAGGGTCAGCTCTGGGGGGGCTGTCGGGGCGGCGGCCAGCGCCGATTTGAGAGCGACCACTTGTTTTGAAAAATCGCCCCTTAAGCCGTGGCCTGTGCCCAGGGAGATGCCGACCCACAGTTGGAGTTCCGGCGAGAGGCCGGGGCTATTGAAGACGAGTTCAAGCCGCTGAAGAGCGAGGTCAATTTGAGTGTCCTTTTGGAGCAGTCTTGCGGAGCGCGCGAGGCGTTCAGCGTCTGTTTGGTAAGCCGGTTCAGCAAGAGGTTCAGGCTGAATGGGATTTGGCACTCGAAGTAGCCACCAACCCGCGCCGACGCTCGCGGCGAGAAGCACCGTCACAGTGGCGACACGCCCCGGTCGTATCTTGCGGGGCGAGGGCTCACGCACAGTAGTGGTGTTCGGGGTGCCGTTGAGGGCGGTAATGGCCTGGTGCAAGTCAGCAAGCAGAGCAGCGTAGTCGGGGGGGCGCTCGTTGCGGGCGAAGGCGAGGGTGCGGTTTAAGGCATTTGCTGTGAGGGGATGCGCCGCAGGAAAGGCCGTATGGAGATCCACGGGCTGCTTTTTCATGTGCAACAGTTCGTGCACGGAAACGCTTGAACACAGGTAGGGCGGTGCCCCGGTGAGCGCGTGCCACAGTGTAGAGCCCAGTGCGTACATGTCTGAGCGTAAATCTTCGGGTTGAAAGGCAAGTGCCTCGGGCGCAATGTAAAAGGGAGTGCCCCAGATCTCTCCGTTGGGTGTATGTGCTTGGTTGGATTGAAGCGCTAGTCCGAAATCTACGATCTTCGCCTGACGGTCTTTGGTGAACAGGATGTTGCCCGGCTTGATGTCTCTGTGGATGAGTCCCGCTCGGCTTGCCGCCTGGAGGCCTTCGGCAATTTGGATGCCGATTTTGAGCACTTCCGCCTCCTCCAAGCGGCCTCGCTGCTCCATGAGGCTCTCCAGCGAACCCGTGTCCACAAGCTCCATGGCGATGTAAAACATGCCATGGGCTGAGCCCGTAGAATACACCCGCACGACATTGGGATGATTGATACGTGCCGTCAGCGCTGCTTCACGCTCAAACTGGTTGGTAAGAGAGGCGTCGTGGCTGAGCTTCTTTTGAAGGACTTTCAAAGCGATCGGTCGATGTAACGCGATGTCTGTCGCTCGATAAACAGCTCCCATTCCGCCTGTTCCCAGCAGGCAATCGAGTTGAAACGGACCAAACCGTTGAAACACAGTCTGAGGCGCCTGGCAGCGCGGACACTCCACCACGGTCAAGGGCGACACCTCGGCAAGATCCATCGGAAGTCCGCAGGTCTGGCAGGCTTCAACTGGGGGTTGGTTGGGATCGTGAGCCATGCGCTGCAGCCTTCATCACACGCGAAAATACGCCTCATTGCAAATGCCGTAAATCGGCGGCGATCCGTATTTTATCCGCAGCTTACGTAGAGTTTGGAAATTCAGCGAACCGGTCTGAGGACTTGGTCTTTTTTAAGGACTTACTCCTCCTGCGCGCCGACCACGGGTAACTGAACGGGTTTCCCCAAAAAGTGCGGTTGAGTTTTCAATAGATAAACATCCAGACAGGCCCTTCCTCGCGAGAGCCATTCCCGGAGGCGCGTTCTGTAGGAGCGACGCCAGGGGATGTGCTCGGAAGCAAAACCCACAGCGGTGAGGCCTGTTTCTTCGGCCAGAAAGAGGGCGCGGGGCAGGTGAAAGTCGTCGGTAATCACAATCACCTTATCTTTCAATTGAAAGACTTTGTGGGCGCGCACTATGGAGTCCAAAGTGCGGAACCCAGCGTAATCTAGGGCCAGGGCCGAGTCGGGCACATTGCGCTGACGCATGGCTTCGCGCATCGCGACGGGTTCGTTGTAGTCGGCCCGCCGATTGTCGCCGCTCAGGAGGAGTTGGCTCACAATGCCTTCCCTGAAAAGGCGTGCAGCGGCGTCCATGCGGGCTTCAAAAAACGGGTTCGGCCCCGCCCCTTTGCCCGAGCGCGGGGAGGTGCCAAGAACAAGACCTACCGCCCCGATTGGCAACTCTTTTGCATCCGCCACAATGGACCGGTTGCCGACGGCCAGAATGAGGGCATTTGCGGCCGCAATCCCGGCAATCGTCACTACCAGCATCACCAACATGCTGAGCAATAGGGCTTTTAGAAAGCGGCGAAAAAGTGCCATGACTGCCGAAGTGGAAGTTGAATCGGTGTGATGCGGTCGAGGGAAAAGTAAACGTTACGCACGTGCACGCTAGCCCAATGTCTGCACTTCCACACCATGGTCGTAGCTGGAGATGGCTCTGATCCAGTGGTTCGAATCACGTAAAGTTTCGGTCTGATTGAAGAAATAATCGTGGCCCCGGTCCCACAGCATGGCAGCCGAAAGTCGGAAGTAGAGCGCAACGCACCTTGGCCTTAGCGTGGCTTCTGTTCGCCATGATTCGAGGCTAGCACCCCTACAGAGGTGCCAGCGCTGGCATGAACGAACCAAATAGAACTGCGCTCCCGTGGGTCGATGCGACCTCCTCCCAGTGTCCGCATCCAAAACCTAGGGCGTTGCCCTGGGCTATCATCACTCGCCCCGTTGGGGCTTCAGAAGCGAACCGATCCGACTTTCTTGCCCGAACTGCCTACGAGTCTGTAAGGCGGAGTAGTTCGGGTGGTTAACCGGAACCCTTATCCCTCCGTTCTCTCTGTTTCCTCCAGTAAATGCATCTCTGGTTCTTGAACAGGTCGGAGCACAAGAAGCCGTGGAGAGGGAAATTTTTAAGATTTTGGTCTCGGGGATGCCGCTCTACTCCTCGGGCGTTTCCTCCGTGCGGCCGTACCCCGAGTGAAACGCCTTTCTGAAGGCGGCGAAGGTGCCGCCCTCCAAGGCAGTCCGCACCTGAGTCATGAGATTGAGATAAAAGTGCAGGTTGTGCAGGGTTACTAGGCGCAGTCCGAGAATTTCTTCGGCCTTCAGCAAATGGCGAATGTACGCGCGGGAAAACTCGCGGCACGCGGGGCAAGTGCATCCGTCCTCAATGGGCCCTTTTGCCTTGGTGTGGCAGGCATTTTTGAGGTTCACCGTTCCCCGCGAGGTGTAGGCCGTGCCGTTGCGGGCCACCCGCGTAGGCAGTACGCAGTCAAACATGTCGATGCCGCGTGCCACCATTTCGACCATCTGCGGAGGCGTGCCCAAACCCATGGCATAACGGGCTTTGTGCGCGGGCAGGTAGGGTTCGCTATTCTCCACGGCCGCGAGCATCTCCTCCTCTGGTTCGCCCACGGAAACGCCTCCCACGGCGTATCCGTCAAAGTCCATGCTTACGAGAGCCTCGGCGCTCTCTCGACGCAGGTCAGGGAAGGTGGCACCCTGGACTATCCCAAACTTCGCTCCCGGAGTGGGCACCTGCTTGCATTCCTTGGCCCAAAGCAGCGTGCGCTCCAGGCTGCGTGCCGCGTAATCGTGCTCGCACGGGTAAGGAGGGCATTCATCGAAGAGCATCGCGATGTCCGAGCCGAGCGTGGCCTGAATCTCCATCGCTTCACGTGGCCCGATGAAACAAGCTGCACCGTCGATGTGGCTTTGGAAGTGGACTCCGGCATCGGTGATTTTCCTTAGTCGGGCTAGGGAAAATACCTGAAACCCGCCTGAGTCTGTCAGGATAGGCCCGTTCCAACGACTGAACCCGTGGAGACCGCCGAATTCACGGATAACCTCTAAACCGGGCCGTAGAAAAAGATGATAAGTGTTGCCCAAGATGATCTGGGCCGAGAGTTCCCTGAGTTCAGCCGGGGACACGGCTTTAACGGTGCCTTGGGTTCCCACGGGCATGAAAACAGGCGTTTGGATGATGCCGTGTGCCGTGTGCAAACGGCCTCGGCGCGCCTTGGAGTTGGGATCAGTGGCCAGGAGCTCAAACATTTCCTGGGATGATGAAGAAAAAAGGCAGTTCCGCAAGGACGACGGAAGCCAAACGGTCCGGGAGGGAGTTGCCGTTTTTTTATTGCGGCGGCGCTAAAGCCCTTGGCCTGCAAGCGCAGAGTTGGAGCTCCGCGCTCAGGGAGAGAACTGAGACTTGCGATAAATAGGGTGAGA
>CAIWVL010000077.1 GCA_903916085.1 uncultured Spartobacteria bacterium
CGTTTCCAGGGTGGTAGACAGGAACTTTGTTCTGGGCGAGTTGGAGAAGGAAACTTTTGTAAAACTAATGCGGCGTTACGAGACCTACTGTGGAGTTCGGGCTCTTTCTTTTTGCATCATGACGAACCATTTCCACATCTTATTGGAGGTTCCAAAACGCCCAGCCCCAGAGAATCTTCCCACGGATCACGAACTCGTCGAACGCCTGCGTCTGGCTGAATCCTCTTATGGAGCCGAAACGTTGGCCCAGCAACTAGTAAGCCTACGTCATGCAAGCCGGGTCACGGAGGCAGAGGCACTCAGAGGGCGATTTTTCGCACACATGTGGGACGTTAGCTTTTTTATAAGGCTGCTCAAACAGCGATTTTCCCAGTGGTTCAACACGATCCATAGCCGAAAAGGTACTTTGTGGGAGGAACGCTTCCGTAGCGTTTTGGTCGAGGGCGGCGATGTATTGCGAACGGTATCTTTATACGTCGACCTGAATCCGGTACGAGCTGGGATTGTGAAAGATCCGAAAGACTATCGGTGGAGCGGCTACGGAGAAGCCGTCGCCGGAGTGCAGAGGGCAGTCGAGGGGCTTTGCGCAATTATGGAAGGTTTGAGCGGCCTCCCTCAGTCGGAGCAGCAACATCTCGCACAGTATCGAGTACAACTCTTCGCCCGAGGCGAGGTTTGGCCCGAGCAAGCGGAAGCGGTTTCAGGAAAACTTGGCTTCTCTCAGGACGAGGTTGCTGCCGTGAATAAAGCCAAAGGGGAATTGGGAATCTGTGATAAACTGTCGTGCCGAGTGCGGTATTTTACCGAAGGCTTTCTCTTGGGAAGCGCGTTGTTCGTGGAGCATCACTTTGGAATGCGGGAGAGAAACCGTCCCGGGTTCAGTTCAGAACCGGAAACAAAACGTGCGCGCATTTGCAGGGTTGCTGGATTCTTTTGCTTAGCCGGTTGAACGACTAGGGCGGTATTTGGGAATAGGCTGTTTAATGCCTCCGCGTTCGGGCTTAAGAAATCGTGCTGGGGGTAAAAGCCTTGGCTTCCATTTGGTACCCCCCCGCTGGCTTCTAGTGGGCAGAAGTGTCTGTTCCTATTCCATCGTGTGCGGCGGTTGCTGCGCGGGCATCGCAGCGGCTCTTTCGTCTGCACGCCTTGGCGCGAGGACTTTGCTCATCGAACGCGCGGGCCTTTCCTGAGACATCATCACCACGGTCGGGCTGCCGTATTTCGATGGGCTCATCGACAAGCCGAGCGGGCGTTTTGTCGTGAAGGGAATAGGGGACAGACACTCCCCCCCCCAACCATCTACATCTCCCTCCGCGCCGAGCGCCGTGACAGGATAATTGCGATTACTTTACCCCGAACTCCAAAGTTGGGGACAACAGCGGGAAGAGAACAGCGGGAAGAGTGTCTGTCCCCTGCTCAGAAGGTCTACTCGGGGCGCGCGTCAGATCGCCACTTACCCAAGCAACTCTTCTAGCCGCCGCTTCTGTTCCTCCATAAACGCCTCGTCTCCCTCGGGAATCACGACCGGCTTCTGAAAACAAATGTGGACTCGGGAAAACGGTTTGGGGATTCGGAACCGATCCCAACTACGCAACTCCCAGTAACGTTCGTACTCCACACGAATCGTCATCACGGGCAGGCCCGTCTTGGCCGCTAAATACAACAGTCCGGGACTGATTTTGTACACGGGGCCGCGGGGCCCGTCGGGAGTAATTGCGACATCGGAGCCTCGCGCGAGGCACGCCTGCAACTGCCTCAGCGCCAACACTCCCCGGCGAGAGCTCGAGCCTCGTACCGACTCCATCCCAAACCGCGCCACAAGCCGCGCAAGCAGCTCTCCGTCCCGGCTCGCGCTCGTGAGAATGTTCAGCCGCCGTGAGCGTCTACAAAACCACTCAAAACACAGGGGCAGCACAAAGATGCGATTGTGCCACACGCCCACAAGCAAGGGCTCGTCTGGATCGCGCTGCATGTACCCAGCCTCGTCAGTAAAGCTCCAGCGGATTGTTCCTCCCAACAGCTTCAAAAGCACGCTGGCAAGCCAAGTGATTATCTGGACTCGCATCAATCCGTGGGCTCCTTCCAACGGAACATCCCAGGACTGGGCAAGTCGAGTTGGTCCAAAATCCGGTCTACGACGGTGTCTGCGATTTGAGTCAAGGTCTCAGCCCCTCCATAAAAGGAAGGGCTGGCAGGCAGCACGATCGCGCCAGCCTCCATGAGCGTGACGACGTTGCGCGCATGGATCAGGTTCCACGGCATCTCGCGTGGGACGAGCAAGAGCTTGCGGCGTTCTTTTAAGAAAACATCCGCCGCACGGAGAATTGTAGAATCGCTAGTGCCAGCAGCGATACGGCCGAGTGTGCCCATGGAGCACGGAACAATAACCATGGCGTCAAAACGGGCGGAGCCGCTGACAAAGGGCACATTCATGGTTTTATCGCCGTGCTGACGCACACCCTCAGGCACAACAAGTTGCCCAAGCTCCTCATGCACAACCTGTTTAGCGTACGTACTGAACACGAGATGCACCTCGTGCTCGCGCGTATCGAGGCGGTCCAAAAGCCTTTGCAAGTAAATAGCGCCGCTTGCGCCCGTAGCTGCGAGGACGAGTTTCATCGTGTTGTAGATTCCGAAAACCGGCGCGGCTGACGGCTAGCCAACACGCAGATTACCTCGCCTAAATGGAGTTGGGTTTGAATTAGAGCTGCCCCCCAGCGTGCAGGCGGCGAGTGATGTCCCCCTGACGTGAAAGCAATTTTCTGTAAGTATCCGCATGTGAATCGTCTGGGAAGCAACGCGTCACATTTTCCACCTCTACCATACGCAGACAAAGCTCACGGAATGTGGAAGGTTTCCCTTGGGCAGAGTGCCAGGCATAAACCGCTTGGATCGCAGCTCCCAAAGCGGCGCCCTCGGCGCTTTTGAGGCACACGGTTGAGACGCCAAACACATCGGCGCACATTTGTCGCCATACCGAGCTCTTACTGCCACCGCCAGTGAGACGAATTTCAGTCGGCTTTATCCCCAACGAGCGGAACCGGTTGAGGCCATACGCCAGCCCCAGAGTCACGCCCTCCATTACGGCCCGCGCCATGTAGCTAGGTGCCATCGTCGTGGTCGTAAGACCGTGGAACATTCCGGTAGCCGCAGGAAGATTCGGGGTGCGCTCGCCATTCAGATAAGGGAGGAAAAGCAATCCGCCTGAGCCAACCGGGGCCGAGAGAATTTGCTTTTCCATCTGTTCGTGATTCCAGTGGAAAAGCTTACGCATTTGTTCCGTAGCCACGGTTACGTTCATCGTGCAGGCCAGCGGCATCCAACGGTCGGTCGAATCGCAAAACGCAGACACTTCACCTTCCGGATCCACCACGGGTTCTGCTGCTTGAGCGAATACAGTACCGGAAGTGCCCAGGCTCACCGTGACCACGCCGGGCTGGACGTTGCCGGTCCCAATGGCACCCATCATGTTGTCTCCCCCACCCGCACTCACCACCGGGCTGCGCTCCAAACCCCATTTGATCCGGAGATTGTCCCGCAGCAACCCAATCGCCCGCCGCGAGGAGGCAATCTGAGGCAATGCCCCAGAAAGCTCGGGGTCGATAAAATCAATCAAAGGCTGGCACCATTCTCGGGTACGGACGTCCATAAGACCCGTGCCCGAGGCGTCGCCGTACTCCATCGTGCGCTCACCCGTGAGGAAGAAGTTTAGGTAGTCGTGCGGAAGCAAGACCGTTTCTAATGCGCGGTAGTGGTGCGGCTCGTTCTGCTTGAGCCAAAGGATCTTCGGCGCTGTGTAGCCCGGCAACATTGCGTTGCCTGAGAGCTTGATGAGTTCGTCTGTACCGCCGAACTCGGCTTCGAACTGGCGGCATTGATCCGCAGTGGAGGTGTCGCACCAGAGCTTCGCCGGACGAATGACCCGACCTTGCGCGTCCAAGGGTACGAAGCCGTGCTGCTGACCGCTAACGCCAATGGCCATGACTTCCTGCTTGCGATCGCCCAACGCGGCCAAGACCTCACGCACCGTAACATCCACGGCATCAGTCCATTCCTGAGGATCCTGCTCCAGATGACCGGGTGGTAGTCCTTCAATCATCCCGTACCCTTTTTGGGCAGAGGCCAGAAACTTCCCAGTGGCCACTTCAATGGCGATGGTTTTGGTGGATTGAGTGCCGCTATCGATGCCTAGAGCGATCATAAAGAAATAAAAACTACTGCACTTCGATGCTGTGCAAAGCCGGTACATCGTCCACAAGGGAAGCCAGACAGGAAGCCGAAAACAAAGACTATGATCACACGCTTGCTACATACCCGTTACCGCGTCGAAGACCTCACCCGTACTGTCGACTTTTATACACGCGTTTTAGGACTGGAAGAAGTCTCGCGCCACCGCTCGCCCAGAGGCTCGGAGCTTGTGTTTTTGAGGGCGCCTCAGAGCGAAGAGTTAATAGAAATATGCTGCTACCCAGCATCAGGCAAAGTCGTGGTGGGTCATGATCTAACGCATCTAGCGTTTGAAGTGAAGGATCTTAATGCCTTCGCAACGCACTCCGCTGCAATGGGCTACCCGCTCTCAGATGGACCTACAAAAACTTCCTCGGGCAACCTGATTGCCTTTATCGACGCGCCCGAGGGTTACGAAATTGAACTTATTCAACCATCCGTAACATAAGCTAGCTTGCGGTTCAGAGCGCGCTGCGTTGAGGTGGAAGCCATGCGTAAGACCAAAATCATCGTCACCCTTGGTCCGGCAACTGAGTCCGAAGAGGTCCTCAAAGCCCTCATCCAAGCCGGCACGAACGTTTTCCGTCTGAATATGAGCCACGCCCCGCACGATTGGGTGCGCTCCGTGGTTCCACGCATCCGAGGCATCGCCTCCTCGCTACACGAGTCCGTGGGCATCCTCCTGGATACGCAGGGCCCGGCGATTCGCACAGGCGATCTCCCCGCGAAGATTGATCTTAAAATCAAAGACATCTTCGAGTTCACAGTCCGCGGGCAAGAGGCCAACGAAGCCTACTCCGTGGACGTGAACTACGATGGACTCATCGACGACATCTCTGTTGGCGATACCGTTCTTGTGGACAACGGCGTTATTCACATGAAGGTGCTTGCCAAAGGCGACAACCGGATCCGGTGCGAAGTGCTTACCGAAGGCACGATGGGCTCCCGGCGGCACATCAATTTGCCCGGCGTTAAAGTCAATCTGCCACCCCTTACCGAAAAAGATCTCGCCGATGTCGCTTTGGGCTGCGAACTGAACGTCGATTTCGCCGCACTCTCGTTCTGCCGCGAGGCAGGGGATGTGCAAGTCCTGCGCGATGTGCTCACCGGTCACGGCAGCAGCGCACGAATCGTGGCAAAAATTGAAGATCAACTGGCCGTCCGAAACTTGGACGAGATCATTCGTGCGGTCGACATTATCATGGTGGCACGCGGAGACTTAGGGATCGAATGTCCGATGGAGGACCTGCCAATCATCCAGCGCCGGATCGTCAAGCGCTGCATCCGGATGGGCCGCCCGGTGATTGTGGCGACGCACATGCTGGAATCCATGATTCAAAACCCAGTGCCCACGCGCGCCGAGGTCACCGATGTGGCCAATGCGGTGTTCGAACAGGCCGACGCCATCATGCTTTCGGGAGAAACAACCGTGGGCAAATATCCCGTCAAATGCGTCGAGGTTCTCGACCGAGTCGCCCGCAGAATCGAACGCAGCGGCGGCGCTGAATTCGCCGAAGAAGCGCTCCTCGCAGATAATCGCCAAAAAACAGTTCACGCGGCGGTCACGCTGGCCAACTCACTGCCCGGATCAAAACTCGTCGTGTTCACCCGCCGAGGAATCATGGCTGATTTCGTCGCCAACCAGAGGCCCGAACACGCCCCGATTTTCGCTTTCGCACCCAGTGAAAGTGTGGCCCGCAGACTGACACTCAACCGTGGGACCATCCCAATGTTCCTCCCGTTTGACGCCCCTTCGGACGCCGCGATTCCGGCGGCGGAAATCATGCTCATCCAGCGCGGCCTGGCGAAGCCCGGCGACCACATGGTGATCGTCACTGACGCCCCCGCCGGCGACGCGCAGTTCGACGCCATCCAGTTGCGAGTGGTGCGGTAAGAGCAGAGCCATGCCTGTGGCTTGGGCTGACGCGGAAGGCCGTCCTTCCTAAATTGAAGTATCTTCGACAGCCAAGGGGCGGCATATCCAATTCCATGGTAACGCCATGGGGTGCCAGGTAGAATGCGACGCGCCCCATCAGGGCCCACAAAAAAGAGCGCCGGGCTCCTTTCGGAACCCGGCGCTTTTTCTATCGAACAACGACTCGCTTAGTAGTCCATGCCGCCGCCGTGCCCGTGGTGCGGGTCACCTGCGGGTGCAGCCTTCTTCTCGGGCAGTTCCGTCACGATCGCTTCGGTCGTGAGGAGCAGGCCGGAGATGGAGGAGGCGTACTGGAGGGCGCTGCGGGTAACCTTCGTCGGGTCGACCACACCGGCCTTCACAAGGTCGATCCACTCGCCGGTGGCGATGTTCAGACCTTCGTTGCCAGAGCGACGCTTGGCTTCGCTCACGATGAGCGCACCTTCGAGACCGGCGTTGTCGGCCAGCTGACGGAGGGGAGCTTCGATCGCACGGCTCACGATAGATGCACCGATCTTCTCGTCGCCGTGGAGGTCGAGGTTTGCAAGCACCTTCTGGGCGCGAATCAGAGCCACGCCACCGCCGGGAACGATCCCTTCTTCCACCGCTGCGCGGGTTGCGTGCAGGGCGTCTTCAACGCGGGCCTTCTTTTCCTTCATCTCAGTCTCGGTAGCAGCACCGACGTGGATGACGGCCACACCACCTGCGAGCTTGGCGAGACGCTCCTGGAGCTTCTCACGATCGTAGTCGGAAGTGGTTTCTTCAATCTGGTGACGGATCTGGGACACGCGGCCCTGGATGTCAGCCTGCTTGCCGGAACCTTCGACGATGGTGGTGTTTTCCTTGTCGATGGACACGCGCTTGGCCTTGCCGAGGTCTTCGAGCCCGAGGTTTTCGAGCTTAAGACCGAGGTCTTCGGTGATCAAACGGCCGCCCGTGAGGACAGCGATGTCTTCTAGCATGGCCTTGCGGCGGTCGCCGAAACCGGGAGCCTTGACGGCTGCGATCTGGAGCGTGCCACGGAGCTTGTTCACCACGAGCGTCGCGAGGGCTTCGCCTTCGACGTCTTCAGAGATGATGAGGAGGGGCTTGCCGGTCTTGGCAACCTTCTCGAGCAAAGGAAGGATGTCCTTGAGACTGGAGATCTTCTTCTCGTGGAGGAGGATGTAAGGCGAATCGAGAATCGCCTCCATGCTCTCGGAGTTGGTCACGAAGTAAGGAGAAATGTAGCCCTTGTCGAACTGCATGCCTTCCACCACGTCGAGAGTGGTTTCAATCGACTTGGCTTCTTCCACCGTGATCGTTCCGTCCTTGCCGACCTTGCCCATCGCGTCTGCGATGATGTCGCCAATCGTGGAATCCCAGTTCGCCGACACCGTCGCAACCTGGGCGATCTCAGTGGGATCCGTAACCTTCTTGGAGATGTGGTGTAGCTCGGCCACGATGGCTTCCACAGCCTTCTGGATGCCGCGCTGGAGGGAAGTCGGGTTTGCACCGGCCGTCACGTTCTTGAGACCTTCGCGGTAGATGGATTCCGCGAGCACCGTTGCCGTTGTGGTGCCGTCCCCAGCGATATCGCTGGTCTTGGAGGCCACTTCGCGCACGAGCTGGGCGCCCATGTTTTCGTAGGGGCATTCCAATTCGATTTCCTTCGCCACAGTCACGCCGTCCTTGGTGATCGTGGGGGATCCGAACTTCTTATCGAGGATCACGTTACGTCCGGCTGGCCCGAGGGTTGCCTTGACGGTCTTCGCGAGCTTTTCCACACCACGCAGAAGTGCGTGCCGTGCGGCTTCATCAAACAGGAGTTGTTTAGCTGCCATTTTATTTGGGTCTGTTAGGTTTTGTTAAGGGGTTTGAGCAGATGCGCTTAGCCGAGAATCCCGAGGATGTCGTCTTCGCGCAGAATGAGGTAGGACACGCCGTCCAACTTCACTTCTGTGCCGCCGTACTTGGAGATGATGACCTTGTCACCGGTCTTCACAGTGAACTCGATCTTCTTGCCGTGCTCGTCATGCTTGCCGGTGCCGATGGCCACGACCTCAGCTTCCTGCGGCTTTTCCTTGGCGGTGTCAGGGATGATGATCCCGCCTTTTTTGACTTCCGTTTCCTCGATCGGTTTCACAAGAACCCGATCACCTAGGGGGCGAATGTTTGCACTCATGGTAGTCTGTTTGGTTGTTCTGTTGGTTTTGGTTTTCAGGTTTACCAACCCGGCGGCGTTTTTCGGCTAACCGAGTGGCGCCGCCGGGCAGGGTAAAGTGTTAGGGAAGATGCCTGTGCGCCTGGCGCTTAGTGCTTCTTCTTGTCGTCATCAACGACCTCAAACTCGGCGTCCACAACGTCGCCCTTCTTGGAGGAAGGCGCGGAAGGGCCAGTGCCTTCGTGGCTGTGTTCGGCGTGCTCGCCAGCGGCTCCAGCAGCCCCTGCGTTCTTGTACAGCTCCTCGCTGACTGACTGGAACTTGTTCTGCAAATCTGTGTAAGCGGCTTTGATCGCCTCCACATCGCTGCCCTTGAGCACTTCGCGGACTTTTTCCACCGCCTTCTCAATTTCGGTGTGCTTGTCCTGCGCAATCTTGTCGCCCAATTCCTTGAGCTGCTTCTCGCACTGGTAAGCCAGGTTGTCCGCGTTGTTGCGCACCTCAGCGGCTTCGCGGGCCGTGCGATCTTCCTCGGCATGCGCCTCGGCTTCGCCCTGCATCCGCTCCACCTCTTCCTTGCTCAACCCGCTCGAACCGGTGATGGAAATCTTCTGTTCCTTGCCCGTGCCCAAGTCCTTGGCCGACACGTGCAGGATCCCGTTGACGTCGATGTCAAAGGTCACTTCGATCTGCGGCACTCCGCGAGGCGCAGGAGGAAGCCCGTCCAACTTGAAGGTGCCCAACTGCTTGTTGTCGCGACCCATGGCGCGCTCGCCCTGGAGCACAACAATTTCAACGCCAGGCTGATTGTCCGAGTACGTCGAGAACGTGTTCGTCTTACGGGTCGGGATCGTCGTGTTACGCGGGATCATGGGCGTAGCCACGCCGCCAGCGGTTTCAATCGCGAGCGTGAGCGGAGTCACGTCCAGGAGCAAAACGTCCTTCACGTCGCCGCGCAGCACCCCGCCCTGAATGGCGGCGCCGACTGCCACGACTTCGTCCGGGTTTACCCCCTTGTGCGGCTCCTTACCAATGATGCTCCGGGCGGTATCCACCACCTTGGGCATACGGGTCATCCCACCCACGAGCACCAATTCGTCCACGTCCTTTTCTGAAAGCTTAGCGTCGGAAAGACATGCGCGAACGGGCTTCATCGTGCGCTCAAACAGGCTATCCGTGAGCTGCTCCAACTTAGCGCGGGAGAGCGCCTTCTGGATGTGCTTAGGACCCGTCTGGTCAGCCGTAATGAAGGGCAGATTGATGTCGTACTGCTGCGAGGAAGAGAGAGCGATCTTCGCCTTTTCTGCTTCTTCCTTCACACGCTGCACGGCGTCTGGCTGCTTGGTGAGATCAATCCCAGAGTCCGTCTTGAACTCTTTGAAGATCCAGTCCATGAGCGTATTGTCCCAGTCGTCGCCGCCCAGGTGCGTGTCGCCGTTGGTGGCCTTTACTTCGAAGACGCCGTCGCCGATTTCCAGAACGGAAATGTCGAAGGTACCGCCGCCGAGATCGTACACGGCGATTTTTTCGTCCTTCTTCTTGTCGAGACCGTAGGCGAGGGAAGCTGCCGTCGGTTCGTTGATGATACGAAGCACTTCGAGACCTGCGATTTTGCCAGCGTCCTTAGTAGCGTTACGCTGAGAATCGTTGAAGTAAGCAGGGACGGTGATGACAGCCTGAGTGATCTTCTCACCCAACTTGGCTTCAGCGTCGGCCTTGAGCTTGCTCAAGATCATCGCGCTGATTTCAGGCGGTGAGTAAGTTTTGGTTTCGCCGTTGACGGTGACCTGAATGTGAGCGTCGCCATTGGGCGCCTTGACCACATTGTAGGGCACGCGATGGAGTTCGCCCTGCACCTCGTCAAACTTGCGCCCCATGAAGCGCTTGACGGAGAAAATGGTGTTTTGGGGATTGGTGATCGCCTGGCGCTTTGCAGCCTGGCCGACAACGCGTTCGCCGGATTTTGTGAAAGCGACAACGGATGGTGTTGTGCGTGCGCCTTCGCTGTTTTCGAGCACCACGGGCTCCCCGCCTTCCATGACGGCCATGCAGGAGTTGGTGGTACCGAGATCGATGCCTAGAATTTTTGCCATAGGGAAGTTCGGTGGATAGACTTTAGTCTTACGGCGATTTCTTTGAGCAGAGCCCGCGCCAGCCTTCCCTATTTCAAACAAGCCACTTCCCTAGAACGTTTTACGCATTTCCCCCAGCCCGCAAAAAGTGCGCCAGTGTCCCACACTGTCACACCTACACCGCGCCACTAGCGCCATTCTGACACACTCCTTAACTCCCCCTTTCCAAATTTACCCACAAACCCCAGAGGTCCGGCGGATCCGCCTCGCCACCCCAGCTTCGCCACAAGCGTCAAAATCGCACGCCCCGTTTTATGAGCCCAGCCATCTTCTTCTTCCACATCGGGAAAATTCCATTTTATCTAAACTGCGCATTGGAGTCCGCGAGGTATTTCAATCCAGAAAGTCGTATTTTTTTAATTACAGATCAAGTCGGCTCAAAATTAGCATCATTAAAAATTGAATGCATTCCACCAGAGACCGTAGAACACCCTAAATTATCTCAATTTCTCAAGAGTTACGTTCACATCTCGTCATGTCACGTTAGTTACGAACGTCGATGTTTCGAAAGGTGGTTCTACTTCGAACAACTACGCGCACAGCAGGGCATAGAAGAAATCGTCGTTTTAGATAGTGATGCCGTCTTGTTTTCTGACGCTCAATCTCTTTTCAGTATCATTCCAGAACAGTTCAATTTCGCCTGCAGTAAGGGAGGCGGCCCCGCCTTAACGTTAATCCGGCGGAGCATTGAACCATTTCTGGATCACATGCTTGAACGATACACATCGGCTACTTATTTGGAGCAAGCACTCGTCGAACAGAGGCGCGCCCATCTGGCGGGCGAAATGAAGAACCTGACTGACATGACCTTTTGCGAAGAGTTCACAGCCGAACACCCCCTCGCTTGTGTGTACCCCAACCAAAACGCCCAGGGCCACCTGGATCACGGTATTTTCCTTCCAGACGGGATGAAAGCCCGCAAAGCAGGGAGACGGCATAGAAAAAAAGTGCTCTGGAAACTTAACAACACCACTCTAATTCCTTATTTTATCAAGGAAGATGACGGAACACTTACAAAGGCACTAGTGATACATTTTCAATCAAAAGGAAAACGGCTCATTAGATCCTTCAACCCCATAAACCCCTCCTTTTGGACTTCCAAAATTGGCCTCAAGTTCAGGCTATTGTTTCTAAATAGCCGTATGTCCTGAGGGCTACCAACGTTTCTGAGCGATACGTTTCTGAGCTCTCCCAGAACGTATCGTCTCAACCGTCCCACCCGCTGCATGCCGAGCGCTGTGCCAGAATGGTTGCAGTTCCTCGGGCACAGAGACTTGGGAATGTGGTTATTTTAGCGACAGAACAGCATCGAAGGCGGGTTGCAAAGTCGCTACCGCCTTTCCGCTTCATTTGTTCGAGAACGGATATGCCTTGGTGAGCTCCTCGACGGTACAGAAGTTTACTCGCCCGGGGTTTGCTGACCGTACTTTTTGCACTTGTTCCGGAGTAATGGCGTCCGCCTTGTTGCCAAAGCTGTTGCGCACAAACGTCAGAACGGAAGCCATTTCTACATCATTAAGCATCCCCCCGAATGGCGTCATTGGGACCTGCCCGTCGTATTTCTTTCCGTTGAGTTCTAGCGGGCCCATCAAGCCGTACAGCGCGAGACTGATCAAACGATCGGGGTCCCCCGAAACCCAGGGACTCTTCTCCAACGAAGGGAAGGCGGGATCCAAACCCTTGCCGTTTGGCTGATGGCACGTCGCACAATGGGCATCGCGGAAGTAGACTTTCTGCCCAGCGAGGAACTGTTTTTTCGCCTCCTGGCTCAGATGCGCAGGCGCACCAAGTTCTTTGTGATCAGCTGCCTCTTTCTCGACAGCCCCGGAGAGCCGCGTCGAAGCGGTTTTGAACGCATTTGTGCTCCATTCATCCAAGGGCAGGGCTCCGGCAATCGCCACAATTTCGCGAGCGGCGGCGTTGTCGGGAATCCAGGACGCCGCCACGATCGCTTCCAGTCGCACGCGACCGTGTTCATCGGAGGCTGCTTTCTTGAGCAGTTCGGCATAGTCCGCGATGCGATGCGTGTTGTAGCGCAAAACGCGTACTGAAGCGGCGCGGGCGCGGTAGTCTTTGGCCTGCAATAACTGCCGCAGCAAAGGCTCGTCTACTTGGTTGATTCCCCATGTAGTCCACAAGGCTTCCAGAGCGTAGTGTTCATAGTTTTCGTCCTTCGGATCAAGCGCGGCCACCCACTGCTTCAACGCGGGAAGCACCTCCTGTGAGGGCAGGGAGCGCAAATGGCGGCGTGTCCTGTAGCGCGTGCGCAACTCAGGCTCCTTGAGATTGTTTAGTAGCGTAGCAATGCTCGCACCCTCGATCTGCGCCGGCTTCACCAGCGGACGCGATGGATACGTGATGCGGTAAATACGCCCGTGCGTGTGATCCCGGTACGGATCACGCGCATTGTGCTGCATGTGCCCGATAAGCGGGTTCTGCCAGTCAATCACGTACAACGACCCGTCCGGGGCAAATTCCAAGTCCACAGGCCGGAAATTGCCATCGCTGCTCTTGAGTAAATCCTGACGGAAAGAGGTTTTCCAACCCGTCCCGGAATCTTCAATCTGGTGCTGCTTGATCCCCAAGAACCCAATGTTGTTACACAGGATTAAATCGCCCTGAACATCGTCGGGGAAGTGCCGCGAAGAAACCACTTCCAGTCCTGAAGTAGGACGGACTTTGTGTCCTTCCGGAATCAAATCTGGCGCAGAGGGCGTTTTGCTCCCGAAGGTTGGCTTCACTGAAACGGGCAACATCCAGTTCATGCTGGTCCCAGAAGTGTGCAGATAGAAATCCTGCCCCCATTTGTCAAAAACAACCCCCCAAGGGTTTGGAATGGAAAGCTGCGCAGTGCGCTCCAACTGACCCCGCTGCGGACTGTAGCGGAAGAATCCCCCGTCCACGCAACGCACCGGACCGTATGGGGTTTCCACATTGGAATGCAGGAAAACGCCTTCGCACAGCATAAATGCGCCACTGGGATCAGCCGTGTAGGCGCTGATGGCGTGGTGCGTGTCATGCGAATCGAACCCTCCAAGCACAATCTCTCTCGTATCCGCCTTTCCGTCGCCATCCGTGTCACGCAGGAGCATCAGATTGGGTTCCTGCGAGACGTACACCCCTTCAGGCGCCAACTCAAAGCCGATAGGCAGATGAAGGTGATCCGCAAACACAGTTTCTTTGTCTGCCTTCCCATCCCCATCCGTGTCCTCGTAAATCAGAATCTTATCATTCGGCAGCTCATCCCCCGGACGGTAGTGGGGATAAATTGGCATCACAGCAACCCATAGACGCCCCTTGTCATCAAAGGACATCTGCATCGGGTTTGCCAGATTGGGAAACTGCTTTTCACTAGCAAACAGCTCCACTTTATAGCCTTCAGGCACCGTCAAAGCCTTGACTGCTTCCTCGTCCTCAAGAAACTTGTCGCTGCCGTTTTTGACACTCGGCTGGTAATTGGTAGGCACAGGAGGCAAGGGGTGCGTGCCACTGTCATCGACTACGAGGTCCTTTTTCTTTCCCGACGCGATGTCGTGAATCAACTGGTCACGAATCGCCGCCAACTCACGCGTCTTTTGGACTTCATCGGGGTAATTCTGGGGCCCGAACGGGTTGTAACGCTGCCCGTGACTATGGACGCCGTTCACCAGATTGTAGTCATTATTCCAGAAAAACTCCTTCTGCAAAACGGCATCGTGCAACAACTTGGGATCTCCTTTGGAGACGTGCTGTTGCTTCCCATACAAACCGTCTGCGAGAATCTCCGCGACTAGTTTGTAGCCCTCTTCATTGGGAATAAAACCACCCGTCGTGAGCGGCTGTTTGGCCGCCGCGTAGAGCGCCTTCGTCGGCGTGAAAAGATCGATAAAGGTCAGTCCGTTTTTCTTGGCCACGCGCTCCAGGGCAGCGGTGTAAAGCGCCAGATTGGCGTTTTCCTTTTCGCCGTTGGGCAAATCACGCTTTGCAGACTGGTTCTCAAAAGCCACAGGCGACACCAGAACCACCCGAGGAGCCTCCTTGGCGTTGTAGGCTTTACTCAGGGTGTGCTGAACCCAGGCCTCAACTTCAGCCTCGAAATTCGCTACACGATCAGGCCCGTCGAAAGATTCGTTGTACCCGAAAAAACCCACCACAGTGTCGGCTCTCAAAAAAGCGAGCCACTCATCTGGCATGGGGAAAAACCCTTTGCCATGGTGTACGTTTAATTCCGGATGAAATTTTTCCGCCCCTGGAAAAGCCCACTGCGTGGCGCGGGCGGGATGGGGTCTGAAGCCGGGAGTATCCCCGACATGCCCCATGTTTCGCACAAATAGTTCTGCCTGAGGAAACCGCAAATGCAGTTCCGTCTCCAGACGCCCATAATACACATCACGTTCCGCCAAACCGTTGCCCACAAACACGAGACGCTCCCCCTTTGACGGTGGTGCCACAGCCTGCGAGCGTTTGCTGGAGGCGTCGTCTGGGATAGGCATCAACGCATGGGGCGCATTTTGAGGCGCGGCGTTCATTCCCTCGGCGAAAACAGAAATCGGAAGACCGGCAAACGCAGCAACAGCCAGAAGGTACTTGGTCATAAGAGAGGGAAAACAAAATGAACGGGAGCTCTTTCCGAAGTAAACCGGAATCTCAAAACCGCTTTGAAAAAGTTATGCCGATCAAACGCATCTATTGCAGCGCGGGCAAAATGGGGTGCCGAAGCCGCTCGGGGATCGGATCTCGAACGACTATGCGTGTTCCCTGTGTCTGCACCTACGCTCCATGGATTGTTACCCTTAAGATGCGTTCTCGCTTCCGCGTGCCCTCCATGCTTTTGGCGCGCCATGACAGCTAGACCGTCGCGCATGCGCACGAAGTAGAGTGAATTCGCCCGCCTTCTCGCTTTTCAGCCGGAGAGAAATTGTCCTTCCGTATTCTTTGGGGTGCGGCAATCCTTCTCGGACGTGAGTCGAATTGAATCCTTCTTTGACAAAGCCCGGCCTGCTCGCAGGCTGTTAGTTTTAGACCTTGGCTTTCTCGGGGATACCGTACACCTAATTCCCGCGCTTTGGGAAATCCGTAGGGCCTGGCCGCAAGCTGAGCTTCATGTGATGGTTGCCGATCATGTCACACAACTCCTGAGCCTCACGCCGTGGGTAGACAAGGTATGGGGCTATCCCCGGTTTCCAAAGGGACCAAAGCCGTGGCAAGATTTTGGACGCGTCCGTGCACTGCGCAATGCCAGTTTCGACGTCGTAATCAATCTGAATGGATCGGACCGCTCTAGTCTCCTGACCTGGCTCAGTGGAGCTCCGTTACGACTGGGGCGCCGTCCACAAGATGGCGGCCCATTACACTGGTCGCTCCAGTTTACCCATACCGTCGACCACCCTTACCATGGCATGCCGGTCTACGAGCAACGCTGGAACTGCCTGCGCCTCGCCGGTATTCCCTGCGGAGAAAAACCTGAGTTCCGCACCGAAATTTCATCCGCAGCCCGCCGGAAGGCAGGAATTACCGCTGAAGACGACGGGCATTACATTCACATCAGTCCCTTTACAACTCAAGACCATAAGGAATTACCGGAAGAGGAATTGGTAGCTCTTATTTCTTTAATACAAAATCCACCTCTTGAGGCCCAAACTCGACCGCATCGGGTGATCTTGAGCTGCGCGCCCTCCCGACGCGAATTGGATAAAATGGCGAGACTCGTCAAAGCACTCGCAGAGGCGCCTTGGAAAGTGTTTCCAGGATCTCTCGACATTCTAGCGTTATCAAGCGTTTTGGCCGGTGCCTTTTCGCACTTCGGAGGAGATTCTGGAGCATTACACTTGGCGCTAATGTCAGACATTCCGACGGTATCCTGGTTTAGACAGTACGACGGCATGAAAGACTGGATGCCGAACGGCCAGTTGCACCGTAGTGTCATTGGTTTAGAATCCGGTGCCACTGGGATCTCTGGAATTTCGGGGCAAGCGCTGTTCTCGCAATGGGACAATTTACCCAAGCGTTTGCCAGCCTGAAAAGCTGAGGTCCATGAACCACAATGGTTGCCATCTAGCGCAAAAACAAATCCCGCGAATTTAATACAATGGTAAAACCAAGCTCCCGCATCGATAGTTTTTTTCACTGTACTTTACCCAATGGCGCAAAACGTATCGAGGACAAACTCCTAGCAATTTCAATTGCCCTGCTCCCTCTTTTTTACCTTACCGTAAAAAACTGGACAGAAAGCTGGCTGGTCATCTTGACGTTAGTGAGCGTTTATGGCCTTCTCAAAAACAGAGTACCCGTGAAGGCTTTGTTTCCCGATGTAAAAACCAAACTCATTTTCGCCTCCTTAAACCTACCTTTCATTACAGCGTTTATCGGGATAATCATACGAGGTGAACTGGACCCCGACCACCTCGCCTACAACTTAGATGTCCTGAACGGTCCCTCAAGGCTAATGCTGGCCGGGGTATCATTCCTTTGGATGAATTACCGCCACGTCAATTTTTTAAGAACCCTCAGCCTGACATTGCCGTTTACCATCATTTTAACACTGTTTTTCACAACTGTACAGCAACCCGGCGTAGCCGAGAGGTACACAACGCACATGATTGACCTTGATAACTTTAGTCATCAGATGTGTACACTCGGAATTTTGCAAGTCGTCCTTCTTTTACTACTCCCTCCAAGGAACATTACGTTGATGCTGCTAAATGTGGTATCCCTGATTATTGCAGTTAAACTGGCAATAGGCTCTGGGGGACGCGGAGGGTGGGTCGCAGTACCACCAGTTCTTCTTGTATTCGCCTTCCTTTATCGGGGGCCAAAACTAAAGTTGTTGGCGCTGAGCGCGCTTGTCTGCCTCACACTTGTGACTGTCCTGTACGCAAACAAACCGTTCAGACAGAGAATTTCATCTATTTACTCCGAGACTCAGTCCTGGGTGAACGGTTCAAAAAGTGTAACCTCTGCTGGTCACCGGATGAGCATGTGGTTGATATCCTTTGAGTTGATCAAGAGCAATCCAATCAGAGGTTATGGTAGCAAAGCCAACCTTTGGAAGCCTGTTTACGAAATGGATCCCAGCAGATATCTCCGGCCGGGGTTCACTTACGAAGACGAAGAAGCTGCGAGGTTCACGCTCTGCGACACGGGCGAACACAATGAATACTTGTTAGAATTTTTGACTAACGGGATTCTAGGGTTCGCCGCAAAACTTCTGCTTTTATTGATCCCATGCGCCGTGTTCTTCTCGAAAATTCGAGAGGTGAATGGACTTCATTACGCCGCAGGACTCACCGGCATTTGCTTCGTGCTTGCGTTTACGATTTTTGGGATCACGCAGGGGCCTTTCAGCCTCAAGCTGGTCTGCTCGTTTTACGGATTTGTGATCGCTGGGCTCGCCGTTACTGGGTCAGATGCATCTCGGGATTTATCAACTTGTAACACAACCGGGCACATGCCTGTGCTTCAAAACTGAACCACTAAAGCTAATCCCAGTGCTTGGTGTGCTGGTCATTAGAGGCTGTACCTGCGACCAAGAAGTCGGGGTACGGCTTTTTCTGTTGGGACGGAGCGCTCGTTGCGAATATTAAGCTGCAAGGGGTATGTTACTTGCCTTCGCTAAAAACCGCGATTTCTGCCTGCTGGCGGCCGCGTTCTCATGGCTACGCCCATTAAAGCAGGCCCCCTTATCCGGGTGCTATTTCAACACTAGCCTGCCCAACTATGCATCGTCGGCCACCGTATCGTTAAATTTTTAGCATTGCCATGCAACATGAGAAGCAAAGGTCAGTGCCGGATCAGACACTTTTCAAAAAATCTACAATGCGCTCAGCCTGCCCGCTCCAATTATAATTTTTCTGAGTATGCGCAAATGCAGCAGAAGCAATAGCCGCCCAGTCAGATCGCTTCTCCAGCAACTCTGCTAAAACTTTAGACAGATCTGCTTCAGTAAAATCGGACTGAAAAAAGAACCCGTTTTTTCCAAGAACCTCTTCCTCACCTGAATTTGTAGTTGTGAGAATTGGGCGCCCGACCAGAGTGTATTGAAAAATCTTTGAAGCGAAATTATTCCGATTCCCGTAAAGTGATCTCCGCGGATTCAATAGAATATCCCAACGCTCTTGAGCCATTCGAACTGCATCCGATGGCCCGCCCTCAAAGCTATGGTATTTCAAACGTCCACTCGAAGCCTCGGCCAACTTGCGAATCTCGACTGATTGACGGCCATCTCCACGGACTTCTAGTCTGAACGGCGTATTAATAGAAAGAAACATGTGCGCAAAATCCAGTATGCCCGAATACGCGGAAAGACTGCCAAAATATCCGAGGCAAGGAGCATTGTCTGAATGTTTAGGCGGAGCGAACTCCGGGGGCGTTGTTTCAAGCGAAACAGCGCCGGGCATCCATAACGCCGGCCCGCGAGTCTTGTCACAAAATACCTCCACCGCATGAGGG
Source organism: uncultured Spartobacteria bacterium (assembly GCA_903916085.1). GTDB lineage: Bacteria > Verrucomicrobiota > Verrucomicrobiia > Chthoniobacterales > Chthoniobacteraceae > Chth-196. The sequence goes on from CAIWVL010000077.1 coordinate 18,845, forward strand.
CTCAGACAAATTGCGGCGTCGAAACAAGGTAACATGGCCTCGTCCAACCAAACCCATGGCTTAAACTGGTACCGAAATCGCTTGGCCCACGAAAGAGATTCCCCCAGTTGCGCGCTATCAGCCAACAGTAGTATTAATTTAGGGCGTTTAGATTGCGACCGCAGCCATTTAATGAATTTATTATAGACAGGCGACAGGTTATAAACCATCACGTACTCAAACTCCCCAAACTGACCGACATACTGCCGGTACCGCTGCAAAAGATTATTGAAGTTCTCAACACGGCCATTTTTTTCGTCCAACAAAACGATGCTGTCATTTTCTCGTTTTTCGCAATCGAATTTGGAGTAGAATGAAGTTAGTGAAATCGATTGGATTTCACATCCACACGCAAGGGACTTCAAAAGGGCAGACTCAAAACCTTGTCCAGCGGAATTCCAGTGTGGATGCTTTGCCGCTACGTCGTCAGGCAGAGCAAAACCAAGATATAGCAATCTAAGCGTAGATTTTTCATTCATAAGCAGACTGAGGCAAGTAACCCTCGCCCTTATGCCGTAGGATCCACAGCCTATCCACAGGCTGACGGTGTCCCCGGGGAACGCAAGCGCCAATCCGAAGTGTCATTGCACACAGCTGACGAGTGCCGTATTTCGAGCACCGACGCCGCCGCATGCCACATCCAAATAATGCCACACACTGAGGTTGACACCCTGTTTGAACGATTGTTTTTGGAACGCTCAACCTTTACACAGAAGTGTATTATGCTCGGGGGAGTAAAAAAAAATCTCTGCATTCTCTTCAAATATCTCGGCGACGTTGCGGTGGCCGTGCCTGCCCTGCGCGCGTTGAAGGAGAGTCGTCCCGAGGATGAGCTGCACATTTTAGTTGCGGAAGAAGCGGTTCCGATTGTGCAGCACTTGCCTTGGGTGACCAAGGTCTGGGGGCTTCCAAGGAAGCGCGGTAAAGCCCAGTTGAGCAGAAGTCTACCCCTCATTGCCGCCTTGAGAGGGCAACGGTTTGCATTGTCCGTGGACTTTGTGGGGAATGATCGAGGGGCGCTTTTGAGTTGGGTTATTGGCGCAAAAGAGCGCGTTGGGCTCGTCACGGAGCTCGGTTTCTGGGGAAGAAGACACTGTTACAACCATCCGATTTTGGAGGAGACCATTCCGAGTGTGGATGTGCATGAAAGTGAGCGGCACCTCAGGCTTCTTGAAGGGATCGGTGCGGACCAAAACGCCTCTTGCGCGTTGGAGGTTCATGCCGATGCATCTCTTGCTCAGGAGGCTCGAGGGTTGCTTGAGGTCGGTTCGGTAGTGGCCCATCTTTCGACCAGCCAACCCAAGAAGGAGTGGCCGGTGGAGTATTGGCGCGAGTTGTATCTCAGGGCGCGTGATGTAGGAGTACGGATTGTATTCGCAAGTGGCCCCAGTGAGCGCGAGCAGGCCATTTTGAAAGCGCTACAGGAGCTTGAGCCCGAAGCTCCGATAATGGGGCGAATTTCGCGTTTGGACTTGTATCTTGCGGTGTTGGCTCGCGCCGGCGCTTTCATTTCCGGAGACACAGGTCCTCTGCATTTCGCCGCTGGCCTCGGGATCCCCACGCTTTCATTATTTGCGGCGACGGATGCGTGTCGCTGGGCACCGCTTGGCGCGCAGCATCGTTGTTTGACTGGGGGGGGCTGTCATTGCAGCGGCCACGCGCATGTATGCATCCACGCGACGCCGTGCATGAGAACATTAAAAGTAGAATCTGCTTGGGATGCGCTGCAACGCCTTTTGCAAACATCCAATCCGAGATCCCTATGAATGAGCTACCTCCGATCACAGTTTGTATTGTAGCTTGCAATGAAGAAAAGAATCTCCCGCGATTGCTTGAAAGCGTTAGAGGGTTGGCCTCTGAGATCATTTTGCTGCTGAATAACACAACGGATTCGAGCGCGGAAATTGGTGCTAGGTACGGTGCGAAAATCGAGACCCGGCCTTGGATTGGATTTCGAGACACAAAAAACGTGGCGCTGGGGTTGGCGAGCAAGCCCTGGGTCTTAGCGTTGGACGCGGATGAGGAAGTTTCTGTGGCGCTCAAAGAGGAGATATTGGAGTTCTTCTCCAAAGAGCTAGACCTCCGGTATTCAGGAGCGCGGTTTCCTCGCAAAACGTGGTTTTTGGGACGCTGGATACGACACGGCGACTGGTATCCGGACCGGCAGTTACGGCTGCTTAGACACGATGCTGGGCGCTGGGGCGGGAGTCCGGAGCATGATAAGATAGAGCTCCAAGGGCCGTGCCGAGAGATGCGTGCTGAGCTGCATCATTTTTCAAATCCGTCGATCGCGAGTTATGTGAGCAAGATCAATGTCTTCTCGGACTATTTTTTAAAGCGGCAATTAGAAAAGAAGGCGACATGGTCGGTATCGGCAGCCGTCTTTCGGGCGTCGTGGCGATTTGTACGCGCTTACTTCGTTCGGCTCGGATTGCTAGATGGTTTTCCTGGTTTATTTATTGCAGCCAGCACTGCATACGCCACTTTTGTTCGTTACAGCAGATTGTATGAGCACCTCCACAACGATCCAGCACCCGTCCAAGCCACCTCACGTGACACTGGTGGTTAACACCTTTAACGCGCCCGATGCGCTCGAAAAGGTGCTTTCTGGAGTAAACCGACAATCGCTGCGGCCCATGGAGGTTTTGATTGCGGATGATGGTTCCGGTTCGGCAACTCGACAACTTTTAGACGGTTGGAAAAACCGGTTAAACGTCCCGTTGCAACACGTTTGGCAGCCGCACGAGGGCTTTCGTCGCACGCATGTTCTTAACCAAGCGATTCTTAAGGCGACTGGAGACTACTTGGTATTCCTTGATGGAGACTGTGTCCCGCACACAGAATTTGTCGCAGACCACGCGGCGCTCGCTGAACCGGGACACTGGGTGCAGGCACGGCGTTGTTTTGTCAAAGAGCAGCATGTACCGGCATTCGACCTGTCGAGGATCAGCGTGGCGGGCTGGGTTTTGGGACGGCGTATTGAACAGGGCCTAAAAGCGTTCCGCACTCCATGGCACAGCGTTCGTTTTGATAGGGAGTTGCGTGGAGTGATCGGATGCAATCTTGGAATTTGGAGGGAAGATTTGCTGGCGGTGAACGGGTATGACGAGTCGTTTACCGGCTGGGGACGTGAGGATAGTGATCTCGCGGCTCGGTTGTTTCACTTGGGACGGGGGCGCAAATTTGTGAGAGGGCGCGCCGTGGTGTTTCATCTTAACCACCCGGTGGCATCCCGCGCGCAGTTGGAGAGCAATCAGGCACGTTTGGACGAAACGCTTGCATCAAAACGTGTCCGAGCTGTCCGAGGCATTGAGGAGCGGAAGGCGACATAGGTGGCGAGCAAAGTGGGGCCTCGCCATCCTCAGCCCTTCCACCCCCCCCGCAAAATTCTCCCTGTCTCTTTCCTCTCTGGCGGGTTTACTCCTTATACGCTTTGCCAAGTCCCCTCTTCAGCGGGCTTGCAGCCCTTGAGACTTGTCTACACCCCTTTCTAAGCCGGATGAAAAAACTTCTCCTTCTCGTGACTCTACTCGCTGCCCTTGCCGGCATCGTGTGGTTGACACGAACCCAACCTCCGGTAGCCGCCGCTCTCGCTCGTCTCCAACAACTCACCCACCCAAACGGCACGCCGGAGGTGGCCGCCGCCACTAGCTCTGCCCCTTCACCCAAACCCGACGGACCGCCACCCGCCCCTGTAGTCGCCGGTCTTGTGGAAACTAAGGACGTTCCCATTTATCTGAACGGCCTCGGGAATGTCCTCGGCTTTAACACCGTCACCGTCCGCCCCCGGGTAGATGGGCAACTTGAAAAAGTCTTCTTTAACGAGGGTCAGGAAGTCGAAGAAGGCCAGCTTCTCGTTCAAATCGATGCGCGCCCTTTTCAGGCCGCCCTTGATCAGGCGCTCGCTAAGCGTAAGCAAGACGAAGCCCTGCTCGCCAATGCCAAGCGCGATCTCGCCCGCGACCTCGCTCTGCTCGCAGATAAGGCAGGCACCGCCCAAAAAGCTGATACCCAGCAGGCGCTCGTGGATCAACTCGCAGCCACCCTCACGGCCGATGACGCCACGATCGAGGCCGCCTCCGTCCAACTCGGCCACGCTACCGTCCATTCGCCTATCAAAGGGCGCACCGGGATCCGCCTTATCGACGCAGGGAACGTTGTGCGCGCTCAAGACCCTACCGGGCTGGTCGTCATTACCCAGATGCAGCCGGTATCCGTGGTGTTTACCTTACCGGAACAACAACTTCAGACCATTCGCACCGAGTCCGAAAAGGGACCGCTCCAAGTGTTAGCCGTGGCTCGGGACAACTCCAGTCGGCTCGCTGAAGGCACGCTGAGCGTGATCGACAACCAGATCGACCCGGCCACCGGCACTATCCGCATGAAGGCCACTTTTCCTAATACAGACCTCAAGCTGTGGCCCGGCCAATTTGTAAACATCCGGCTCCGGGTCGCTGTGCGCAATGCGGCCACGGTGGTGCCCGCTCAAGTTGTGCAGTACGGCCCCTCGGGAACTTTCGCTTACGTGATCACCCCCGAAGGCACTGCGGAACTGCGTACCCTTCAAGTAGGGCGCGTGGAGGACGGGTTGGCGTTGATTGATTCGGGGTTGCAAGCGGGCGAACGCGTCGTGGTGGATGGGCAGTATCGGGTCCTGCCGGGAGGTAAGGTGCGCACAAACCTCGGCGGGAAACCGGGCGGCGATAGCAAACGTGGGCTGAGTGAGAAGGGGGAAAAGAGCGAAAAAGCGGACAAACCAGAGAAGAGTGAGAAAGCCGAGGCAGGTGGACACGCCCCTACGGCTGAAGGCGGGCATTCGAAGAAGTAGCCGTGAATTTCTCTGAAATCTTCATCCGCCGCCCAGTCGCCACCGTTTTGTTGATGGTGGGAATGGTGCTGCTCGGCGTGCTTGGGTACACGTTGCTGCCCGTTTCGGCCCTGCCCGCGATTGACTTTCCTACGCTGGAAGTGCGCGCGGCCTATCCAGGGGCAGCCCCCGACGTAATGGCCTCCTCGGTCACGACGCCGCTGGAGCGGCAGTTTGGACAAATCAGTGGCCTGCAGGCGATGACCTCTGTCAGTTCGTTTGGCTACACCAGCATCGTGTTGCAATTCGGCCTCGATCGCGACATCGACGCCGCCTCTCAGGACGTACAGGCCGCAATCAACGTGGCCGGCGGGGTGCTGCCGCGCAACCTTCCTTCCCCGCCGGTTTTCAGTAAGGTCAACCCGGCTGACCCGCCGATTCTCACATTGGTCGTGTCCTCGGACACCCAACCGTTGGAGCAAATCAACGACCTCGCCGACACGATTCTCGCCCAAAAGCTCAGCCAAGTCAGTGGCGTGGGGTTGGTCACGATCCAGGGTAGTCAAAAACCCGCCGTCCGCATTCGTCTTAACCCCGCAGCTTTGACAGGCGTTGGGCTGAGTTTGGAGGATGTTCGGAACGCGATTTTGAGTTCTAGCGTCAACACGCCCAAGGGCAGTTTTGACGGAAAGCGCCAGGCGTTCGCGATTCAAACCAACGACCAGATTTCGTCCGCCGCCGGGTTCCGGCCCATGGTGATCGCCTACCGCAACGGGGCGCCTATCCGCGTGAGCGATGTGGGCGACGTCATCGACCACGTGGAGAACAACCGCCAGGGCGCCTGGGTCGGCGGAATGCCATCCGTCGTCGTCGACATCCAACGCCAGCCGGGCGCGAACATCATCGCCACAGCCGACCGCATCAAGGCGTTGCTGCCCCAGTTACGCACCTCGCTGCCGCCCTCGGTGCGGGTGGCGATTTTGAACGATCGCACAGAAACCATCCGGGCCTCCGTTCATGACGTGCAGTTCACGCTAGTGCTGACGGCGGGACTGGTCGTGTTAGTAATCTTCGTTTTCCTACGCAAATTCTGGGCGACCCTGATCCCTGGCGTAGCACTGCCGCTCGCGCTGATTGGCACCTTCGGGCTGATGAAGCTAGCGGGCTTCAGCCTCAATAACCTCTCATTGATGGCGCTGACTATCTCCACAGGGTTCGTTGTGGATGATGCCATCGTGATGATTGAGAACATCGTCCGCTTCATTGAGGCCGGCGAATCCCCCATGGAAGCTGCCCTCAAAGGCTCCAAACAAATCGGGTTCACGGTGATTTCTCTGAGTGTTTCCTTGGTGGCGGTCTTTATCCCGCTCTTGTTCATGACGGGGATTGTGGGCCGCCTGTTTAGGGAATTCGCCCTGACGCTTAGCGCCGCTGTGGGCGTTTCGGCGCTGGTATCGCTCACGCTCACGCCAATGATGTGCGCGCGAATGCTCAAGCCCGAGCACCCCGAGGAGCACGGCGTTTTCTATCGGTTAACCGAACGCTTCTTCGACGGCGTGCTTGCCGCCTATGAAGTGGGCCTGCGTTGGGTGCTCCGGCATCAGACCACCACTCTGCTTGTGACGCTGGGTACGCTCGCCGCGACCATGTTCCTTTATCAGGCCGTTCCCAAAGGTCTTCTGCCGCTTCAGGATACCGGTCTCATCCTCGGAATCACAGAGGCGGCACCGAGTATTTCCTTCAAATCCATGGTCAACCAGCAGGCCGCCTTGGTAGACATTATCCGGCAGGACCCGGACGTTGCCAGCGTCGCGTCGTTTGTGGGCGGCGGTCAGGTGAATCCCGCTACCAACACAGGTCGTCTTTACATCGCGCTTAAGCCTAGGGCTGAACATCGGGCGGGCGTGGAAGCCATCATGGACAGGTTGCGCGTTGCGACGGCAGATTTGCCGGGCATTTCGCTACTTATGCAGGCGGTCCAGGATCTACGCCTGGACAGTCGCGTGAGCCGCACCCAGTTCCAGTACTCGCTTCAGGGGGTTGACGACGAGGAACTCAACCAGTGGTCAGCAAAATTCCAGGAGGCGCTTCAGGCGCGCCCCGAACTCTCCGGCGTGACCTCCGACCAACAGCTCGGCGGACTCCAAGTCCGCGTGGACATTGACCGCGACAAGGCCCACCGGCTCAATGTCCTCACCCAAGCCATCGACGACACTCTATACGACGCCTTCGGCCAACGGCAGGTCTCCGTTATCTTTACTCAACTCAACCAGTACCGCGTGATTCTGGAAACCTCGCCCGCTTTTCAAAAGGACGAGGAGGCTCTTGAAAAAATCTTCGTCAAATCCACCACGGGCAGTCTCGTGCCGCTCAACGCATTTGCCTCGCTGCGCACCATTCCCGCGCCGCTTTCGCTCCAACACGAGGGCCAGTTTCCCGCAGTCACACTTTCCTTTAACTTAGCGCCGGGAGCCTCACTGGGGCAGGCCGTGGAGATCATCGAGAAGGTAAAACGCGACATTGGGTTGCCCAACACCATCGCGACAGAGTTTACAGGGAGCGCGGCGGAGTTTCAGGCGTCGCTTTCGAGCACGCCATGGCTTTTGCTCGCGGCAGTGGTCGTTATCTACATTGTGCTGGGTATCTTGTACGAAAGTTATATTCACCCGATTACGATTCTTTCCTCGCTGCCATCAGCGGGAGTGGGCGCGCTGCTCGCTCTATTTCTAGCGAAAATGGATCTCAATCTAATCGGGATCATCGGCATCATTTTGCTGATCGGGATCGTGAAGAAGAACGCGATCATGATGATCGATTTCGCTCTCGAAGCCGAACGCGACATGGGGATGGCTCCCGAGGAGTCGATCTACAAGGCGTGCGTACTCCGATTTAGGCCGATCCTGATGACCACTGCGGCAGCTTTGTTGGGAGCGCTGCCCCTAGTGTTTGAAAATGGGGCAGGCTCGGAACTGCGTCGGCCGTTGGGTGTCACCATTGTGGGCGGGCTGTTGGTGTCCCAATTCCTGACCCTTTACACTACGCCGGTGATTTACCTGTTCATGAACCGGCTCTCGAGTCGCTTCGGCGGCACCCCGAAGGACGGCGCTGAAGCCGATCTCCTCGAACAACCTCGCCCGTTGCCGCAGTGAACCTCTCCGAGCCATTCATCCGGCGGCCCGTGGCCACCTCTCTCATGGCGGCTGGCTTACTGCTGCTTGGGCTTGTGGCCTACCATTTCCTGCCCGTCGCCCCACTTCCTCGCGTGGATTTCCCGGTGGTGCAGGTCATGGCGACGCTTCCCGGGGGGGATCCTGCCACGATGGCCGCCACCGTCGCCGCGCCTCTGGAACGGCAGTTGGGCCAAATCGCGGGTGTTTCGGAGATGACCTCAGTGAGCACGGCTGGATTGGTCAGTCTCACTCTGCAGTTTGATCTCGACCGCAAAATCTCCGGCGCGCTCAAGGATGTCCGCGCCGCCGTGAGTGCCGCACGCGGCGACTTGCCCGGCAACCTGCCCTATCCGCCGATCTCTCGCACGGTCAACCCCGCCGATGCTCCCATCATGATCCTGGCGCTTACCTCAGAGTTAGTGCAGATGAACCGACTCTTTGAGTACGCGGATTCCCTAATTGGTCAGCGACTGAGCCAGGTGGATGGCGTGAGCCAGACCAACATCAACGGTTCCGCCAAACCCGCTATCCGCATCCGCATTAACCCGGCGGCGCTCGCCCTCAGTGGGCTTGGGATGGAGGACATTCGCCAAGCCATTGCGCAATCCAGCGCTCGACTGCCCAAGGGCAGCTTAGAGGGCGACAC
>CAIWVL010000078.1 GCA_903916085.1 uncultured Spartobacteria bacterium
ATCTCCGCGTGATGTTGCCTTTTTTTAGGCGCTCGTAGGGCTCCTCGCCTGCCGGCACGGCTTACATACTCATCTCATTTTGGGATGCTCTTTTCTGTTGCGTTCGCCGACGCCAACAGTATCGCTCGCGATCTAGACCGTTGCACTTCCCACATAGTGGAACTAATTGGAATAGACCAGGAGTCGCTCGGTGACCAAATGCATACTGCAATGGTTCCACAAACGTTGGATCGAGGATTCACGCAAAACACTCCCCTCAGGCATTAAGAGAACTCCCGATGGAGTGATAATTCCGCGCGCCAACTCCATACCGTCCTGTAGTTCCGACATCATAACCTCTCTCACATCTCGCGGCAGATTGGATAATTCGTTGACTTGGAAGAAAAGACGCACGGCCTCTGGATCTAGCCCTGTGCCTGATTGGGAGATCAAATACTGGCACGCCTTTTCTTTGGGTAGCCCGCACTGAACAAACGTGACAGCAACTGCCAAGCAGCGGGCCGTCCAAGGAATGCGATTTCCGACGAGCCCATCGGGATAGCCGGTACCGTCAAATCGCTCATGATGTGCTCTGATAGTTACGCCCACTTCCTTTAATTGATCCACAAACCCAGCCAGAGTCTGCCCCAGCGCAGGATGTTGCCGCATTAGGGCTCGTTCTTCCACGGTGCATGATTCGGGCTTGTTTAGCAGTTTGTGCAGTCGACTTCTTTCCACCTCCACCAGGCCGATGTCGTAAATCCAGGAACTCGTCATGAGAACATGCCGCTCGCGTTCCGTGAAATGGTCTGTCGCAGCCATGAGCCTGCAAATTTCGACCACTGCCTGCGTTTGTTTACCTAAGAGCGGGTAAAAGCTTCCGATCAATCGGAAGCATAATCCAAGAGATTGCTCGAAGTTTTGCCTCAGAGCATCATGGGCAGAGTCAATGGACTCTTTTTGTTCGGTTAGCAGCCTCAGATGTTCTTTGAGTTGCCAGTTTGCCGCCTCCAGTTGCCCATTCAGACTCCTCGTCTGAGCATGTAAATATTCATTTTCAACGAGCAACTTGTACCTCTGAACTGCATTTTTAATGGTAGCTACGACTTCGCCTTGATTCCACGGTTTAGCGATAAACCTATAGATTTCTCCCGAATTGATGGCCTTAATGAGAGTGTCGACAGCAAGCATGCCCGTGATCAGTATCCGTGAGCAGAGGGGGTCATGCTCACGCACCTTTTCAAGGACTTGCAAGCCGTTGATTTCGGGCATGTGTTGATCACAAATCACGCAGGCAAAGGGTCTTGTGGCAAGAATCTCTAGAGCTTTGGCGGCCTTTGTGCAGGACACAATCTCGTAGGAACTTCTGCTGAGTGTCGCCTCTAGGGCAGCGAGAATGTCGGCGTCGTCATCGACGATTAAGATAGAATGAGTCCCGTCCTGAGGTGCGTCTATGTGTCGAGTCATGTGCATTGAATCAGCCAACTGTCTTGAAAAAGCTTTCCCCTCGTCAAGTCGGCTACTCAATCCAGCTAATGGTTTCAATAAACTTTTTCAAACAGTTAACTTGAATGTCACAAACGACATACAAATGAATAAAATCCTCCTACACACACACGAAAGTCCGTTGCCTTTGATAGCGAGAAGGCCGTTCAAAGCGCGCTACGCTCGGGTAGCAGTGGACAACCAGAATCCATGCAGCCATGTAAACCTGCGCCTAACCTTGGGCAAGAACAGCCCACGCCGGATCGCTCCGTGCAACCGAGGTACTGAGTCCAGGGGAGAAAGGCGGGCTAAAAATGGCATCTCCGGGAACAAGAAATTAAAAAGCCCCCACCCACCTCTTCTCTTTCGGCTCCCTCTGCTTCAAAATCAGACGCCTCTTCGCCCTTTTAACTCTGAGATGAATTTACAAGGAGGATAAGAAAAAGCGGATGGCTAAAGGCTCTGCTAATTCCTTCGAAAAACTTCGGCGGACCGGATGTTATGAAATTGGACAACAAGAACTTGCCACACCGGAGCGAACGGCAAGTGCAGGGCCGAACAATCCACCGGATTACGCCCCCCCAAAAACGCCTCCGTGGGGGCGCGAGCGTTTTTCGTCCTCTGTCGACATCCGGGGTCGCGAGGGAAGTTTTGTCACACAGTTACCACAAATTCGCCACGGTTCAGCCATTCAGGGGAACTACCAAGGACGGCGATACATTCGCGCCGCCCTCTAGCTCTGCTTTTGAGAGCGGCGCACTTTTCTGCAAACCATCCTTATCCCATGCTCTCCCGTTTAACCGTTCGCGGCCGTCTTTTTGTCGGCTTTGGTATTCAGATTGCGCTCATCATTGGCGGACTTCTTTACAGCCGTCACGTTTTGAAAAATGAATTGGGCAGCCTGAGCGAACTCACCCGAACCTTCCTAGAGCAATCAACCCAGGTTGGTGCCACACTCACGAACATCCAAGGCCTGCCTGCCGCAGAAACAGCCGCCGCGATGCAGGCACAATCTGTGGCTTATGCGGATCCCGACGAATTTCAATCCGCCCTGAAACGGATCAAAGAGGGGCGCACGAAGTTCACCACTTCGCTGGAATCTGTTCGGGCCGCACTTACAGGGCCCGGAGTTTCGGATGCCGTCAACGACACATTCGACGGGGCACACCGCTTTTACGAGGCTATTGATAAAGCACTTGGAAAGTTTACCGCAGGAGAAAAAGCCGAGGGTATGGACGTGATCCTTAACCGGGGTTTTCAACTTGAAGACGCGCTAATTACGCGCATCACTCAGCTTCAGGAGATTTGCGTGAATGGGCAGAGGGAGCGCATTGCGGCATCCAAAGAAGCTCAAGCGAAACAATTCACACGTATTCAGTTGTCACTGATATCCATTGGGGTCGTTGCGATTGTGGTGGCGCTTGTGCTCGCCATGTCTGTGACGCGCAGCATCGTCGGACCTGTGGAAGCGGCCATGCACGCTCTGGAAGCGACCGCGACTGGCGATTTGACGGCACATTTGGACATCACGTCTAACGACGAACTTGGGCGCCTTGCCCGAGCGTTGAACCAAGCAACGGACAGTTTGCGTTCAACGCTGCGCGGGATCGTGGACGGGATCAACACGGTTGCAAGTGCCTCGGTTGAAATGTCGGCAGTAAGTCAACAGGTTGAATCTAACTCCCAGGGCACTACCGCCCAAGCGCAGGCAGTGTCCAAGGTGAGTACGGAAGTGAATGAAAACGTGCAAAGCGTGGCCACAGCCTCCGAAAAGAATGCCGACAGTATTCGCGAGATTGCCCTTAAACTGGCTGAGTCAGTCAAAATTGCGGCTGATGCCGTGCGCACCGCAGAGGCCACCAACCAGACGGTGTCCAACCTCGGCACAAGCAGCGCCGAAATTGGCGAAGTGGTAAAGGTGATTCAATCGATTGCGCAGCAAACAAACCTCCTGGCTCTGAACGCTACCATCGAGGCTGCACGCGCTGGGGAAGCAGGCCGCGGATTTGCCGTGGTCGCCAATGAAGTCAAGGAACTGGCCAAGAGCACATCCACAGCCACGGAGGACATTGCGCGCAAAGTGGATGCGATCCAGAACGATACCAAACAAGCAGTGACCGCCATTTCCAAGATTTGCGAAACTATTGAGCAGATCAGCGACCTACAACACGCGATTTCCTCTGCCATTGAGGATCAAACCGTGACGACTAACGAAATCAGCTCCGCCATTCAGGATGCCGCACGTGGGGCGCTCCAGATCGACCAGTCGACAACGGTAGTAGCCCATGCCGCCATGAGCACGACCGACGGCGCCAATCAAACAAAGATCGCAGCCAACGAACTTGCGGAATTGAGCGCCCACTTGAACCGCCTGATTGGCCAGTTCAATTTTGGCGTGTAAATTCAAGCTCGTACCCAGCCTTCCCGAGCAGGAGCGTCCCTCGCGTTAACGCGCGGGGCGCGGGGCGGGCTGGCCGTCCACGTCCAGGTAAGTGGGCGTGGGCTCGCCCTGGGGAGTCTCAATACGCAGTTGCTTGAGGGTGGTAACCGAATCGAGGGACTGCACCGAGCGCACCGTCAGGCGCCGCATGAGCCCGCCATCCTCCCCATAAGCCTCACTCTTCAGGAAAGCGGCATCTGACTGGCTCACCCATACCAGCACCTCTGCATACGGGGAACGGACGCCCAAAGGACGGTGCACTCTAATTTTCCAGCACCGGGCAAGCATCAAGGATTCCTCACCTTCGAGGGTGGCGTCGGGCCAGTAGAGAAAGCGCAGAGCGAGATCCTCATAGCAGACGCCGAAAGGAGAAATTTCGTCGTCGAAATTGACTTTCTGGGAAGCACCGCCGGAGGTTGCCTCGATGGAGGTGGTGGTTTCGCCAAAACGCAGTACCACCGTGGAAGGCGTAGGAGGCGTCGCGTTGGGAAACTCAAACCGCACCTGCGGACCATCCATCACCATACGGTACACCATGGAACGCGAGCCTCTCCGGAGTTTGCCCTGCAAAGTCTGTTTGATGGAAGCTTGCGCCTCACGAACTCCCCGAAGCAGGGCCACGGGATCGACGGCAGACGCGTTCGCCTGAGAAGCAGCGGCAGTAGGCGTGGCATGGAGCAGCAGGGGAACAAGGGGCACCAAAGTTGCACAACGCAAAAACAGGGCTACGCCGGGAGGCACAGCTTCATCTAACGCGGTTTTCCATTTCACCCAAAGGCCTTCGCTCATAGTTTGCTCTACCTTTTCACGAACCGGATGGACCGCCACCTTCTTTTTTTACTGAACCACGATTGGACCAATCCGTTTCTGGATCGCATGCTTGGAACGCTGTCCTGCATGGAGTTCTGGATTCCATGGTTTGCTCTGGGCGCAGTCTTTCTCATTTGGAAACACCGGTTCCGCGGAGGCGTCTGCTTAATTTTTTGCGCCCTAGCGGTTTTGGGGACCGAAGAACTCATCTCGCAGCCTCTCAAGAATTGGACCGCGAGAGCGCGCCCCCATCAAGCCATGGAAGGCATCCGCCGGGTTGACTTGGCCTCCGTTCGCCCCCGCGTCCTCGCGGTGTTCAAACCGGTGCAGATCACCTTTTCCGGGCCGCCCAATCCTGCCGAGACGACCAAGCGGTCCTTTCCGTCCTCGCACACCCTCAACGCCACCACGTTAGGATTGGTGTTCGCTCTCTTTTTCCGAGCGCGGCTTTGGCTGCTCCTTCCGCTCCTCATGGCCTGGTCTCGCGTATACACGGGGGCACACTGGCCCAGCGACGTGGCCGCCTCGATCCTGATAGGACTGCTTTTTAACGGCCTGCTTATTGCCGCCGCCGAATGGGTCTGGCGCACACGACTCCTCCGCATGCGTCCGGAATGGAAGCGCCTCCATCCCACGTTCCTGCTTCCCTTTCGTTCCCGTCGCGTTCAAGACGGGACTTCAAACGTCTAATTTATCATGAACCCAAAACGCTGGCTGTTCGCCACTCTTGCCCTGCTCACGCTCTTACGGTTCTGGATGACAGGCGCCGCCGAACTCGCTCCCGACGAGTCTTATTACTATTTGTGGAGCCAGCATCCGGACGTTTGCTACTTCAGCAAAGGCCCGGGAGTCGCGGTAGCCATCCGCGCAGGCACAGAACTCCTCGGCCCCACGGAACGAGGAGTGCGTCTGCTCAGTCCCCTGCTATCCCTAGGGACCAGCCTACTCATGTTCCTGCTCGCTCGCAGACTGTACTCTGAGCAAATTGCGGTGTGGGCGGCCATCGCCATGAATTTCCTGCCGATCCTACAAGTCGGCAGCGTCGTGATGACCATCGACCCGCTCTCGATCTTCTTTTGGACGGCGGCGGTATTCACTTTTTGGCTAGCGCTCGAGCGCTCCTCGGCGAAAGGCGAGGAGCACCTCGCCGGGAGCGGTTCAGGGTGGAACCTTTGGTGGCCGACCACTGGAGCGCTCATCGGGCTGGGGTTTCTTTGCAAGTGGACCAACGCGATGCAGTTGCTCTCTATCGTCTTGCTCTTGGCCTCCAGTAGCCGACTCCGCCGCCATTTCCGGCAACCCGGTTTCTGGGCGATGCTCTTGGTGTTCGTCGTGTTTCTGCTACCGCCCCTGCTCTGGAACGCCGACCATCATTGGATCACCTTCGCCCATCTCAGTAAACGTGGAGGCCTGGATGAATCCTTCCGAGTTCACATCGGAGAACCCTTTGCGTTCTTGGGCGCGCATGCCGGGGTGTATTCGCCCCTGTTGTTCATCGCGATACTCATGACCCTCTGGCGTGAAACCCCGAGGGCCCGCGCCCATTTCAAGCCCCGCTTTCTCCTGGCCTTTGCGCTGCCGCTACTGCTCATGTACCTGGTTCTTTCACTCAAAAAAGCAGGCGAGGCCAACTGGACAGCCCCCGCGATGGTCACCGCTGGCATTCTGGCCGCGGCCGACTGGTATGAACGCGCCCGTCAAAGCGCCAAAGTACGCCGTTTTCTGGGCATCGCCTTCGGCTTCGGCCTCGTCCTGAGTATTCTCGTGCTCAACATCGATCTCCTGCGCACCGCCGGGCTTCCTTACCCCTACAGACGCGATCCCAGCACCCGACTGCGCGGCTGGCAAACCATCACGCAAGCCGTCGAAACCGTGCGTGCTGAGCGCGAAATGGCCTTGGGTACGCCCTTGTTCCTCATCGCGAACGGACGCGCTTTGGCATCCAGCGTGGGGTTTTATCTAACGGATAAACGCCTGGAAGGTCCGACTCATCCACCGGTTTACACCCCTGAATCGCAGGCGATTGAAGATCAATTCGCCTTGTGGCCACGCTACGACGAGTTTATTGCACTCAAACCCGGTCAGCGTCCTCCCGACGCCCTCTACACAGAGGAGGCAGGCATCAACCCCTTTCACGGTCGTTCCGCGCTCTACATCACCGACTCTGAAGACGACAGCGCGCCCAGCGCAATCGCAGGCGGGTTTGAAAAAGTCGAGCTCGTCGCCTGCTTCGACATCGAACGCCGGGGCTGGCGACTGCGGCAACTGCGCGTGTTCCAGTGCAGCAACTATCACAGCCGTTCGCTTTAAGGCTGTGCACTCACTCCTCAAGAGTCCATTCTCCACACGCTTCGTTTGCGTTTGGTGGATTCTTTGCGCTTAGATAAACACTGCCTCCTGCATTAAGCTCCATAAAGATTTCGCTCTGCTTCGCACCTCACTTCTCCTCGTTTTTTCGCCCCGCATGCTTTCCTTAGTTATTCCCCTGTTCAACGAAGAGGACAACGTAGCCCCCTTGTGCGAGGAAATCGCCGTAGTCATGGGCGAGCGCCCCTATGAAATCGTCCTCGTGGATGACAAATCCACGGATCAAACGCTTGCAAAAATCCCCGCGCGCTCCGAGATCCGAGTGATTGAATTTTCCAAAAATACGGGCCAAAGCGGCGCGATGTACGCCGGCATTCACGCAGCCAAGGGCGACGTGCTCATTCTCATGGACGGGGACCGCCAGAACGATCCCGCGGACATCCCCCGGCTACTGGCTGAACTAGAGCGCGGCTTTGACCTCGTGTGCGGATACAGGGCTTCCCGCAAAGACACGTTTTCAAAGCGACTCACCTCGCGTTTCGCCAACGCTATTCGCTCCCGGTTCACCCGAGACGGCGTGCGAGACACCGGTTGCACTCTAAAGGTCCTGAGACGGGAGTGCCGGGAGGCGCTGCTGCCCTTCAACGGAATGCACCGCTTTATCCCAGCGCTCATCAAGGGCATGGGCTATCGAATCACCGAACTCCCCGTAAACCATCGCCCTAGGGTTGCTGGGGTCAGCAAATACGGTTTTGGGAACCGCGCACTACGAGCCACGATGGACATGTTCGCAGTGCGCTGGCTTTTGTCCCGTCAGGTGCAAATCCGGGTCAAACCATAGCACCTAAACCGTAGCAGCACCCTTAGCCAACGGCTCCTCAGCGTCGGGTGGCGGCAAGCTCGCTGAGTACCTTTGGATAAAGGGCGTGCTCAGCCACTTGAATGCGGGCATGCAGCGACTCGGGCGTATCCCCAGCGAGCAGTGGAACTTCTGCTTGAGCAATGATCTCGCCAGTGTCCATACCGGCATCCACCCAATGAACAGTGCAACCACTCACTGAGACGCGCGCCTCGCAGGCTTGACGCCAGGCTTCGAGTCCGGGAAACGCAGGAAGAAGTGAGGGATGAATGTTCAGGATACGCCGGGGAAACCGTTCCAAAAGCGGTGCCTTGATCATGCGCATGTAGCCAGCAAGAACCACCCACTCCACCTCCGCGTCGAGCAGTTTCTGAGCGAGGGCTGTTTCGATTTCCGGCTCCAATTTGGTGCGGAATTTGGAAGCTGGCAGAGCCTCCGCTGCAATTCCCAGCGCACGGGCCTTATCAAGGATCCCTGCGCGAGGATTGTCGGAGAGGACGAGCCGAACCTCCGCGCACAAACGGCCTTCGGCGATGGCGAGGGCGATCGCCTCAAAATTGGAGCCCTTTCCAGAGCCGATGACGCCGAGTTTCAAGGGACCAGTTGTCATGGAATTAGGAGGCTGCGTTTTCAAAACCAGTAAGCTTATGAATGACGGCTGTCGTGCTTTTTCCCGGCACAAGCTCCAGAATTTCAATGCGCGCCCCAGCCTCCAAAAGAGCGCTCCGCTCTCCGGGGTCGAGAGAATCCACGGTGTAATCGCCGCCCTTGACGTACACCTGGGGACGCACCTCACGGATGACGTCCGTCACACGAGGCGTGTGAAACAGAACGACAAAATCCACGCACCCAAGAGCCGCAAGCACCTCGGCCCGATCGAGCTCGCTGTTGACGGGACGTCCCGGCCCTTTGAGGGCGCGCACCGAGGCATCGCCATTGACAGCAACCGCTAATAGATCGCCCCGCGCGCGTGCCGCCTGAAGATAGCGCACATGCCCGACGTGCAGGAGATCAAAGCACCCATTGGTGAAAACGAGCACCCGCCCTGCGTCGCGGCATTTCTGGGATTCTCCAGCCAACTCGGCAAGAGACACTATTTTGGAGGCAACCATTGGAGAAGGTTACACGCGGCCCCCGCTGAAAGGAAATGGGATTCAAGGGGAGAGCAAAAGCAATTCCCGCACCCCTCCCATGACCTCCGCTAATGTGCGCGCACGAGATCAGCCAAGATTCGCAAAATTTCCCCTTCTACAGCTACCGATTCAGGATCCTGGCTGGCAAGCGGGTCGCTCGTTGAAAGCTTCAGGCGCTTTGTCTTCACATCCTCCAAGAGCAGTCTGCAAAAGCGTGCCCCAGTCCGAACGGCATCCACACCAGACTCTCGCTCAGCGTAAGAACGGTGGGCCGTTTCAAGGGCATTGCGACGCTCGTTTTCTTCGAGGCTCAACCGGTTCTCTCTCCGTTCCTGGCGCACCTGATCGCGTTCGGCCGCCACCGCCGCGAAAGCGGACGAGGCCTCCACTCGTTTTTGAGAAAGTGCTCTCAGGCTGCTGATCATCTTCAACGACACCTGCCCGGCTGTTGGATTCACAACCGAGGCAATCGCGTCGTGCGGCAAAGGGTTCACGAGCGCCACCTCTCCTTCGCGAGGAACATCCATCGTCGAAGGCAACACAATGTCGGGACGCACCCCCACGAGCTGGGTGGACTGTCCATTCACTCTGTAAAACTTCCCGACAGTCACAGCCATTCCCCCCACCGGCAGTCGGGCGCGCGCATTCAAATACTCGCCCAACGGGAGTGTCACTTGAACGGAGCCTTTGCCAAAAGTCTGTTCCCCCCCCACGACCACCGCCCGCCCGTAGTCCTGCAAAGCTCCAGCTACAAGCTCGCTAGCGGAAGCGCTGCCACGATCCGTCACGACCACAAGCGGCCCCTTGTACACCGGTTGCGAGCTGCGTAGGCGCACAGGAGCCAGCACTTCAGTCGCAGCATCAGGCGCACGCACTTGGGCGATGGGCACACGCCCGCAAAACAGGCCGCCCACTTCCACTGCCTCGTCCAGAAGTCCGCCTAAATTACCGCGAAAATCGAGCACCACACCGTCAACATTTTCCGCTACCAACCGACGTAGTAACACGCCCACATCGCGCGAAACACTGCTCGCCCGATGCCCATTCGCGTCGGGCTCATCCCCGTAAAAGCCAGGTACCACGAGCCAGCCCAACCGCTGATTCCCCGCCCCTTCAGGCACCGGGCATTCCACGATCTTGGCGTAAGCCTCACCATCGCGGCTGCGCATTTCGTCCCGACGCAAATCCACGACCACACGCTGCGCAGGGTCCGGCGCACGCGCTGGCGCAACCTTGAGGCGCACTAAGGTGCCCCGCGCGCCTCGCATCAGCGCGAGCGCTTGTGCAATCGGCATGCCGTCGACCTCACGAAACGTCCCAGCCTCATCTCCCACCGCCACAATACGATCGTTAACCCGGAGTCGACCGTCGCGTTGGGCTGGGCCGCCCGGCATCAAGCCCGAAACACGCAACCCCAAGGGATCGCTGTCCAAAGTCACTCCGATCCCGATCCGGGTCAGACGTAGTTCATTTTCGCTGTCCTCAAGCTCCTCTTGAGTCAGGTAATCAGAGTGCGCGTCGCACGCCCGTGCCAGTGCAAGTAACGCCGGGGCGACACGTTCCTTGAGCCCCTCCCCAGAAAGACTCTTTTGTAGGTTGCCCAGCCGCTTGCGCAACTGTGCCGTCGCCTTTTCAGGAGCCATTCCCCCCAACCGGTATTCCAGTAACTCCGCCCCCACCTGCTCTGTCCAAACCAACTGCGCGGCTGCTTCATCCGCTGGCCACACGGCGTTCTCGCGAGTCAGCTCAACAGTCCACGGCTTGGAAAATTCCCAATCCCCACCCGCCAACCCCTCAGCTGTGGTGCAGTAAGCCTGTAGACGATCCCGGTAACGGTCGTGGATGGCGTTCACCGCCTCCAGACTCCCCGCCCTCAATCCAGCAGCAAACGCGTTCCCAAACCGAGAATGAAACTCCTCCAAATCGCTCCCCAGGAAATACAACCGGTCCGGATCGAGCATTTCAAAATAACGATCCAGCGCTCGCTTTGAAAATTGCGAGTCCAAGGGCAGCCGGAGGTAGTGCTGCGTTTCCAAGAGGTTGGCGGCCGCGCTTACCACTTGCGGCCAGACTGGGAGAGCTTTGCGGGAAGCCGCACTTTTCAGAGCAACGCGCGCAAACTGTGGGGAGGCTGCCGCCGTCTGCGAGGCCAGGAGTGGAAGTGGGAGCGCCCCGAAAGAGAGCGCGAGACCGGTGAGGGCGGCAAAAAGGGGGCGCGGCAGGGGGCGAAGGAAGGTCATTGGAGGAGTGGAAAATACGCCGATTTACTGCTCAGAAAGGGAGCGCAGCTCCTCGAAGAGTCAACCCCGCGTATTCTTCGCCAGCTCCAGAGCGGCGGAATGCTCCTTCAAAAGCACCTTCAGCGGCTTGTTCAAAATCTCCACACGCGCCCCTACATCGATGGTTTCAAACACCTTAACCACGTCCTTCGAGGCCATCCGGATACACCCCCAACTCACAGGCGTCCCCAACTGCTTTTCCACCGGCGTTCCATGAATGTAGATGAAACGTTTATAGGAGTTCGCGTTTTGCGGCTCCAAACCTCGCAGCCAAATGATCCGCGTAACAATCGGATCTCGCCCGGGCGCATTGGGTTGCAGCACCTCACCCGTAGGACGGCGCTCTTTGAACACCGTTCCCTCCCGAACACTATCACCGATTTTCTCAGCCACTTGCAGCGCGCCTAAAGGCGTTGCAAAGCTGTTAAATTTATCACCCAACCCAAAACGGGACGTGGAAATCGGAAACCGCGCGACCTCGACGCCTCCCTGCCAGAGGACCATCTTTTGATCTGCAACGCTCACGATCACAGAGACATCCGAGCCTTGCGCAAGACTCGCTCCCGCATTCCAAATAAAGAAAAACGCTGCGACCGCAACCAAGAGGCCAATTCGGGAGCTACGCATAACAGGTCGGGTGGGGGTGGAGAACAGGAAATAGGAGTTCTTTTTTAGAAAAGAAAGTGCCCAAAAGAAAGCCGCAAATCGCCTGAATTGCGCGTCCAAGGATCAGCTTCCACCTCAAAAATAATGGCATTTCAAAGGTGCCGTGCTCGACTATCGTCTCCTCACATGAAACGCGGCCCGATTCGTCGTAAATCCCCGTCCATCACGCCTCCCACTCGCTCAGAGGAACGAGGCATTGTACTTCTAGATGTGGCTCCGCTTCGGAAGCAGGCGGCCCAAGACTGTAAACGTGCGATGACAAAGCTCGAGAAGGCGCGGGCCGACTTACTCCGGTTTGAGACGGAAGATCGCCCGGCATTTGTCCGCTGGCTCAACAGCACACTAGGCGAATTGCTGACCCAACTCAGGGAAAACGCACGTGTGATCCGCGACCAGGAAGATCTTATCGAGGAGGTAGAGCTGGAGATGCTGTGGAGCAACCACCGAAATCCGCGCAGAGCCTACGCGGAGGTGATGCGGCGCCGGGAAAATCCAGAGGAGTACGACGATTGGGAGTCAGATTTCGCCGCAGGGAACTCGGCAGATTCCTCACAAAAAGGGGCCTCCGAGAATGCCGACCTCATGAAAGAGCTCAAAGAACAAGGGGCGCGCATGACCAAAGAAGAACGTCGCGCGATGTTTGCTGAAATGGTTTGGGAAGCCTCGGGACAACGCCCCGAGCAATTTCCCAAAGGCGACTTCGAGCAAATGTTCGCTGATTTCGAGGCGAATTTCTTTGAGCATGCAGAACAAGAAACCTTTTCAAACGAACCTACCCGCGAATTTGATTTTGACATAAAGCCGCCCGCTAAAGAGGCCGATGCTCGAATCAAAGAGATTTATCGCATCCTAGTTCGCAGACTTCATCCTGACCTTCGGAAGGACGGAAAATCAGCCGTTTCAACCATCTGGCACGACGTGCAGGAAGCCTACGAAGCCCGAAACCTAGAACGCCTGGAGACCCTGCTGGCATTGACAGAAATGCAAGAAGGAATGAATGAATCCAGTGCCTCGCTTGGCCAGTTGCACGGGATCGTTAAGGAATTAAAGCGAGCGCTGGCGGCCGTACAACGGAGCATTAGCACCGCAAAACATGAACCCGCCTGGGCGTTCACGAAAGCCAAAAGCCACACGGTGTTGGAGAAAACAATTCGCAAAACAATGGAGAGAGACCTTGCCTCGCAACAATTTGCAATGGCCGATATGAAACGAACCCTCGACGCGTGGTCCCGAGCGTGGAAACCCGCCGCGCGGGGTCGCGGAAATGCTCGATGATTGTGTCGACACTCCCCTTACTCGTAGTTCTACGAAATAAAAACAGAGACACGAGGCTTTGCAAGCTATTGATAGAACGATGATTGCTTATGTTCGAATTCTGCTTGGGGCCAGAGAATAAAAAGTTTGAACCTAGGGCTCTCTCAGAATTTTCGCGAGAGCGCTCGGGAGGCTGAAGTTCGAGATCCGCCTGATCCGCGCTAAGTAATTTGTGAAGAGCGGTTTTTTTGGTCTTTTGCGGCATTATTATTACCGAAAAGCAGCCTAAAACTAAACCGATCTTTCGAGAATTTATCGCCTTGCAATTCATTCATATTCAGCGCCTTTCTGAAGAATACCATTTTTGCATCCCCCGGACCGAACAAATTCTAACGAATCCAACCGCTGACTGCGGTTAACGACCCCTTCTCCGAGAAAATCTGCTGCTCACGACACGTAAATCAACACGCTCATCCGGTGCAGTACCAAGTCTCTATCTCTGTTCGGCCTTACGCTTACGAATTGCCGCCAGTATGTTTTGGAATGCCTGTTTCGGTGTAAGCGCACATTGAGGCCAGGCTAAATTTTTTTTATAGTGCACATCCCACAATTTGATTCCCGCTAGGCCAACAAGCCAAAGACCGTTCGTCTCATCAAGCTCGAGGGCATCCATTGCCATTTCAATACGCTCGTCAATATCTGGATGATCCTTAGACGAGAGGCCGCTCTGGAGCAATAGCAAGCACATCACGCCGACGATTATACCCACCCCACGATTGGTAAACGTTTGCTGGTCTAAAGTGCATTGTAGCATGGTCTTCGTCGCGAACCCGTCGGCGCGGAACTCTTCTGAAAGTCTATCGTGAGCCGAGACATACACATTGGCCATGTTCGCACGATTCATCTCATCAATGTCTCCTAACGCAACATGGGCGAGTTCATGCGAGAGAATAAACGTCATCGCGTGTGAGAAGACACCGTTGGCAAGCTCTATAAACGGCTCCTTCTCTGCGTCGTAGAGCTCAGGGTTCGGAAGACGCTCAACGTCCCAACGGGAGAAAGACCTAACGAGTGAGATGCCATACGATGCTACTTCTTCTGCTAAGAGAACTTCGTTGAGATTCACATCAGCGCTGCGGCCAATCATTCGCTTGTGGTTGAAGTCATAGAGAACCAAAATGGAGTAGCTCAAACACCAGACGTATGACAAAAACGTCTCAGGGAGGTTGATCCGCTTGTCTGCATCCACAAACGGGATTTGAGAATCCGCTGCGATTGGGGCGATTATCTCCTTGTCCTCCGCGATGTATCCAAAATCCCGCTTGAGACCTTTCTCCTCCACGAGCTTTGCAAGGTCGGATTCTTTCCCTATGTGAACCTTCAGGAGATTATCCAAAATGTTGTACTTCAAGACACGAACAGGTTGGTTGCCCGTTTGGCTCGGCAAATGAACGCTCTTTTTCACTGTTTTAGAGGGTGACAGAGTATGGAAACCTGCGCCAGCGGTTGTTGCTCGCTTAAACCCTTCGCGCTGACAATTCGAGGATTGGCCGGTCAGGGTGAAAATAAATGTTCAATGCCTTGTTTCCGTAAACCGCCATACACGGGCATCGACACAAGATTCGAACTTTTGGCTTTCTCAGTTTTCAGGAGAGAAAACGTCCACCTCTGCGCATTTTCGCCCGTTGGCCGATTCGCCTCCGTTCCGGTGTTTTCAAGGGCTGGCAGTGCACTTTCCGAATCTCGTTTTCCAAGGCCGTCCACATCTTAAAACTTGTTAACCGCTTTCGGCCTGGAACCGAGAGTGCTGAGGTGGCCCGTTTTTGGGCAAGACCGGGCCTAAACTGTCGGGTTAGTGTCGACCTCCCGTCGTGTTCAAATTCTGATAGCTAGTTAGACTGCCTTGGATGAATCAACCAATGAACAATCCTGAATTGGCAGCCCTTATTAAGGAATTTCGGACAACGAGGGCACTTACCCAAGAACATCTCGCGCAGTTGGCCGAAGTAAACATCCGCACAATTCAACGACTCGAATCAACGGGATCCTGTAGCAGAGAAAACCTGCGAGCGATAGCTGAGGCCTTTGACGTAGACGTGGCACAACTCATTGAGACAGCTAAAAGACGCACAGAGTTTGGAGCGGTCTCCCCGAAAGACATCGAGGAACTTACATCTACAAACATCATCGTAGTACTTCACGAGGTAAATGGGCCAAAGGATTTGATCAATGGCCTTGCTGGTTGCGATGGCCAAATAAATGATTTTCCGGATGTTTTAACAGAATACCAAGCTGAACTAATAGGGTTTGTTCTCGACTACTTAAAGGACTACGCGGACATCCAGTCCGATATTTACCCTTCAGAACAGATTCGTATGATGCAGGAGGTAAAATTGAAACTCGATGAGCTTAAGCATTTAGGTATTTCGACGTTCGTCGGTCAGTTCAGCCAGCAAGTAACGATGCCGAATCAACCGGACAAGCCCTTCAATCGGACCATTTCCGTAATACGATTGCTGCCCTCCGGGGCCAAGCAAATCCTGATCGCTGCAGACAGGACCGCCTTTTCCTTTGGCGTCATCCCCAAACGAAACCTACGTTCCATCTAATGGCCTTGTAACCGCCCAAGTTGTCATCGAGCCAGACGCATTTCGAGAACCCGTAAACACGACCCCACGTTTGAAAAAAGGTGTTAACCAAACACCCTGAAACCAGAGACAGGAGAGAGGATCTTCAAAAAGGAAGAGCGAGAGGACTTTTCCAGGGCCGCTCTTCGATTCAGAGTCAAAATTAGATACTCGCGAAGCGGAGTATAAAATTTCGTCAAAGCCTTTAACCCAAGCGACTTTAAGTGAAAGACAAACAGGAGAGCCGCAGTTAAGTGAACGAGGATACTTTTCCAGAGAAGAAAAGAATGGCTCAAAAATGCCCTGACACCGTCGCGACCGGTTGGTTAACAGCGTCCACCCAAGCCGTGTCTCCTTAAACGCCCAGGATCGCGACCATCTGCAAATGGGGGAGGCGGTTCAGCTTTCGGGCAGGATCTCTTCGACGAGGTTCTTCAAGATGTCCTCGCGCAGCAGATCGAGATGTTTGTTCAACTCAGCTCTGAACGTCGGGTTTTTCGGGCTCATGTTTTCGCCCACACGGTCTTTCTTATCCCGGTAGAACAGGACAAAGAGATCTCCTTCCTCCACGACGAGCAGATAGAGAATGCGACGCGGTCCCTTTTTCGTGGTTGCATAAACCTTGAGCAACCTTGTGCCCTTGGGCAAATCTCGTCCGGCTATCGACTGGGCTAGCTCTGGACGCGCCCCGTACAGCAATGCCTCTTTGTCAGCGGCTGAGATCCGTTTGCCAAATTCTTGTTTACGAATCCGCTCAGAAATGAATAGTCCCACCGCTCTACGCCCCCCGGGATTTCTTTTTGGTCCAAAGAGCGCCGATATCGTCCATCTTAGCTTGCGTCCGGGAGTCAACCTCCACCTCCGCCATTCGGGGCCCGGCCGTCAGGTCAAATGGGATGCTGCGGGTGTAAACAACCTTCGTAAGAAAAATGCGGACAGCAGATGGCAGATCAAGGCCGATCTCCTGCAGGACCACATCCGCCTTCGTCCGCAAATCTTCGTCCAGCCGGATTTGCAATGTTTTTGTCATGGTTCTAATAGCGTTTACACTACAGTATCCGCCATTTCTTCCAAGTCAAGGCGCCTTCCCCGCGCCACCGAGCGCGAGTGGGAGCGGTTTCAAAAAATTCCCTGGCACCCGTGGAACTGAACAGATGGGGCCATTTTCATTACATGTGGGTGCTGGATTTCTGAAGA
>CAIWVL010000079.1 GCA_903916085.1 uncultured Spartobacteria bacterium
ATTTTGATTTGGTTCTCTGTATTTGTGTGTGAGCTCGCACTGTCAAGTATCCGATGAACAGCTCAGTCGCCTTGGTGATGATGGTAGAGGCCTCTTTGGATATGGCCTTTACATCTCGATCCAACTTCAAGATTCGCTTGATTCGACCCTATCATTATCAAGCATGAAACAAGATTATATATTAAGTGCCATAAACCATTATAAAAAGACTGGAAACTATACTGAAACCTGTGCCGTATTTGACTGCAAGCGACAAACACTAAAAAGATGGCATAATAAATACTCTAAAAGAATACCTATAACTCGTAAAACCAGGAAAGAAGGAGCCTAGGACCAAAAACGTTTGAACAGGCCGCAGGATTTTTGCGGATTCGCGATGGGGAACACCCTTTGGACGCCAGCTCTGTACATCCTGAGCGGTATCAGCTCGTAGACAAAATGGCGGAAGACCTTGGATGCACCGTGGGCGATCTTATGCGAGATTCAGCCCGGCGCGGTAAGATTGATCCCAAGCGGTATGTGTCCGCTGAAATCGGGTTACCCACGTTACAAGACATTCTTTCGGAACTGTCCAAACCGGGGCGCGACCCGCGTCAACAGTTCGAAGCGTTTTCGTTCGCTGAGGGCGTAGAAAAGGTGGAGCACCTCCAGCCTGGGATGAGGCTCCCAGGGGTTGTGACCAATGTGACGGCCTTCGGCGCGTTTGTGGACGTGGGCGTGCATCAGGATGGGTTGGTCCACATCTCCCAGCTCTCAGATGATTTCGTAAAGGATCCGGCCGCTGTTGTTAAAGTGGGCCAGCGGGTGCAAGCAACGGTGATGGAAGTAGATCTGCAAAGAAAACGCATCGCGCTTTCACTCAAAACCAACCCCGAAGTCGGACCACGCGCTCCGCGGGGAGGTGCCGAAGGAGGGACGCGCGGTCCAGGCGGTCCAGGCAATGGCGGGGCCTCACAGGGCCCCCGCAGAGACGGCGTTTCTCGTCCAGACAACCGCAGGGGCGGTGGAGCCCCAGCCGTGGACTGGTTCACCGCTGCAACGCAGAAAAAGCGCTAGGCTTTTAGGAAAAACGCCCTTCCATGCAAACGCCTGATCCCAGCGAGTCCATTGCCCGAAAGATTGTGCGGCGCTTGCAGGAGGCTGGGCACGAGGCCGTGTACGCCGGAGGTTGCGTGCGCGACATGCTCCGGGGTGTGACTCCCCACGACTATGACGTGGCCACAAGCGCGCGCCCCGAAGCCGTGCAGGCGCTGTTTCGAAGAACCGTTGCGGTCGGCGCTCAGTTTGGAGTCATCTCGGTGCTGGAAAACGGCGCCGAATTTCAGGTGGCCACCTTCCGCTCTGACGGCGACTACGTCGACGGCCGCCACCCGGAATCGGTGCATTTTTCTAGCGCCGAGGAAGATGCACGGCGACGCGATTTTACCATCAACGGTCTCTTTTACGATCCCGTACAGGGCGCATTACGCGACTTTGTCGGTGGACAAGTGGACCTTGCAGCGGGCGTGTTAAGGGCCATTGGCAACCCAGAAGAACGCTTTGCAGAAGACCGTCTGAGGATGTTGAGAGCGGTGCGATTTGCCACGGTGCTGGGGTTCGAGATTGAATCCGGCACTTGGGAGGCAGTGCGCCAACACGCAGCCGCAATTCGTGAAGTCAGCGCGGAACGGATTCGGGAAGAATTGCTCAAAACGTTGCATTCCCCGAACCGAGTGCGGGGCTTGGATCTGTTGGACTCGAGCGGTTTGTTACGGGAAATCCTGCCTGAAATGGAGGCTTTGAAGGGGTGTGAACAGCCTCCTCAGTTTCATCCCGAAGGAGATGTGTGGGTGCATACCCGCCTCATGCTGAGTATGCTCGCACCCGAGGTCTCCACTCCCCTGCTCTTCTCGGTTTTGCTTCACGACATCGCCAAACCGGCCACCTACTCCCTGGATCCCGCCGAGGGACGTATCCGCTTTTCAGGACACGAAAAATTGGGTGCCGAAATGAGCGAGACGATCCTTAGTCGGCTACGGTTTCCAAGAAAGGACATCGATGCGACGGTAGAGGCTGTAGCCAATCACATGGCGTTTAAGGATGTCCAAAAAATGCGCGTCTCCCGTCTCAAACGCTTTCTGGCGCGCCCCACGATCACCGATGAACTCCAACTGCATCGGGTCGATTGCGCTAGCAGCAATGGCGATCTTTCCAACTACGAGTTTTTAAACGCAAAAATCGAGGCATTTTCGCAGGAAGCGCATCCCCTGATTCCGCCGCCTTTGGTGTCGGGACGAGACCTCCTGGAGCTGGGAATGCGGCCCGGACCGGAGTTTAAGGTGCTTTTGGAGGAGATCCAAAGCAGACAGTTGGAAGGCACCCTCGCGACGCGTGAAGAAGCCCTAGAGTGGCTGCGAACGCGCCCTGCCTGAGGCTGACAGAACGTACCCGGGCATTCCACGGATGATTAGCCGAAAAATGGCAATCGAGGTTCTGGTCAACATCCCGAAAGACTGGAGCCCGCCACCTCCTAACACTCCGAATCAAGTAAAGTTTCGATGCGTCGAGCGATTTCTAGCCGCACTCATCATTCTGGGGCCCTTCCGAAGGGTTCCCTTAGCCCTTGAGCCTGCGCTGGAGTTCTTCGGTGCTCACCTTGAGGAGTTCGTCGTGAAGAGCACCTGGGATGAGACCGATCTCAAACATCGCCTTCACCACAGATTCCTTGGTCGGTTTGCCATTGCGAGACTCATCGATCTGCTCACCAAAAAGAAGCACCATGAGCGTTTTGCCCACGATGTTCATCAGGATGCCAAACAGCACCAATCCCAGTAACATGGTGATTCCAGCCAAAAACCGCCCACCGAAAGTCACGGGATACAGGTCGCCGTAGCCCGTGGTAGTCAAAGTGACGATGCACCACCACATGGCAGCCGGGATGGAGGTAAAGAAATGCTTATCCTCGGGAATGGGATTGCCCCCGATCGGATCGACAGGGACGTATTTGCGGTCCGCTTCAGGGAGGTCCTTGGAGGCGGGATCGGCGGCGAGTTTTTCATCGAGGGCCTGCTGGCCTTGGGCGGTGACCTCGGGCAAATAAAAGCCGCCCTCCACGTAGTACATGAGCGTACTCGAGATCATCATCACCGAAAATAAAGCGATCAAATAGATGCGCAAATTGGAGACAATGGGATTGTTATTTTTCGCTCGGCTCGCCATCTGTTGAATGGCCATCCGGGCGATTTTCAGCACTCGCAACACTCGGATGACGCGTAGCAGACGGAAGACCTTAGCGCCCTGCAACGCCGTGAGGTTGAGGATCATCAAGTAACTGGGAACGATCGAAATGAGATCCACTAATCCCCAGAAACTGAAAAAATACTTGAGCCGGTCAGAGGCGAAATAGAGGTTTGCCAAATAGTCGAGCGTGAACAGACCAACGGCCGTGTACTCCACGCCCCGAAACAGGCCCTGATGAGTGCTCGCAAAGGGTTCCACAGTCTCCATGGCCATGGAAATACAGGAGGCGAAGATCAGGAAATTGACGACTCCCTGCCAGCGGAGATAACGGGCATCACTGGGGTCTGTGAACATTTCACGCAAAAAATGCACGGGGGCGGCTTCTGTGGCGGGGCGGTTCATTTTGGAGAGCGCGTTTGAGGTTTTCTTGCGGGACGGAAAAATGGGGGAGGCTTACGATGTCTGGACGGGGAAACGTTCGGAAAGATAGGCGGCCGTGCATTAGACTCACAGAAAGTCTAGCCGCATTGCAAGCCGGAGCGAAGCCCGGCCGACATCTGGACTCCACGACTCGGAGTGGCGGTTGCAAAAAACGAGGTGGGGACCGCGATCAATTAAAAAACCGCTCTTAAAATTAAAAAAAGCCAACCGTAACTAGGCCACATTTCCCATGCACCAAAAAGCACATAGTTCAAGTGCAAGGGGTTATTAAAACAAATTTTCCCTAGCGGAGATCCAGTCACATTAAAGGCACCTTGACCCATTCTTTTTAGTCCTCAGACTTCCGTTATTCGATTGTCCCTACGATCAGGCCTTGAGCCTTGTCGGAGCCATGTGGGGTCGACTGCGTTCGCAACCTCATCCCACTCACTCCCGTCCTCATGGCAATCATTAGAAAACCTTTATCGGCACCTAAAGCGGAATTTAACGCTGCGTCTCCAGCCCACTCAGCGCACTCCGCACACACCTCTTCCTCCATCGGAAGCGGCAATCGCGAAGCTGAAGCGCAACGGAAAAAAGCGCGCACCCTGGCTAAACAACAACAGGCTGCCGAACGCGTTGCCACGGCGACTGAAGAACTTTCTTCCGGAATCACCGAGGCATCCTCGGCCGCTGAACAGCTCAAGCGGGCTGCCGACCAGATCGCGGTGGGCGCGGAGGAATCGTCCGCAGCGGCGACCGAATCGCTCCAGGCGTTTCAGCAGGTGGTAGCGGCGGTGGCGAGCCAGTTGGAAAGCGCAGGTGCCAGCCAAACGAAGGTCGAGGCTTGCCAGTCGCTGATCGCCCGCACTAGCGGCGAAATCGAGGCCCTAATTGCGGCAGTGGAAAACTCTGCGGAACGCCAAGTGGCCTCGGCACAAATGGCTGCCGACCTTGAAAAACAGGCCGCCAACATCGGGGACATTGTAAAAGCCGTGGCTCGGATTGCCGACCAAACCAACCTCCTCGCGCTGAACGCGGCCATTGAGGCCGCGCGGGCTGGAAAGCATGGAAAAGGATTTGCCGTGGTTGCGGACGAAGTGCGAACGCTGGCGGAGACCTCAGAAAAGAGCGCCCGGATGATTCAGGAGCTCGTTATCCAGATCCAGCAAGATGTCAAAAACATCACAGAAAGCATTACTACCTCAGCCAGAGGCGCGATGGAAGAAACTGAAAAGGGAAAAATCATCACCACTCAGTTAGAGCAGGTACGGGTGGAAGCTTCGGAAATTGCGCGGGGCGTACGGGAAATTGCAGTAGGTGCCACGCAATCCAACAGTGCCTCCCAGCAGGCGCTTCAAGGAAGCCAACAGATCGCGGCGGCAGCTGAGCAACAGGCGGCGGCAGCAGAGCAGGCGCGCAAGACCGTGGCGGAGCAGACCCGAGCCTTAGACGAATCCGCGCAGGCCTCGCGGAATCTGGCCGAACTTGCAGAAGACCTCAGAAATTCGACCGACGTTGCAAAGAGCGCTGAAGAAGTGGCGTCTGCAGCGGAGGAGTTGTCTTCGGCGGTGCAGGAGATTAACAGTTCGAGTGTCCAAATCATGGCGGCGATTGAGCAGATTCGCAAAGGAGCGGAAGTGCAGTCGGCGGCAGCTGAGCAGTCTTCGGCTGCCGTTTTGCAAATCGAACGAGGCATTCAGGTGGCGCAAGCTCGTGCGACCACTGGTGGAGAACGAGTTACGACGATCCGAACGCTGCTCGCCACTAACAAGACCTCTGTCAACAATCTCATTGAAGGTATTTCCTCCTCGGCGGAGGCTTCCCGGGCGAGTTTGCGTCAGATTAAGGAATTGGAGCTGATGTCACGGCGCATCGACAAGATTGTGGATGCCATCACAACCGTCTCCATTCAGACGAACATGCTGGCCGTCAACGGCGCGATTGAGGCAGCGCGCGCGGGCGAGTTTGGCAAGGGGTTCGTAGTGGTGGCCACCGACATTCGCAATCTGGCACATGAATCTTCGGAAAATGCGGATCGTATCAAAGATCTCGTCAAGGGTATCCAGGATCAGATTGGTGTCGTGGGACGCGATTTGGATGAAATCATGGCATCTGCGGTATCTGAGGTGGGCAAGGCTAAGTCCACGACCGTGAATCTGGTTGCCGTGGAAGCCGACATTGTTGTGGTTGAGGAAGGCTCTAACAGCATTTTGCTGGCGGCTAACGAAATGGCGGCGGCCATTGTCCAGCTCAAGAAGGGCGTCGAACAGATCTCCACCGCCGCTCAAGAAGCAGACAAAGCCTCCACGGAGGCAGCGTCGGCGGCCAAGCAGCAATCTCAAGGAGCGGATGAACTTGCGACTGCGATTGAAGAAATCGCCTCGCTCGCCGACGAATTGCAGAGTGCCTAAGAGGAAAACCGGCCATGACTACAGAACTGATTGCCCAAGCGGGGACGTCCCTAGGCGGTGACGAGTTCCTGGACGAGATCGACTCAGACATCCGCCAGTTTGTCACCTTTGTCGTCGGCGAAGAGGTCTTCGCCGTGGACATGGCACCGGTCCAGGAAATCATCCGCATGCCCGAGGTGGTTCGAGTGCCGCTGGCGCCAGGAACCTTGGAAGGACTGTCAAATTTGCGAGGAAAGCTCCTGCCTATCATTTCATTACGTCGTATTTTTGGATTCGATGACGAGCCGCATGGCGACGCTACGCGGGCTCTGGTGGTGGACTTCGGGGAGCCTTTGGGATTCATCGTGGATCGGGTGGCAAGCGTCGTGGGCGTAGCGCCCGCTCAAATTGAGGATGCTTCCGCCATGCAGGGCACGGTGGACACGGAACTCCTATCAGGGATCATTAAGGAAGTGGGCGGCCATGCAATGGTGATGGTGCTCAACTTTGAAAAACTCATCCGAAACGAGTTCTCAGAAATTGCCGCTTTGTCCCGAGGCGCTTCCGCCTCACGACAGGCGGGAAACATCGCCGCTGAAACAGCGGGCAAAAATGAGGAAGATAGTGAGCAAGAAACCGATGAGCTCCAATTAGTGAGCTTTGAGGTGGCCGACCAAGAATACGCAGTCGCCATCCGCGAGGTGCAGGAGATCGTCCAAATTCCCGACAACATCATTCGCGTGCCTCGCTCGGAGTCTCATGTGCTGGGACTCATCACCCTCCGCAGCAGACTGTTGCCATTAGTGAGCTTGCGCTCGCTTTTCGGCCTACCCGCACGCGCGGTGGATGAAAAAAGCCGCTTCGTCGTGCTAACTCTCGGAAGCGCCACCGTGGGACTCGTCGTAGACGGGGTGCGCGAGGTACTGCGGGTGCCCAAAAGCGAAGTGGATCCAATGCCAGCGCTTTTATCCCAAGATGGCGACATGTCGGAGATCTCAGAAATTTGCAGACTCGACGGCGGTAAACGTCTGGTCTCGATCATCTCCGCAAGAAACTTGTTCAGCCATTCAGCCATCAAAGACGCACTACGTAGCATGAAGGAAATCAAGCCAGAGAGCGATTCGGAACACTCCGAGTTCGACGACGACATGGACGAGGACGAACAGGTCGTCGTGTTCCGTCTGGACAAGGAAGAATTTGGGGTGCCGATTCGGAGCGTGCAGGAAATTGTGCGCGTTCCAGAGGAACTGACCCGAGTACCGCATACGCCGCGTTTTGTGGACGGAGTGATCAATCTGCGGGGGAGCGTGCTACCGGTGATTGACCTGCGTGTGCGCTTGGGCATGAACCGCGTCGAGCGCTCCGATCGGCAGCGAATCATGGTGTTCCTTCTCAATGGTTTGCGCACGGGCTTTGTGGTGGATCAGGTAGCAGAAGTGCTGCGCATTCCCAGGCACGCGATTGAAGCCGCACCGAAGCTCTCCAGCACACAGGGCGAACTTCTTTCACGAATGGCGAACTTGGAGAAGCAAAAGCGCATGGTGCAGTTGCTTGATCCCACGCACCTGCTGGAAGCCGAACAAGCAATGGCTCTGGCGAAAGCGTAGAGGCGTTTTTTTAAACGCAAAACTGGGCGACCTCAGCCTCAAGGCAGCAAACGTCCGGGAAGCCCCAGTTTTGCGCTTCGTTTTATGCTCTGAAACAGGGTAAAGACCCGCGTTTTAAGGCATGCCAACGGCATCTATGTGCGTTTCGGTGGTTGAGCGCAAGCGACACCACCGGACACCACCGGACACCACCGGACACCACCGGACACCACCGGACACCACCGGACACGACCCCACCAACCGCACACATCCCGGCAGGGGTGGCAGCACGGCATCAGGGCGAATGGATCTCATGTTTGGGAACACGTAGCCCGCAGTGGATGCGCCCGTCTTAGCGTTGCATAGCTAACTCGACTACCAGAGCGGCCAACGTCTGGGTGGCGGCATCCAGCGCGGTCACTGCTTTTTTGAGGGGCGCGGCGGCTTCGTGCTTGAGAGCCTCACGCACCTCGGCGGCGCACGACTCGATGGAGGCGCGTTCCTCAGCCGGGAGACGCGATCCGGCGCGGGCCAGTGCTTTTTCGACAGAGGGCAGCATTTCTTCGGCCTTGAGCTTCGCCTCGGTGAAGGCGCGGGCGTTCATGTCGTCGAAAGCATTTTCCAAGGCGTCTTCGAGCATTTTCTCGACCGCCTCGTCACTGACCTCAACGGCGCTAGCCATTTTGACGACCTGCTCGTGAGCGGTCGCCGTGTCGCGGGCAAGGACGGTGAGAATGCCATCAGCATCAATCTCGAACTGCACCCCGACGCGGGCCTGGCCTTTGGGAAGGGCTTGGAACGGGATTTCGAAACGTCCCAGTTCCCAGTTGTCGTTGGCTCGTTCGCGTTCGCCCTGTAGTACGCGAATGAGCATGGAACGCTGACCGGCCAGCGCGTTGGTGAACATCTCCCCAGCCTTACAGGGAATAGTACTGTTGCGTGGCAGGATCACGTTCATGAGTCCCCCAAACGTCTCAATCCCCAGGGAAAGTGGCGTGACATCGAGAAGCACCACCTGGTTAAGAGTTCCCTCAAGAATGGCAGCCTGAAGAGCA
This sequence comes from uncultured Spartobacteria bacterium, assembly GCA_903916085.1. Taxonomy (GTDB): domain Bacteria; phylum Verrucomicrobiota; class Verrucomicrobiia; order Chthoniobacterales; family Chthoniobacteraceae; genus Chth-196. The sequence continues at coordinate 8,674 of CAIWVL010000079.1, forward strand.
GCGCCTTCGGCCACCGCCTCATCTGGATTGCGGGAACAGTTCGGGGTGCGCCCGAAAATCTCACCCGCAAAACGCTGCACTAGAGGCATCCGTGTGCTGCCTCCGACCATAATGAGTTCCTGAATCGACTCTGGTTCAAGGTTGGCATCCGCAAGGGCGCGCAGACAGTGGGCACGGGTTTTCTCCACCCACGGAAGCGCAATTTTCTCAAGGGTGGCCCGGCTCAAGGTCACCTCTGTAGAAGACACCCCTTCCCCAAGAAACGGGAGGGACACCACGGTTTCTTCCGCCTCCGAAAGACGATGTTTGGCGGCGACAGCGGCCTCCAAGAGACGGGCGCGGGCAGCGGGTTCAGAGACAACGCAACCGCTCGCAGCTTCGAGATGACGCACGAGGGCGGCATCGATGTCGTCGCCACCGAGGCGGGTATTGCCATTGGTGGCCAGTACATGAAAGACGCCACCGGTGAGCTCAAGAATGGAGATGTCAAAGGTGCCTCCGCCGAGGTCGTACACAGCGATGCGTGTGTGTTCCTCCTGACGATCCATGCCGTAGGCGAGAGCGGCGGCCGTAGGTTCGTTGAGGATACGCACGACTTCGAGTCCGGCGAGTTCACCGGCGCGCTTGGTGGCGGAACGCTGGGCGTCGTTAAAATAGGCGGGAACCGTGACGACGGCCTGCTGCACGGAGGTGCCAAGGGCGCGTTCGGCATCGGCTTTAAGCTTACGCAGGATCTCGGCAGAGACCTGCTCCGGACTCAGACGCAAATCACCGAGAGCGAGTTGGATGGGAGTACCTGGCGCGCCACTAAAATGGTAGGGCATGTCGGCGGGTTCTTCCCCCACCCTGCGGCCCATAAAGCGTTTGACGGAAAAGACGGTCCGCTCGGGACTGAGGACGCGCATCCTGGAGGCGGGTTTTCCTACGAGGGGTTCGCCGTGGTCTGGGTAGTGCACCACTGAGGGAGTCAGGCGTTGGCCGGCTTCGTCTGCAATGAGGGTCACGAAGCCCGCGTCAAAAACGCCGACTAAAGAGTTGGTGGTACCGAGGTCGATTCCGAGGATCATGAAAAATGGGAAAATTAGAGTGTGAAACGGCTCTTCACCTGCGCTTTAGCGCAGAAGAGTTACTTGCGTATTGCGTGGGCCTCTAGGCCCTCCCGAGTGATCACATACCGAGAACCACATCTGGGACAGCTCATGCGGATGGATTCCTCATCCCCAAAGAGCCCCTCGGCATCGCTCCTAAGCACAGGGACTAGGATGTCGAGCATTCGCTCCTGAGTGCAGCCGCACTCCCAGCGATACTTGCGGATCTCTAACAGACTCAGCTGCTCCTTGGTATCTAGGGCAGCTACGGATTCGAGGGTCAGTCCCTCAATCCAGCCGGGCTCGCAATCGGGCTGGGCGGAGACCATGACGAAGTCCTCGGGGGTGACTTCAAAGAAACGGGCTGGGCGCTGTTCGCTTTGGGAATAAAACCATTCGACGGCGCCAAGAACCGAGTTTCCAGGGAACTCCACCACACTGCGAGTAGGCGAAGTGGAACCACGTACAACATCGGCGCAGAAGAGGTTGCGACCGGTTTGTTTGACGTTTTCGGTAAAGATTTGTCCCACAATCCGGCCGTGAGGATTATCTGAACTGACGAAAAGGTTGATAGCAGGATTCTCGAAATGAAGGGTCCAAGCGGCGGTTTCGCTCCAGGGCCTAGAGGCAGCGTGAAGGAGGCCGGCGGCCAGGGCTTCCTTGAGCATGCCATCGTGAAGAGGTTGATGATGAACGCCCTGCTGCCCTTGGTGTAGATAGTAATCCAAGTACAGTTCGCCCAGTTGAGCGCGCGTCACCAAGGCGTTGCGTTCGCGCACAAAATAGCTGCGCACTTCGAGTTGGGCCGACTGGGATTCCGCTGGGGGCTGCTCTTCGGGGTTTTCCATCGCCCGAAGACTAAGCACATGCAAACCCAGTGAAAAAACTTTTGTCACGGTGAGCGCTATGTCAGAGGGTAAAGGGATCATGAAATCCCTCCTGAATAAGATCCCTCTCGGTGCCTTAGTTTTTGCCAGCCTCGCGGTACAAGCCCCCTCAAGCTTTGGCGCTCAGCAGGAGCCCAAACGCGTTCTGATCGTTACAGTTACCACGGGATTCCGCCACAGTTCCATTGCTACAGCTGAACGCGTTCTTCAAAAGTTGGCCACCGATTCAAAGGCCTTCACCGTGGTCGATTTGGTCCAGCAGCCTGCCACTGTTGTTCCCCGTAAACCAAACGCGCCCAAGCCTCTCGCTCCTGATGCTGATGAGAACGCTAAAAAGCGTTTCGAAGCCGACACCAAGCGTTTTGAGGAAGCCATGAGCAAGTGGACCCCAGAAGTCGAAGCTCAAGCCAAAGCTGCTCAGGAAAAGTTCAACGCTGAACTGGCTGTTAACTTAGCAAAACTCGCTCCAGCCGAGCTCGAAGCCAAAAAAATTGATGGCGTCATTTTCGCCAATACTACGGGCGACCTGCCGCTCCCAGACAAAGAGGGATTCATTCAGTGGATTGAAAAAGGCCACAGCCTGATGGCAATGCACTCCGCAAGCGATACTTTCCATGGCTTCCGCCCCTACATCGACCTGCTCGGTGGTGAATTCGCCGGGCACGGTTCCCAGGCATCCGTGGAGCTCAACGCCATCGACGCCAAGCACCCAGCCGCGACGGGATTGCCCTCCCCCTGGTCCATCGCCAAGGAGGAAATGTACCACATGAAATCCTTCGATCGCAGCCGGGTGCACGACATTCTCGCTTCCGCAACGGTTCCCATGGACGGCAAACCCGACCAAGGACAGGCCTCTCATTTCCCGGTTTCGTGGGTGCGTGCGCAGGGTCAAGGCCGCGTGTTTTACACCTCACTCGGCCACCGCGAAGACGTGTGGGATGATGACGCCGCCATGCCCAACCGCCTGAATGCGCCGGAAGTTGCGCAGAATTTCCAAAAACACATCCTAGGTGGCATCAAGTGGGCTCTTGGAGAAGTGGAAGGCAGCGCAGTGCCTCAGGTGACCACCGCTCAGTAAGTGTTGAGCCGAGTGGTCGCCTCAAAAGCCCCCGGATGGGGGCTAAGTGGTTAGATACCGGTGGTGATGCTCGGAACGAGCGGAACCACCGGTCACTTGACAATACCCGTCGGCGCGCCGGAGATGCGGTAGAAACGCTGCTTAGAAAACGCCGATCAAAAGCCTCAGGCCTCTGGCTTTACATCGCTGCGACAAATCGTCTCGCAAGAGATCCTTACAATCCGTCATCTCGCTCGTTGCTAGCGGATAACCGCTCCGCCCGCCCCCTATCCCATCCGTAGTCCCTCGCCCTCATCGCCCCACCCCATTCTGTTGGGTGAGGCCATTTTCCCACCTCAACAGGTTGTGGGGCTTCCAGATTTCTGTTGTCCCGCCGGATCCCTGCACTATGTTGCTGGGCCTCGATTTCACTTAAGTTTTTTTCCCGGCAATCGCCCTATGTCCGAACTCGCAGACGCCACGCTTCCCCCCGCTCCTGAACAGCTTTACGACGCCTCAAAAATCGACAAGCTTGAGGGGCTTGCCGGGGTCCGCCAGAGACCGGGCATGTACATTGGGCCCACAGACGAACGCGGCCTCCATCACTGTGTGTTTGAAGTGCTCGACAACTCCATCGACGAGCATCTTGCCCATCATTGTACCCGGATTGAAGTCACCCTCCATGTGGACGGCTCCTGCTCTATTCGCGACAATGGCCGAGGGATTCCGGTAGACATCCACCCCAAATTCAAAATCCCTGCATTGGAACTGGTTCTTACCAACCTCCACGCAGGCGGTAAGTTCGGTCAGGGCGCCTACAAATACTCGGGCGGTTTGCACGGCGTCGGTGCCAAGTGCGTGAACGCCCTCTCGGACTGGTTCAAGGTGGACGTCACCCGCGACGGCAAGGTCTACCACATGGCCTTCGAGCGCGGTGTCACCACCCAAAAGCTCACCGTCATTGGCGAGGTGGAGAACCTCAAACAGTCCGGGACCAGCATCACGTTCCTGCCGGATCCGACGATTTTCACGATCACCGTGGAGTTCCAATACGCGAAACTGGCCTCGCGTCTCAGAGAATTGGCGTTTCTAAATCCCGGTTTGGAGATCATCCTTACGGACGAGCGCGGTGAAGACACGAAGCGCGAGGTATTCATCTACAAGCTTGGGATTGAAGAGTTTGTACGCCAATTAGGGGAAAACAAAGCGCTTCTGCACCCCAAACCCGTGGTGCTCCATGGCAAGCGCATGGTTAAGTTCAAGAGCAAGGACCAGGTCGAGATCGAGGACGACATGCACGTCGACGTCGTTTTCCAGTACAACGACTCTTACTCCGACCAGATCCTGTGCTTCACAAACGCCATTCCGAACCCGGATGGCGGCACCCACAGCACTGGTTTCCGTACGGCACTCACGCGGGCGGTCAATCAGTACGCTAAGGCAAACAATTTACTCAAGGACAAGGACCCCTCCATTAGCGGAGATGACGTCCGCGAAGGGCTTACGTGCGTGCTTTCCATCAAGCACCCCAACCCCAGCTTCGAGTCTCAGACCAAGGTCAAACTCGTCACCCCGGACGTTGAAGGCATCGTGAGCTCCATCACTTATGAAGGGCTCATGGGGCACTTTGAGGAAAACCCTGCTCTCGCCAAAAAAGTGGTAGAAAAGGGCCTCATGGCCGCCCGCGCCCGCGAGGCTGCTCGCAAAGCCCGCGAAACCGTGCGCAAAAGCGCGCTCACAGGCGGCGGTCTGCCCGGTAAACTGGCCGACTGTTCCGAGCGCGACCCTGAGCTCACCGAGTTGTACATCGTCGAAGGTGACTCGGCAGGTGGCTCCGCCAAGCAGGGGCGGGACCGGCGTTTTCAGGCAATTCTGCCGATTCGAGGCAAGCTGATTAACGTAGAGAAAGCGCGGCTGGACAGAGTGTTACAGAACACCGAAATTCAGACGATGATCACAGCCATCGGCACGGGGATCGGCGGCGGGGACCAGGAAGGCTCCTTCAACCTGTCCAAGCTGCGTTACGGCAAGATCATCATCATGACGGATGCTGACGTGGATGGTTCGCACATTCGCACCCTCCTATTGACGTTCTTCTATCGGCAAATGGCCGAGCTCGTGCGCGCCGGACGCATCTACATCGCGTGTCCTCCGCTTTACAAGATCAAGCGTAAGAAGCGCGAGGAATACGTTGATGACGACATCCAGCTCAACCGCATCCTGATCAGCCTCGGGGCGGATGAAGTAAAGTTGCGCAACCTAGCAGACGGTAAGACCGTCACGGCAGCCAACCTTACAGAGTTGCTCACGCTTCTCGAACGTCTGGCGAAGTACGCCGATGCGCTCCGGCGTCATGGTGGTGATTTCGAGGCCTACCTCAACCATCGCAGCGGCGACGGTGCCCTCCCCACCCACCTCGTTCGTGTCCGTGAGGGCAACAACGAGTCGGTCCGCTTTTTCAGCGAGGAAGGCGAGTTGCGCCGGTTCCACGAAGAAAATCGCGACCTTGGACTATTCGAGTTTGAAGCACCTCCCGTGGTAGCCCCAGTGGAGGGAGTTGAAGGTCAACCCGATGGTGACACCGCGCCAGCTCCCGTGGCGGCGACCGCGCCTGTGGCACCGGCTCCTACGACCAAGAAAAATGACGGCCCGCGCCGCCGTGGTCGCCTAGTGGAACTGCACGAATCGGCATCTGTTGCGAAGCTCATTTCGGAACTGGACAAGAAAGGGCTCAAAATCGAGCACTATTCCAACAGTGACAAACCGCTGTTTGAGCTTCTCGAAGGCGATGGTGAAAAAGCCACAGTGCATCCGCTGTTTGCGATTCCCGAGATTCTGGGCAAGGTGCTGGAAATTGGGCGCAAGGGAATGACGATTCAACGATTCAAGGGTCTTGGGGAAATGAACGCCAAGGAACTCTTTGAAACCACGATGGATCCGCAGAAACGGCGCCTGATGAAGGTGGACTTAAATGAAAACAACGCCGTGGATGCGGACCGGATGTTCACCATTTTGATGGGCGACATCGTGGAACCCCGCCGTCAGTTCATTGAAGATAACGCCCTCAACGTCCGCAACCTGGACATCTAGGCGGCTCCGAACCAATAAAAAATCAGGTCAACTCAACCCCGGCCCAAAGCCGTGTTGACCTGCCCGACCCCAGGCAAGACTGCCCTCTCTTTTCCACCTCACGATGTATTCTAAGAACGAAAAAATCGAAAAAGTGAACGTCGCTGACGAGATGTCCAAATCCTTTTTGGACTACTCTATGTCGGTGATTGTTTCCCGCGCGCTCCCGGATGCGCGCGACGGCCTGAAGCCTTCCCAGCGCCGCATCCTTTTTGCGATGAGTGAACTGGGCGTTACGCCTAGTCGCAAGCACTTGAAGTGCGCGAAGATCGTCGGGGAAACCATGGGTAATTACCATCCCCATGGTGACCAGGCGATTTACCCGACGCTTGTGCACATGGCGCAGTACTGGGCGATGCGCGAAATGCTCATCGAAGGCCAGGGTAACTTTGGTTCCGTGGAAGGCGATCCACCCGCGTCCATGCGTTACACCGAGGCTCGCCTCCGTCACTTGGGCGCCTCGCTCATGGACGACATGGAAAAGGACACCGTGGATTTCGTCCCCAACTACGACGAAACTCGCGAGGAACCCACCGTTCTCCCTGCCGCCTGGCCCAACTTGCTCGTCAACGGCGGCACTGGGATCGCCGTCGGGATGGCGACGAACATTCCCCCGCACAACCTTGTCGAAATCATCGACGCCACTTGCGCGCAGATTGACGATCCCGAGATCACCATCGAAGGTCTCATGGCGTACGTCAAGGGACCGGATTTCCCCACGGGCTGTAACATTTTAGGCACCAAGCCAATCCGGCAGTATTTCGAAACCGGCAAAGGCTCCATTCGAGTACGCGGCAAGACGGGCGTGGAGGAGATGAAAGGCAACCGCGAGGCGGTTATCATCACCGAAATCCCCTACAATGTGAACCGGGCGGAATTGATCAAGCGCATCGCCGACTTGGTCAATGACAAGGTCCTGACCGACATTAGCGCCGTACGCGACGAGTCCACAGAGGAAACGCGGGTAGTGGTTGAGTTGAAGCGGGATGCGAACCCGAAGGTGGTCATCAACAACCTGTACAAGCATACCTCGCTAGAGACGACGTTTTCAGCGGCAATGCTGGCTATTGACCATGGCCGTCCTAAGTTGTTGTCGCTCAAGGAGGCAATCCACTGCTACATCGAACACCGCCGGGAGGTCGTATTGCGCCGGACTCGTTTCCTGTTGCGCCAGGCGGAGGAGTTGGCCGAGAAACTGGAAGGCTTCCTCGTTGCTTTGGCACACTTGGATGATTTCATCAAAATTATCCGCGAATCCCGGGACCGTGAAGATGCGCGCAACAAACTCATGGCGCTCTCTTGGACGCGTGAGACGGTGGTGCAAATCGGTCTACTCATTCGCGATGAAGCGCGACTCATCAACGGGCACTACAAGTTCACGGAGCGCCAGACCAATTCCATCCTGGACCTGCGTCTGTACCAGTTGACTGGACTGGAACGGGACAGCATCCACAAGGAATACGAAGCGTTGCTAGTGACGATCCGCGACTTGATGGACATTCTCGCTCGTGAAGCGCGCGTTTTTGCGATCATCAAGAAGGAGTTGGGTGACATCAAACTCAAGTACGGCACGGAGCGCCTCACGCGCATCGTGCCTGACGAGGGTGAGATCGCCATCGAAGACCTCATCGCCAACGAGAGCACTGTCATCACCATCACCCACCGTGGGTTCCTGAAGCGCACGGCCATTTCCAATTTCCCGCTGCGCAATCGGGGCGGCCTTGGAATGAAGGGCGCGCAACCCCGTGAAGCGGTGAACCCTGAGGATGAGGACGACTTTGTCGAGCATCTGTACACGGCGACGACGCATGATTACCTCATGTTCTTCACGCAATCCGGACGCTGCTATGTCGAGCGCGTGTTTGAGTTGCCGGAAATGGGCCGGGCAGCTAAGGGCCGTTCCATCGCCAACTTCCTTCAGTTGCGTCCTGACGAGAAGATTGCGGCCACTATCCGCATCACCGGCCGCAAGACGGACGAAGAGACCTTCAGCGATCAGTTGAACATCTTCTTCTCCACCAAGGGCGGGATTGTCAAAAAGACCAATCTGCGTGAGTTCAAAAACATCCGGAAAGGCGGCCTGATTGCCATCAAGATCCAGGAAGGCGACGCCCTGATTGCGGCAAACATGACCGATGGCAACTGTGAGATGGTACTCATTTCCCGCCATGGAATGAGCATTCGCTTCCAGGAAGACGAAGTGAAACAACAATCCCGCGATACGATGGGTGTGATCGGCATCCGTCTTGAGGAAGGCGATAGCGTGGTCTCGGCGGTGCTGGTGAACAACGACTGCACGCTGCTCGTGGCCGGTGAGAACGGGGTGGGCAAACGTACCACGTTTGAGGATTACCGACTCCAGGCGCGTGCTGGTAAGGGTATCATCACGATGAAAACCGGGGACAAAACGGGCGAAGTCGCTGGTGCCCTCGCCGTGCGTGAATCTGACGAACTCATGCTCATCACGACCAAGGGCAAGATGGTGCGCACCCGAGTGCGTCAGATCCGCGAGACGGGCCGCAACACGATGGGCGTGAAGCTCATCGAGTTGAAGGCCGGCTCCAAACTCCAGGCCATCGCCCCCGTCGTCAGCGGTTCAGACGATGCCGCTCCAGAAGAGGAAGCCGCCGACCTCCCACCGCCCGCCGAATAAGCGAAAGTCCCGCGTACGTAGAGAAATGAGACGTATGCGGGACAGTTTTCTCACGTTCTCAGAGGCCCCGTGAAGGGACTGACCACATTAGCCGGTGTTCAGTCGCTTCGCGAGTGGCACCGCCGGCTGCCTTATTCGGCGCCACCATTTATCAACGGAATTACTCCCTCGCCAAAAAACTTCCTCCAGAACCCATGAGCTCCCCCGCCCGTCTCTCCCTAACACTACTCTTGTGCGCCGCCTCCACTCTGAGTGCGGCCGAGTCCCAATTTTCCATCAAAGAAGACGCCCACGGGGTAAGCATCTCGGTGGGAGGCAAGCCCTTTGCCAACTACGTGATTGATCAGGCAAACAAGCCTTACCTGTGGCCCGTTTACGGTCCTACCGGCAAGGCTATGACCCGGGCGTTTCCCATGCAGGATTTGCCCGATGAACCGCAAGCTCAACGTGATCACTACCACCACCGGGGTATCACTTCGGGTCACGAGAGCATCGCTGGCTGGGATTCCTGGACCGAAACAGGCACTTACCAGGAGGCGTTAAAAAAATCCAACCAAGCCGAGAAAGCCCAAAAGCAAATTGCCGCATTGGGTTCGATCCGGCACGTCAAGTTCACGCAACTCGCCGCCGATACCGACAAGGCAGTGGTCGCAGAACTCTGCGAATATCTTGACGGCACAGGTAAACGCCTTCTGAGCGAAGAACGCCGCATTACCTTCCGCGCCGACGGCGAAACGCGCACCATTGATTTTGATCAAGATTACGTCGCGACCGATGGCGACGTCCAGATGGATGATCGCAAAGACGCAGGGCTCTCCATTCGCGTGCCTACAACGATGGCGGTGGACAGCATGCAGGGCGGGCACATCGTCAATAGCGAGGGTGTGATGGACAAAGAAGCGTGGAGCAAGGCAGCTAGCTGGTGTGATTACAACGGCCCGGTGGAAGGCGAGGCGCTTGGGATAGCGCTCCTGAACCACCCGAGCAGCTACCGTTATCCG
>CAIWVL010000080.1 GCA_903916085.1 uncultured Spartobacteria bacterium
AATCTAGTTATTTTGTATCCGTCCGCTGAACTACATCCCTTGTCTTGGATGCGCCTATTTTTCGACTTGGCGTGAGTGCCACGCCATCGGCGTCAGTTCGGCCGCACGCTTTGCAAGTACGTCGTTAAGCCCCGGCAACACGCTCTGCAGATAGCCTCGCAGACCGATTCCGTTGCGCTTGCACGTCTCCACCACGGAGCCCAACGCAGCCACGTCACGGCCCGCGGCTTCACTTCCAATGTGAAGCCAGTTTTTGCGCCCCAACGCGATAGGCCTCATCCCGTTCTCCACCCAGTTGTTGTCCACCTCGATTCGACCCTCAGCCATTATCAACTCCAGGCGGCCTCAGAGTTTGAGTGCATACTGGCATGCCTTCCCAAGCAGACTTTGCGGCAAGGCCTCCTTGGACGCACGCAGCACCAACTCGCGCAACTCCCCAAGCTCCGGGCACGCTCCTCCACTGCGTAAATCTCCCCGATCTTCAAAAGCACGAACCCCGCATGCACATTCTCTGGATCCACCTGCAGCGTCTCGTAAAACTTCCGCCTCACATGCGCCAGACAACACACATGCTTCATTCCTGTACCTCCCACCTTTTCGTAGGCCGCGTATCCGTCCGTTTGCAGGATGCCGTTGTAGCTGCCTAAAAACTCCTTCGGTCCGGCCCGTTCCCGGCCCATCCTAAACTCATATACCACCGGTCCCTTCGGCCTACTGTACTGCCAGAAGTAACCAGTGTGGTTGACTCCCTCTTTGGAGTGCACCTGCACAGGCACCCGGGTTTCATCCGCCTGGATGTACCCGCCAGAGAGCAGGTCCGCCTTCATAGCCTCCTTCACCAAGCGCAGCGCCGCGCCCGCCTGCAGCACGCAATCACTCAGTGTAGAGCGGCTCGGCTCATACCCGCAGTCGCGCTTGATCTGTTGCGCCTGCCGGTAAAGAGGCAGATGCGAGGCATACTTCTTCTCGATGATATCCACCACAAGCGCGTTGGAGAACACCCCTTTTTCCACGATCTGCGCGGGCATCGGAGCCGTGCTCACGCCGCCTTGCGGACACCGGGGACACGCCCGTTCCTTACTTTTCCCAAACTGTCCAGTCTGCCCCCTCTCCTCCCCTGCCCCTCAAAACCAGCGCCGGTACCAACTGCACACCTGTCCATCGGGCTCAATAGGCGGAAGGACGCGTTTCCGGAATCCGCGCTCGGCGTGCGCCAGAATACAGGTGTGCTTGCGAAGGCTTCGCAGCTCGTGCGGCTTTACCCGGTGTTCCTCGGTTTCGCTGTAGTGTTGACTGCGTTTTCCTGCCGAAAAACCCCAGGAGCGCCGAATAACGCGCTTTTTGCCAAGAAAGTCAGCGCTCTCCAGCGCGCCATCTTCGTCGGCAGCACGGAAAATCATCCGGTTGCGTAGGTTCAAGGCCAGCACCTTCGCCTTGTCGCGGCCCAGCGGCGGTATGAACGAGGTAGAGGACTGCGCTGCGGCGACCACCGTCCCCTGGGCTTCCCGGATGACATCCACGCAGTTGTAGTCGCTCATGCCGTCCTCGCTTGCCGTCATGAAGCGCTGGGCTTCGTCGGCCCAAAGGATGAGCAGATTGTCGCGTTCCCGGATCGCCTTGGGCTTGTCGAAGCGGCGCAACAAATGCGTGTAGAAAAGCATCTTCAGGAACGTGTTGATGTAACGCCGCTCCGTCTGGAACTTCTGCGGCATCGCGACACACACGATTTTGCCCCGGTCAATGACGCCCAAATCCAAGGTGCTCTCCCCCGGACAAAACACACGCGCGACGTCGGGTGCCAGAAAGGGCTGGAGATAGTTGGCGATGGTTTCCTTAACGCCTCCGAGTTGCTCGGCAGGCTGGGCAAGGAAACGGTGCTCGAAGTGTTCGAGCAAGGTGCGCCGCTTTTCGGTCGGGCGCAATTCTCGTAGCTCGGCCAGCAAGTTGGACAAATCGTTTCCGTTCAAGAGCACGTTATAGGCGTTCTCCAGTGTGACATCGGCACGAACCTCATGAAGGGCATCCAGCACGCAGGCGATGTGGGTCTGCGCCTGATTTTTGAAAAACGATTTCTCGCCCTGTTGGCCCAAGCTGGCCGCCGTATCCACGACGAACTTCGCGTAAGTGCTCGACGGGATGGACCGGTCGCCGGTCAGGTTGAATACATGCTTGGGGGTACACTCAGGGGCTGCGTCATCCGGTTTGACCTGAAGAAGGATCAGATCGTCTGAGCGCCCGAAATGAGCGGCCATGGCTGATAGCGTTTCCCAGTAAAGGCCTTTGTCGTCGATGCAAAGGCCTCCCCAGGTGGGCTCGTTCTTGAATACCTGATACAAGAGCGGCGTAATTCCCGACCGAGTCTTACCCGATCCGGTGTCTCCCGTTATGAGCCAACCTCGGCAGAAGTCTTCGCGGGTCCAAGACAACCCGCCGAGACGCGCGACCACCTTACCCCGCCGAGTGCTGCACCCATGGCCGTAGACCGCCCGGGCCACACTTGCCGCAATTCCCAGCCATGCACAAAAAATACCCCACTCCCGCGGCGTGTTCATAACATCCAACGTCCCAGAGTCACCCCAGCGGCAAACAAAACAGCGCCGCACAGCACCAGCCCCCACCCGCCTTGGTACCTTGGGAGCGACTCCCGGGACGCGGCTAACGTTTCATCGATCTGTTTGCTGAGTGCTTTTGTGCACTGACTCTGCAATTCCATGGCGTCCAGAAGCTCCAGCACCACCTTTTCCGAAGTCGCTTTTTCTTTCGTATCCAAAGATACCAGCAACAACTGAAACAATTCGGTCACCGCTAGTAGCGGGTCGTTATCTGGAAGGCCGTGGCGTTTTTGCCAGTCAGCGACCAACGACTGAAAGGCCGATGTGCGAGAGGGAGCATTCATTGCGCAATTTCAGATAGGACATGGTGTGTCCCAGCATCGCCAACGAGAGCGGATTCAGCGCTAGTTTCGGGAACAAGAAAGTTCCCCGCTCTATGTATTTCTCCGATCACGCTCCGCCACCAATTGAGAAGCCGCTGGCGGTCAATCAGCGTAAACTCTCTTGAAGCCATCGCAGCAGGAATGGTAAAGCCGCGCTCATTGAGTGCAATGACCAGCCAGTCGTACAGCTTTGGCATCGTGATTTCACGGGCCTGAAACTCCTGGAGCAATCGAACCCGAATCCGGCTTTTATCGTATAGAACGAAATGCTCACTGTGCACTTGGTTGCGCACGACGACGTAATCACAACGATTCCCAAGCGCTCCGGAAATAACACGCAACTGTTCGATGCTATCGGGATCGTGGTTTACAAGCATTACGGTAGTCATTCGTGCGCCAAAGTCGCGTAGCAAATCAAAGACAGATACCTCTTCAAAATAGTCCATAATAAGGTCAGTGGACGCGGTACGACAATCGACGATGACAGTTTCAGTTGTTTTGAGCAGTTCAAAAATAAGGCCGAGCCCTTGAGGGCTATCAACACTCAAGAAATCAGCATCCTTATGGAATCGTTTGAGGGTTGAGTTTTCGTTATCGGTATCCACCGCTCGATAACGCGCACGGAGATCTTTATAGAGTTGAATGAGTTGAGTTGCGAAGGTGCTTTTACCAACACCACCTTTTCCGTTAATCACAAGAATAAGTCTTTTCATAAAAACACTGGTTACTGATTGCGTGGATCTGCAATACGGGGGCCGCGTGAACCGACATTTTTAATTGGAGGAGTCGGGGGATCTACCATTCTCGCAGCCGCATGCGGGCGAAGTGGCGTTAGCGATGTAGAAATGACTGTCAGGTTCGCATCAATCGAATGCTCGCGAATACAGAAACGGCGCAGTGTGTCGCTTGAGACATTAATACCAATGTTCTCCAACAAGCGTCCGATTTTTGCGAAGGTTGCCCCTTTTGCGCGCAGTTCTAAGATCTCCGCTCGGTGCGGGAGCAATGTATCCATTTGAGGACCCGAGCTTTTCTTAAAACTCGCGACCGCTGAGCGTAAGTAGGAATCAGAGTGTACGTTCATGATGAATTACTTTTTAATCGTATTATTTCCCTGTGAAAACGTGGAATAGGCGCAGCCATTCAGCAATTCCAACGCACAAAAACCGCACAAAAAACAGATGTGCGTTAGTTTATTTTAAACGCACGCTTTGGAGGGGTGGGGCGTCCCTTCCTACTCCTCGTCTTCATGGTGTAACATCGTGCCAGCGAGA
>CAIWVL010000081.1 GCA_903916085.1 uncultured Spartobacteria bacterium
ATCGAGAAAGCGCACCCCCGGATTTTCGACGTGTTTCTGCAAATCCTGGATGCCGCGCGTTTGACCACTGGCGAGGGCCATACCCTTGACCTAAGCGGTTTTTACGTGGTGTTCACCTCGAACCTCGCTTCGAGCGAAGTGCTCGACCTCCAACACTCGGCATTTGCCACGATGGAACGCCACGTCCTCGCACGAGCGCAGCAGCACATGCGCCCAGAACTGTACGCACGGATCAGCGAGAAACTGGTGTTCGGGAAACTGGACTACGAGGTGCAGGTGCAGATCGCTGCGGATTTCCTCGAGCGCGAACTGGAGTTTCTAAGGAGCAGGGGACACCAACTGGAGGCTGCGCCCGATGTCCTGCCGTTTCTCGTCCGAAAAGGATTTCACCCCAAGCTTGGCGCTCGCCCGATGCGAGACGCCGTCGAACGTCACATCGGTGAGGCCGTGGTAGCGGATGTCCTAGCGGGCGGCACCGGAAGCGGCCGGCTATGTGCGGCGCTAGGAGAAGACCGGCTTCGGGTTGTGCGGACCTGACAGGGCGATACCGCTGTAAGCTCGCTCGTTTCGGTTGGTAATTTGTAGGAATGTTCATTTATCTACACCTTTTTATCTTGTAAATTTAGTGTCTCTAAAAAAGCTAGCAGACGTGCACGAGCTGCAGTTGTAAGCTCCCACCCAATTCCTATGAGAATTCAGCGAATATCCGCTAAAAACTACCGAACACTCGAAGATACTTCCTTCGACTTCTCACCAGGATATTGCACTATCAGCGGTCGAAACAATGCTGGCAAGTCAAATCTCCTGCGGCTCATTCAGACGTTGCTCACGAGACGAAATCGAAGTTACTACAGCGCATTGGAAGGCGCGGTAGCTATTGACTACCGCGTCGACCGAACGCAGTGGGCCGCTCCTGATGCTATAATTTTCGTCGAGTATGAGCTCCGTCTAAGCCGTAATGACGACCCGGCGCTGATAGCATTCGTGGAGGCGTTTATGCGCAGTGCAGGTTCTAGTGAGCTCCCTCCGGACATGCAGAGCAACTTGGACATCACTCTTGTCGTGACGTTCCAAGTATCGGAGAAAGATGATCCAAAGCCTCGTGTTAAGGTAGCTGGCGCCGACCTCTCCCCCCAAGCGTCTAGAGAGGTGGTAGCAAAGCTGAGAGGATCCAACCTAGCCTTTGCGTATAACTCGACTACCCGGTCAGAGGAGCTTATTTACGGAGGGCCGCGTCGATTTCTTTATGAATTTGCTCTCGCACCGCAAGAAGTGTCTGCAAAGGAGGAGGCTGGGAAAAAGGTACGCTCTGTAGTCAAAAAACTTGCGCAGCAGCACACCAACGACCTCAATCACATGATCGGTCGCTTATCTGACCGTTATGATGTAGAATTCGCTCCTCCCGATAGCTACTCTTCGACTCACCTTCCACTGGCAATCAATTTACGAGACAAGGAGACTACTGTGCCGCTATCTGACTGGGGTTCCGGCACTCAGAATCGCACTCAGATTCTGATGGCGATCCTGAAAGCAAACCGGGTCCGCGGATCTGCGATCGACTCGAGAATCACTCCACTTGTTATCATCGAGGAGCCGGAAAGTTTTCTGCATCCTTCAGCCCAAGCGGAGTTTGGTAGACTCCTAGCAGCCATGGCAAAAGAGACTGGGATTCAGATTATTGTTACTTCACACAGCCCGTACATGCTCAACCACGAGGACCCCTCGGCAAATATTTTGCTCGAGCGTGAGCAAAATCGTGGTCGCCTCTCTGGGACGGTACGAGTCGACACATCCGGCCCCGAATGGATGACGCCGTTTTCTGAGCATCTTGGCCTTCCCTCGTCGGAGTTTGCACCGCTTCGCAGACTATTCTCGAGCGCATGTGATAAGGTGCTGTTGGTCGAGGGCGAACTTGATCGCGAATACTTCAATTTATTCAAAAAAAAGGACTTGGGTATAACTAAGCTTGCCGACGACATTGATGTGGTGGCCTACGGAGGCAAGGACACGCTCAAGAATACTAAGCTTCTGGATTTCCTACTGTCCCGGTTTGATCGTGTCTACATCACCTATGACCTTGATGCGAAGAGTGATGTAGAGTCTGCCTTGAGCAGACTCGTGCGAGCAAAAGAGATTTCTCACGCTGCGCTTGGCCACCAGAGCCCTGGTCAGGACTGCATAGAGGGGCTCCTCCCCCCAAGCGTCCTTTCGAAGGTAAACGGCCGCGAGACCCAACTTGTCATGGCTCTTGGATCGGCAAAGGATAAGAAACCGGCGAAGGAAAAGCTCAAAAAGGCTTATCTTTCCGAATTTGAGTCTCATAATGCTTTTGAGGCTGGCGAGCTGACCCGGTTTGATTCCGTCATTAAGGCAATTAACAAGTCTCTCTCGTCACCGTCAAAACCACGCAGTCGTAACAGTCACGGCTAGTACCTCGTTGAGGTCGACCATCTTGGTATTTCCGTTAAGGTCGCTCACATTCTGAATTCCAGTGCGACGGCGATGAGGGTTATCCGTGTTTTGGAAAGAAACATGCTGGGGAACTTGTGCTGGTGGGGTGTTGGGTGCACGCTACACGCGCCTTTTTTTGAAGCGCAGATTGAATTACCTTAACTTGTGAGTTTTATCCTGAGACAGATCCAGTTGCTGTACGCGGTCGAAAAAAGGACTGGAAAAAAAGGCTGCAGCAGCGCGGACGGGCGGCTCAAAATGTGGCTGTATTCCAAAGGCCGCTGCAGGTGTTGGTTCTCTTAAAAATCAGACTAGGGAACTTGCCGCAGAAGGGTTTTGGAAAGGCGATGCGTTACGCCTTGGGACAATGGGAATCCGTGGTGGTGTATGTTGGAAACGGCCCAGTGGAGATCGATAACAATCCTTGCAAAAAGAGCGATGCGGTCGCCGGCAGTTGAGCAGAAAAACTGGCTGTTGTTTGGCGAAGCCGAGGCCGGGGAACGGAGCGCAATCGTGTACGCGATCCCTCAAAGCTGTGATCGCCGAGGGATTCATCCTATACGCATACCTCCGTGAGGTGTTGATGCGGCTACTATCGATGACGAACTGGCAGATGCAGGACATCACGCCGGAAGCTTGGGGCAAAACCCAGCGGAGTGTGGTCGCGAAAGCCGCATGAACTGCGGTAGGGAAGCGCCAAGTCAAGAGGTGCGCTGTGGAACACTCACAAGGGAGTGGCTCAGCTCACGGCTTCTATCGTTAGGCTTCAGCAGGAACGACAAGATGGATCAGCTTCCGTTCGTTTCTGGTTACCGACTCAGGCAGGTGAAGTTTGTGGGCAGGAAGTGAATTCAAGAAGTCTATTTTTTGAGTTTGATAAAAGTTCCGAATCACAAATTCGAAGAACCACCGAGGACTCAGCCCTGATGTAACAGG
>CAIWVL010000082.1 GCA_903916085.1 uncultured Spartobacteria bacterium
GGCTGCGGTGGCATGGCTGACCGGCGCGCGACACCGCCACGCTGCGAAAGACCGCTCCGCACGGCGCGCGCAAGCGAGCGATAGCGAGCGAGACGGGAAAAAGGGTCAAACAAATGTGGCGCGCGACGGCCAGCCTGCCACCGCAGCCACGAAACCGCTACTCGAACACGTTCGGGATTTCAATTGCGGCGAGCCTCCGGTTGCTCTCGTCGCAATTGCTGACTTCTATTTCGGCGGCAGAGGCCGAAACAAATTCAATTCCGGGTGATGGGGTATCGGACATCTGATGTCCGATGGTGGCGCTGGTGCATTGGACGGGTCGCCGATGGTTTGTTCCGTCCACGTGAGTTCGTCGGGGCTGAGTAGTTTCCAATTGGAGCATCCGCAATCGCAAGTCCGGTGTCCGTCACGGATGGTCGCAATCCATTCCGACCATTCGGTGCGCTTGCCGTACAACGAACCGAACACACCGAACGTGCGCAAGCCGGTGAAAGCGCGGATGAAGTCGGCGATGTCCGTTCCGCTCCAGCTGGCCAGCTCCGAACCTTTCATCAGGTATTTCGTAACCTCGGCCAAGTAGTCTGCACCGCGACAGTCTTTTACTTTCACGATGGCGAAATCTTGGCCGACAATCTTTCCCCACACGATGGCGAGTTCAGACTGACTAATGTAACGCACGTCTGCGAGGATGTGAAGGTGCAGATGCCAGCCGCGTGATTCGTTCGTGACTTCCAAGGAATAGAATCCTCCGCGGACTGCTCGAAAAATTTTGTTTCTTCGCAGTTTTGCTAAGGAATCCTTCAACCAAGTCACGCGGTCGCGTGAAATATTGTCGGAATTTCGGACGGTGAGAACGATGTGCTTCGGTTGCGCAATCTCTTTGACCCACCATTCGATTTCCTTTTTCCGCTCTCGCGCACGTCGCGGGGCGCAGACCGGACAAAAAAACAGATCGCAACGATTCCAGAAGCTCGAAGTCTTTCGGCATCCGCAGCACCGACGGAAGGTTTGCAGGGTGTGACACTCCTGCATCTTCCCGGCGAGATGCTCCTGCCCTGCACCTTTGAGCTTCGCAAGCAGAGATTGTTGCCAAACTACTTCACGAGCGAACAAGAGGGATTGTTTCGCATGTGAAGTTATCCCCCTAGTCTCAAGTTGAATGGGGATACGGTCTTCGCGGCTGTTTTCTGCCGCTTCGGGGAGGTCTTCGCAGTCCTCGACTTTCCGGGGCTCTGCCCCAGACCCCGGATGGGAGCAAGGCGTTGCATCACTCCAGAAGACAGAAAACCCGCCCGGTGTGACAGCACCGAACGGGTTTGTGGAGTCTTGCGACGCCTTGCAGCCGAGGTTATCAAGCTCGGATTCCGGGAAACTATTCTGGTTTTTTGTGTCTGTCAACACGATGATTTTTCTCTCTCTCTGGTTCTCTCTCTCTCTTAGCCGTAGTCTTCCACCATCAGTCCGCCGTCCACGTCAAACGTGAGATTTCCACCAACCGAATCAACGGTGACCACCGTGCCTGGCACGAGCACCAAATCAAGCAGGCCACCGTTTCCTGTCACCACAGTATTGCCACCCGATACGACAGCACTTGCTGTTAATGGCATATAGATCCCCCCACTTAACTGAAACAACTGCCCCGGGTCTACTGAAGAACCCAACACCATATTGAAGTTTCCCTGTCCCTTCAGATTATAGGTCACGACCAGCAAATCGCTCGCTGCGCCCGGATTTTGTCCGCTCACTTGGAGGGCCAACACCTTTTGACGTGTGCTGACCAAATAAACGAGGCCCGGAGCGCCCGGGCCGAAGCTAACATATCGTTGCTGCGCTTTCACTTTAACAGCGCGAGAAAGGCCGTCACCTGGAACGTTCCGGCGTTCTCATCGGTGGCCACGCCCATGAAGCTAGACGTCTTGTTGCCGGAATTGAACACCGGCACGCACTTCACTCCGTTCGCTCGGCTCAACAACATGAACCACGATGCGCCGACTTCATCGCGCAGCACTCCGGGCACGGCC
This sequence comes from uncultured Spartobacteria bacterium, assembly GCA_903916085.1. GTDB lineage: Bacteria > Verrucomicrobiota > Verrucomicrobiia > Chthoniobacterales > Chthoniobacteraceae > Chth-196. The sequence continues at coordinate 2,022 of CAIWVL010000082.1, forward strand.
ACGCGCAAGTTTGATGTGTCTGGACCTTTGAACGTCATCGCATGCACGGCTGTGCTGCTGTACATGCCGAGCAAAGCGTAGTCACGATTCGCAATTAGGAGATCGTTGTTTGAATTAATTGCGACTTCGCCCGAGTAACCCGGCCCTGCGCTGCTCACGATCGGCATGGAAATGGTCGTGAGCTTCTCCGTCTTGCTCAAAACTCCGGCCGCATCGAGTAAGCGAGCTTCTAATCCGGGCATGTCCTCGTAGAACATCAGCATGGAAAGGTTCTCCACGTCGCCGGCGACGTTGCTGCCTGCAATAGTGATCGACAGCAACTCTTGCGGCGTCGGTTCAAGGCCGAAGCCGAGCGGCATCTGCAACGGATTAACTCCAATCGCATCGTTTGCGCGCCAGCCTCGCGTGGTGTCGTGGCCGGACGGGAAGGCAATCTGTGCGAACCCGGCAACTTGTTTCGTCGTCCAGATGGCCAGCGTCTTAATTACGCTGCCGGACTTGGCATTGCGCACGGTGAGCGAGTCGCCCGCGTACGGCGTCGCGGCAAGTCCGGTGTTCGGTTGCGTGGCAGATGCGGAGATAACTTCTATATGCATAGTCTTCCTTTCAGATGAACCACGGGCTGCTATCGTCCCGTTTGAGTTTGTTGACTGCGGCGGCGCGTTTGTTGGCCGCGTGTTGCTGAGGGGACATCGGCTTTTTGACCGGGGCTGGACTCTTTGGCGCGGGCTTTGGCGTCGAAACGGGCTTGCTTGGCTTCGGTTGGGGCTTCGGCGCGGGCTTTGGCGTCGGCTTTGGTGACGGCTTCTTTCCTCCAGCTGGTTTAGCGGGCTTCTTCGGCTTGGCGGGCTTCTTCTTCGCGGCCATGTTCCGAACGTACTACCCGGCGCGGAGACCGTCAACAACCAAACTGCGGCGTGCTCACGCGCGCCGGGCCAGCGTGCGACCGCGTTAGCGGGCTGCACGCTGAGCCTGCGACACCAAAATCGAGCGATAGCGAGACCAACCGGAGCAGGTAGCGACGCGCGAGACAATGAATGACGTGGCCGATGGGTGAAAACACTGGCTGCGGTGGCATGGCTGACCGGCGCGCGACACCGCCACGCTGCGAAAGACCGCTCCGCACGGCGCGCGCAAGCGAGCGATAGCGAGCGAGACGGGAAAAAGGGTCAAACAAATGTGGCGCGCGACGGCCAGCCTGCCAC
>CAIWVL010000083.1 GCA_903916085.1 uncultured Spartobacteria bacterium
AGAACATCATGGTGTTGCGCTTTGCCAACTCCATTTTTGAGCCCCTCTGGAACCACCGGTACATCGATCACGTCCAGATCACGGCAGCGGAACCCATGGGAGTGGAAGGCCGCGGGCCCTACTACGATTCCTCAGGCGCACTCCGCGACATGTGCCAAAACCACCTCACCCAGCTCCTGTGCCTCATCGCTATGGAGCCGCCCACGGATTTGAGCGCGGATAGTGTTCGCGACGAAAAACTCAAGGTCGTACGCGCCCTGCGCAAGTTCACCCCCGAGCAGGTTGCGCGCAACGTCGTGCGCGCCCAGTACGCGCCCGGTGCAGTTGGCGGTAAGGAAGTTCCCGGGTACCGTTCTGAGGACCGCGTCAATCCGCAGTCTGAGACGGAGACTTACGTGGCCTTCCGGGCTTTTGTCGACAACTGGCGCTGGGATGGCGTGCCCTTTTACGTGCGCGTCGGAAAACGTCTTCCCACGCACGGCACAGAAATCGCCATCTACTTCAAGGACACGCCCGGCGTACTTTTCAACGCGCACCAGGCTGGCCTCGGGCCTAATGTGCTGGTGCTTCGCATCCAGCCCGATGAAGGCATCTCGCTCCGGATGCAGTCCAAGCGTCCCGGTGCGCAGCTCGCGATTGAGCCGGTCAAGATGGATTTCCACTACAAAACCAGCTTCGGCAAACCCAGTCCTGAGGCCTATGAGCGTCTGCTTCTGGACGCAATGTCTGGCGATGCCACACTGTTTGCTCGCCGTGACGAAGTGGATGCAGCATGGACCTTTATTGATTGTATCGAAGACGCTTGGCACAAGCAGACTCCCCCGCCACCGATGGCCACTTACCCCGCCGGGTCTTGGGGCCCTAAAGAAGCTGACGATCTCCTCGCCGCTGACGGCCGCGCTTGGCGCCGACTCTAACCTGATCTTGTCATGGCTTTTGATCCATCAACCTTGGGCTTGCCTGTTGAACTCACCCAAATCCCCAGCCAACTCAAGGCTTTGTGGGGTAACGAGGAGCATCGCACGCGGGCTAGCCTCTTGAACCTGGTGGTTTACTGCCAGGGCACCAGTTCCTTCACGACCAATACCGAGCTGATCTCCCGCTTTGTACGCAGCCACGCCTGCCGGGCCATTCTCCTCGGAGACTGCCCCGCCGCCGAGGCCGCTCCAAAGGTATCTGCTTGGATACAGGCGCACTGCCACCTGAATAAGGCGGGTGCCCAGGAAATTTGCAGTGAACAGATTACCTTCCTAGCCGAGGGGATTTCTCAGACGGGGATCGCCAATCTCCTCATGGCGAATCTGGATTATGACTTACCTCTGAACCTCTGGTGGCAGGGCGATCTTCCCGCTCAACCCAACTCCCCCCTGTGGCAACGTGTCGACCGCCTCATCTTCGACAGCCTCCACTGGCGGGATCCCTCGGAGGCGCTTCACCGCCTCACGCTCATCCGTGAACAGGTAGGACCTCGCGTCACATTTGCTGACCTGAACTGGACTCGGACGCTGAGTTTGCGTCAGGCTGTGGCGCAGTGTTTTGACATGCCTGAGCTCCAAAACGAGCTAGGAAAGCTCAACCACCTAGAAATCCGGCATGCACCTGAGGCCCGGCTTGGTGCGATGCTCTTGGCAAGCTGGTTCGCAGCCCAGCTCGGCTGGATGGTCGTCGATCATGAGCCTACCGCCATCCATTTTCGTACCCCAACCGGTGTATCCCTCACGTGCAGCTTCCTCACGGGCCTCAGCGATTCCTTGAGCGGCCTTACGATCCGCTCTGATCACGCCAGTCTGTCCTTGGAGCGCGAAGTGGGTTCCACCTTGTTCCAATCGGTAGTCAAGACTGTCACTGGAACGACGACCGCCCATTTCGCTGCGGGTAACGACGATTTGCGGAGTTTGCTGAGCGAAGAAATGACCCCAGGAACCAAACATCGTGTTTACTTGAAGGCCCTTACGATCCTTCAAGTGCTGATTCCCTGAGGCCGCTCATCCTCAGGGGGGCCATGTCGTTTGTGAGATGTGGCAGTTCGCCCCATACAGAGCCAGCCATCCCTTGCAGGTCATTCGCGAATTTTACCTGCTCTGGGGAACTAGCAGGTAGTACGGTGAAATTGTTCGGATTGCTTGCAGGTCCAAGTCGCCAACCGAACCGGAGGCTTCGGAATGCCGTACCAGACGGATTGCGCTCCGGTAGGAGTGCGAAAAACATCCTCAACCCACGCGGATCGAGTTCCATGAGAGGGGTTTCTCTAGCACCTCTGGCGCGCATGCCTTCGTTTGAGCATCACCGGTGGTTCCGCTCATTCCTCGCATCACCACCGGTTTGTCTAATTTCTTAACCCCCTCGCGGGGGCTTCGGAAGAACCGCACTATTATTGAAGGATGTCCAGAGGAGATCAGACTTTTTAGGCCGAATAACCTACTAGTAGGTCGCAGACAGAGGTTTTCTGGATAGTCAGCATTCAGAAACCTCAGCACTCCCTTCCCTCCTGTCATTGCATCTCAGACTTCCCTAGAGACGGGAGGCTGGTTTTTGAGCAGGTGGGAGCAGAGAAGACAGGGGAGCAGGGAATTTTTAAGATTTTGTTCTCGGGTAAGTTGTTTGGGGCTCGGCTTTTGCGCTGTACTGGGTGCTAGTTTTTATGGCTGACACTTTAGCACATCACGCAACGACTCACCGAACGCTTCACACTAAGCGCCAGCGAGCGAGATCCTGGGAATCTACCAAGCCCACAGGGTGGCCCTGCGCGTCCAAGACCACCACTTCGTCCACTCTGTTCTGCTCAAGAATCCGGAGCACGTCCGCCGCCAGACGCTCCGCTTCCACCGAGACAGGTCGACGGGTTAGAAATCCGCTGACTGCGAGTTCCGCAACGCCCGGTACAGTCTGAAAATAACGCGCAAAGTCGCCGTGGGTAAAAATCCCCGCCATGCAGCCCTGCGCGTCAATCGCCACAGCCGCTCCCGCTTTGTGCGCCGTCATTGCCGACAGCACCTCGCGCACTCTCATGTCGGGGGAAACAATCGCCATCTGCTCGGTCCCACGCATGATCTCCTTGACTCGCAGTAATAACGTACGTCCGAGGTGGCCTCCGGGATGAAAGCGGGCAAAATCTTCGCGCGTAAAGCCGCGCACATCCAACAGAACCATCGCGAGCGCATCGCCAAGGGCCAACATCACGGTGGTGCTCGAAGTCGGGGCCAATTCCAAGGGACACGCCTCCCTTTCGACGTTAACATCCAAAACAACCGCACTGTTTTGTGCCAAAGTGGAAGCTCCGTTTCCTGTCATCGAAATGAGCTGCACGCCCATTCTCTTCAATGCTGGAAGCACGGCCAACAACTCCTCCGTTTCACCACTGTACGACAAGGCAAGAACGACATCGCCATCCGTCACCACTCCCAAATCCCCGTGTAAAGCATTGACTGGTCCCAGAACCACTGCGGGACAACCCGTACTCGTAAGCGTGGCCGCGATTTTTTCGCCAATACACCCGGATTTGCCCACCCCGCAAACCACCACCTTGGACCGGCGCTCCATACAGCTCCGCAGAATCTCCACCGCTTGGGAGAACGATTCATCCAAACGTGCTTGCAGCCGCCGCAACTCAGTGATTTCCAATTCCAGCACGCGGGCTGCTTTTTCCAAATAATCCATAACGCGAAAACTCATCTTCGTTCCATCCACACAGCCTGTCTGGAAAATAGAAACCGTCCGAACTGAAATTCCAACCACCCCGCTTCAGTGGCCATTTGAAGCAGTTCCTGTCTAGAGAAGGAGCGCTCCGTAGACACCCGGGCGTCAAAGCGCGTCATGGGGTCACGATAAACGAATTGAGTGAGCAACCAGACTCCAATTTGGGTGAAAAGCGACCGTTCCAGATCTGACACAAGCACCCATCGGGCCGACAAGGCTGCGCATTGGCGGAGTACTTGCACGGCATCGGCATCGCTGAAGTGATGCAGCGCAAGAGAGCAAAGCACGAGGTCGTAAGGTTGCTCGGTAGTGAAACTCAACACGTCTGCTTGCTTCCAGTGAATCTCAGGAAAGCCAGCGCTTTTTCCCTGAGCAATCGCGAGTGTGGAAGCTTGGAAATCGACTGCATCGACTGTGAGCCGGATGTTGCGGGCGCGAGCCCAGAGCACAAGTTCCCGTGGAAGGTCGCCCGCTCCCGTGGCGAGGTCAAGAATGCGGTAGGTTCCACCGGGTTGGAGCCAGCGTGCAGCGAAGCTCAAGAGCAGCCGATGGCTGCCGAAGTGTTTATTCAGAGAAACTAGGTTATCTAAATCCCGCTCTAGCTCCAAGGAAACAGCCTGAGGCCGGTCCATAAGCTCAGGCTCGGTGGGATCAAACTTGCGCGACATCGATAAATCAATAGTGCCTACTCCATTTTTCCCGTGGAGAGATGCGGCACCGGGCAGCCCAAAGCATCCGCGCACATACGCAAAACCGCCATCTCACGCTCCGCAATTTGGCCCTGATAACTAGAGGCCAAACCGCAGGCGACAAGGAGTCGCTTTTTCAAACGAGGCGAGGCCTGCTCGCATAGCTCCAGAGCGTCCACAAACTCGGTGACATTCTGTTCCTCCAAGGGCGCAGGAGGGTTTTCGTAACCTAACGAACTCCACGCCGCAAGATGCGCTGAGCTTCGTGCAGACTGCGTGGGCGCACCAGAGCGCAACATGAAAGAAATCAACACCTGACACTCCCGCCAAATGGAGGGGAGTTCTTCAAAGACAACGGGGGCCACTTCGCGCACGCCCAAGGCGATGCCAAGCCGACGTCTGAGCACGTGCAAAAGCAAATACCGCACGAGATCAATGCTATCTGGACGAAGCACCTCGCGGCGGCAGTGCTTCATCAGTTTGAAATAATCATCCGACGACATCCGACGCAGCAGCGGCATGGAAAGATCCATGAGAAGGAGCACTTGCGTGGTCGTTGCCGCACCGAGTTCGAGCCTTGCGGAGGCTGCCGGTTTCATCAGCTCCTGCACGAGCGCTTTGACCCCTTCGCGTGACCGGGTGAGCGAGATCCAGTCCTCTTTGAGCGATCGCCTGAGGCCGCCCGTGGCCAAAAGCTGCGAGGGCATCAGGCACTGCCCCAGAAAGTCTAGGTTTGCCGCCGGGTAGGATGGCAGAGCCTGCGCCTGCGCCATTTCACGCGCCCGTATTTTCTCCCGTTTCCTCGCGCCAATGGCTGCCGCCGCTTTCGCTGCCGCCGACAAGGGGGCCTCCGATTCGGAAGCTGGTGCCGCCGCGACAGCCGGTTCCTCTGCTTGCACCGGGCGCGCCACCGTCTGGAGGTAGTCGCCATTCCACTCCGGATGCAGTCGTTGGATCCGTTCCTCCAAAGTCGGATGCGTGGGGAAGAAGGCTGAGGTGATGCCTTCGGAGGTCTGGCAGAAAAACAAATGGCCCGATTCAGGAGCGGTCGGACTTTCGAGCCAAGATCTATTCTGGAGGCCACCAATCTTTCGCAATGCGCCCACTACGGGTTGGACTGAGGGCAAGCAGGCGGCGGCAGCATCGTCTGCGGCAAATTCTGTGTCTCGGGCGATTGCTGACTGCAAAAAACGGCCAAATACCCCGGAAATGCACCCAAAAAACAGAAGGACAACACCGATGATGGAGCGGCTCTGGCCATCGCTGTCGATGGGTTCGGACGGGGACCGGAACCCGCCTTGAGCCGGACTGGAGGCGGCCTTACTCCAGAACCCGTTGCCGACCGGCGAATCCGAGGCGACCATGAGGCGTCCCGCGAGGGTAAGGAAAAGAATCCCTTGAACCCAAGCGAGCATCTGAAATCTCAGGCGCATGTCTCCGCTGAGGATGTGACTGACTTCATGCAATAAAACGGCTTTAAGCTCTTCGAGTGAAAGTCGTTCCAGCGCACCCATTGTTACACCAATGACTGCACTCGATGGATCGTTACCTGCGGCAAACGCGTTGATGGAGGTTTCGTCTTCGAGCAGCCAGACTTCCGGCACGGGAATACCCGAAGCGAGCGCAAGTTCTTCGACCAGGCTCACTAAGCGTTTTTCCCCCGGTTCTTGAGTGAAGGGATGCAGACGCCGCCCCCCAAGTTCCGCCGCGAGCCCAGAACCGCCCAACCGCAGTGCGTACACACGGACGATCACGCCCACAATAAGGACGGCAAAAGCGGCGGGCACCGACCAGAACATGATACGCTGATGGGCAGCTGCGTCGGTCAAGGAGCCTCCCAGGCAGAGTACGGCAAGCGAGTGCACGATGGCTATCACGCTGGCCATCAAACACATGGCTAGCGTGAACATTCCACCGGCGCGCTGTCTCGCGTCGTCCTGTGCCAGAAACAAATCCATCTCTACTAAATAGGGCAGGAAATGCCGTTTTCTTAACACTAAAATGAACTACTTTTTGTCCGCTCCATCAGCACGGGGACACATCGGGACAGATCTCGGCAAATGGCACTCGCTCCCCAGGGGGAAGTTCCCGCAAACTGGAGCCCATTTATCTTATTTTACACTGATCCACGCAGCCCCGCGCTCCTCAGCAATGCACGATTTCAACGACTCCATCCGCAGTTTGACAAAGCGAATTTGCGCCTTTCGCGATGCCCGAGACTGGCAACAGTTCCACTCCCCCAAAGATCTCGCCGTCGCCATCACCGCTGAAGCAGGCGAACTCCTACAACATTTCGTGTGGCAAAGCTCTGAGCAATCGCACCAGCGCGCCTTGGAACGCAAACCGCAAATCGCCGCTGAAATGGCTGATGTAGCCATTCTTTTACTAGAAATGGCCGAGGTCACCGGCATTTCCCTAGGCGACGCTATTGAAGCAAAGCTCACTCACAACTCCGAGCGCTATCCAGTCGCCAAAGCACGCGGCTCGAACAAAAAATATACTGAACTGTGAACGACGCACCCGTACCGCATCGGCGTCGGCCCCGTTACTCCGGCAAAAATCCGAGACGTTTCGAACAAAAATATAAGGAACAGGCCCCAGCTCTTTACCCTGAGGAAGTTCAGAAAATACTGAACTCGGGCAAGACACCCGCCGGAGCGCATCGCCCCATTCTCGTCGCCGAAATCCTCCAAGTTCTGCGGCCCTCGCCGGGCGATCTTGTGGTGGACTGCACCCTAGGCTACGGCGGGCACTCGCGTGAAATTCTCCCCCTGCTCCACCCAGGCGGACGTCTTTTGGGACTTGATGCCGATCCGATTGAACTCCCTCGCACTGAGGCCCGCCTGCGTGAGGCCGGCTTTGGTCCCGAGACGTTCTCCGCCCACCGATGCAATTTTGCGGGTATCGCCGCAGTCCTCGCCCGTGAGAGCCCTCGCCCTGCAGACGTTATCCTGGCCGACCTAGGGGTATCGTCTATGCAGCTCGACAATCCAGCCAGAGGATTCTCTCTCAAACACAATGGCCCGTTGGATATGCGCATGAACCCGAACAAAGGGCAGTCGGCTTCGGTATTTTTGAGCCAAGTTGGGGCTGAAAAATTCCAAGAGATTTTAGAGGAAAACGCAGACGAACCACACGCTCTGTTACTTTCTAAGGCTCTCGCGGGAAAGCGCTGCGCCGGCACTCGGGAACTAGTGCAGTTGATTCAAGCGGCGCTCCCAAACCGGCCCGCTGAGGAACGTGAATTGTCGGTGCGCCGGGTATTTCAGGCGTTGCGAATCGCTGTGAACGAAGAGTTTGGGGCGTTGGACACTCTCTTAAAGCACCTGCCCCAGTGCTTGGGAGCGGGCGGGCGTGTTGCGATTTTGAGCTTCCATTCAGGGGAAGATCGGAGGGTAAAGAAGGCGTTTGAAGCGGGCCTACAGGCGGGGGTTTACGGGGAGATTTCGCTGGAAATCATCAAGGCAGGAGAAGAGGAGCGCAGGGCGAATCCGCGCTCGAAGTCGGCGAAACTCCGCTGGGCGCGCCGGTCTGATTGCTAAAAATGCAATTCGCATCCGAATTGTAACCGCATTGCATTGTAATCGGCATGTTTGGTGCTCAGAGTTGAATGCGACAGCGGAGGCCCTTAGTGGGGAATCCGCCGACGTCTGCCCAGACTATCTCTCCACGGTTGCACTATGTGTCATCCGTGGAGGTAGTTCACAGCAGACGGCTTTGTCACCCCAAACAACAAACAGAAACCAGACTATGTCCCAACATCACGACGTTTCGGAACACGATCACGAACTCCTCGAAGAAGCATCCCACTCGCACCGCGAAGCTGCTCATCATTTCGAACTCGCTGCGAAGCACCATCTTCTGGCCGCTGAAGCTGACGAGAAGGACGACATCGCTACAGCTTCCCACCACGCTTACCTTGCCTACGGCCACGCGCTCCACGGCAAACTCTTTGCTGAAGAAGCCGCTTGCGAAGAAATCGCCGCTGACGAAGACGACGAAGATCACAACCACGAGGAGCACACCGATCACTCCCACGACCAGCACGGTCACTCTGCAAAGCACTAATTAGCTCCGCTGCTTTTTGCTGACGAAGACCGGCTCTGGGTAACCAGGCCGGTCTTTACTTTTGCATAGGTGCTGGGACTCAAAGGGATTCAATCGCGCTGAATGAGAATCACCGCGTCTTCATCGTCCAGCGTCCGTTGCGTTCTGCTAGAGCTGGTAGTTCGTCGGTGCGGTACTGGGTCTTGCCGATAGCACCCCACATCGGCACACCGGTTGCGCGCTGGAAATGGGCGTTCATACTTTCGCCCGAATGGCAGCCCCAGCTTTTGACAAAAGCGTCCTTGGTGAACATGCCGGGGCGCAATTTAGGGAGATCGTTTTCGTGCAACCAAACCTTTGAGGCACTGTCAATGTAGTTGGAATAATCAAACATCCAGCACGCCTTGTTCGAGTGCCCAAAGTATTCCAAATCGCTAATCTTGACGGCTTCTCGGTTCCTGCCCTGATTCAGGTAATCCAAAAGCTCTGACGTTTTAGAAAAGTAAACCCGACGCACATGATAAGTGTCCCGCACCGAATCAATGAGCTTGAGCAGGTCCTTCCCCTCCTCACCTGCTCTGCGCAAATAAGCCGGTTTGTACACAAGCCAAGTGATCTGTGCCCCCGGCTCCGACTCTCGGATCTGCTGGATACGAATCCGAGCAGCGCGCACAAAGTTCATCCACCACCGGTCGTGAGGCTCAGGCTTGTAGTGCTCCCACTTGGAGAGAGACACGCCGCCCGAGATGATGATTACCTCACGCTCCGGTGCCGCATGAAGCGCCGACGCTAGCGCCATGAAAGCGGCCAAAATGGACAGGGTTCTACGCATAAAGAGTCCGCCGTTTGCCGCCACCCGACCACCTCAGATGGTCTGGCTTAGGAATCCGCCGTCCACCCGGATGTCGCTTCCCGTCACAAAACTGGAAGCCGCATGACTGGCGAGAAACACGCAGGCACCCACGAGTTCCTCAGAGGTTCCGAAGCGTTTCATCGGGGTGTGGCCCCAAATCGCTTGAGTGCGGGCGCTGGGCGTGCCGTCTGGTTGGAAAAGAAGGGCACGATTTTGTTCCGCTGGGAAAAATCCGGGAGTGATCGAGTTTACCCGCACGCCTTTGGGGGCCCATTCGCGGGCAAGGAATTGGGTAAAGTTGAGAACCGCCGCTTTGGCTGCGGAGTAGGCGATCACCCTAGACAAAGGCAAATGGGCTGAAACGCTGGCAATGTTAATGATGCTACCACGACCGCGCTGGCACATTCCTGGACCGAACACCTGCGAGGGCAACAGGGCGCCACCTGTTAGGTTCAGGTCGAAGGCCGCAGCCCAATCGGCCGCCTCAATCTCCTCAATGGCTTTTTGATCCGTTACAGTGACCTTCGGGTCATTCCCGCCGGCCGCGTTTACCAGAATGCTCGGAGTGCCAAGTCCGGCCGTGACCGCTTCCAGAGCCTTTTCTAGTGAAGACCGGTCCGAGGCATCCGCCACCGCAAACATGGCCTGCCCACCGGCCGCATGAATTGCCTGAACACGAGCCTCCCCGCGTTCCGCATTGCGTCCTAGCACAGCGACGCGTGCCCCCGCCGAAGCGAGGCCTTCAGCCAGCGCGCCGCCTAAAACCCCAGTGCCGCCCACGACAACAGCCACTTCTCCAGTCAGATCAAAAAGCGTACTCATCTTCAAATTAAGGAATTCCAAGTGCTAAGACCACCATCGTCTGGGGCTGTTGGCAAGCCTCGCTGCAAGAGAACCATGTTTCCAGCATTTATCCCCGTCAATGCCGCCCGGCTATGCTAAAACATGGCTCAATGTATGAAGTGGCCATTATCGGTGGAGGCCCGGCTGGGGCAACTTGCGCTGCCCTGTGTTCCGCTGCGGGAAAAAAGGTACTGCTTTTAGAGCGCTCTGTGTTTCCTCGGGAGAAAGTGTGTGGGGACTGCCTAAATCCGCTCGCTTGGGGTGTGCTTGAGCAGCTTGGGCTGCGAGAACGGGTGCTCGCCTGCGTTCATACCCAGCTCACAGGAGTACGCTTCACAGGCATAGCCGGAGAGACAGTGCGTATTCCCCTGCCCCAAAACGAGTTTCCTGAACTCGGCCTGACTCGGGGACGTCTCGATCAACTGCTACTTGAGCGTGCCCGAGAAACGGGCGCCGAGGTGCACGAGAACTGCGCTCTCACCGGGGTGCGTTTTCTGGGACAGAAATGGCAGCTCCGGTGCGAATCCGGCGACTTTGAGGCCCGTGAGCTTGTCGCTGCCGATGGACGCAACTCCACCACGTTGCGATTGCTCGGCCGTATGCCCCCTCCAGTTCCCGATGAACGGGTGGCGGTTCAAACCCATTTCCCCTGCCCGCCTGGGCTCGAATCCGAAGTCGGCATGCGCTTTGTCATCCAAGGCTACGTCGGCATCGCGCCTGTGGGCGGTGGCATGGCGAATTTGTGTCTCGTCTCCAGGCCTCGCGATCTTCAAGCGATCAAGCGCTGGGCTCTTGCGGAGTTCGGGCTTCCCGAGGGACAGACCTGGCGCAGCATCGCGCCCTTGCGCCGTTCGGCGGTGTCGCCGGTGAGCGAGCGACTGTGGCTAGTGGGCGACACGGCTACGGTTGTGGAGCCCTTTACTGGCGAGGGGATCGCCTACGCCCTGCGCACTGGAGCCTTATGCGCTGGAGCGCTTTTGGCGGACGACCCCTCAGCTTATTTGCGAGATCATGCAACGTTATACAGGGGCCGCCTCTGGGTGAATCACTTGGCGCGGTGGGCGTGTCTGCATCCTGAGGCTGGATCGAGACTGGTAAAGATTGGCAAATGGTTCCCTGCCATCTTTAGCGCATTGACTAGCAAAGTGGTCGCGCGGTGAGTGCATGTCCCACCCAATCATGTTGCAGTGAGTTCAGCCTGCCTCCACACCAATTCCATCTCTAAGGAAATGAACCTTTCGCGGATGTTTATGAGGTATCCCCTCACCGAGAAAATCACCATGCGCGCATTCCTAGCCACGACCCTCCTCCTTTCAGCCATCACCTTCGGTGCTGATTTACCTGCTATCCCCGCCGACCCGATTGCCAAAAAGAAGGAACTCTTATTTTCAGACGACTTTCAAGGAGCCGAGCCGGCCAAAGTTTGGCACAAAGTCGTTCCGACCTTCGTGCTCGAGAACGGCTCACTCAAAGGCTCCCAAACTCGCGATGTCGACATCCCTGCCGCCGACGGAAAACCTGAGGTGAAAAAACACGCGGCGGTTCATGGCCTCGACATTCCCACAAAGGATAGTGTGGTTGAGGTAAAAATCCGTTTCGCAGGGAACAGCATGATGAGTGTCGAGTTTGACGACCGGCAGTACACTGGCGCGCATTACGGTCACATTTGCCTCGCCCAAGTCCGTCCCAACGGGGTGACAATCGTTGATCAGCGCGATGGTGGAATGCGTAATGACATCTATGAAATGGGAAAAGATCCTTCCAAAAAAGAAGAACGCGCTAAACTTTTGGTCGGACGCAGTGCAAATTTCCCACTGACGTTAGAAACTGAAAAATGGTATAATCTCAGAGTGGAAACCGTCGCTGACGCGATGCGGGTGAGCATTGATGAAAAGCCAGTAGCGTTTCTAAAGTCGTCGGGCATTGGACATGAGACGAAGTCTAAACTCGAGTTTGGTGTGGGCGGAAAAGACGGCTATTTCGACGATCTCAAGGTCTGGAACGCAGAAGCTGCGCAGTAGTTAACTGACTTGGACGTTTAGAGGACGTTCTCCCCGAGTACTTCGTCCGGCGATAAATGGCGGATCTTTTGATCTCAAATAGGCGCTGCCCGGGGAGTGGCATTCCCTGGGAACGCTGAGCCCCTGCTCCGCAGGGACGCCCATCGCACGCAGAACGCCGGTGCGGAGTTGGAACTCCGCGCTCCCAAGGTAAGTCAATTCTGAAAAAGCCGCCTCCGTGCGCTGGGCAGGGCTTACATTTCGCAAAAATTGCACCCACCGGTGCTCAAAAAAAAAAGAGTCAAAACCGCTCAAGCCAGCCCAACAGCTTCCCGAAATTCATCGCTGCTGCGCTCATCAGCGCATTGAGGGCAGTGCCAACTGTTCGCTTGAGTCAGCGGGTGGTGTCGCTTTGGGCCCCATTAAAATTCCCAGTTTTTGAGTGTGTTAGACACCCGTTGACAGAACGAATCGGATGCCAAATGTAACGTTTAAGTAACTCACATTCAATAATTTGTTGCATTTTTAACATCAACTAATTTACACTAGCTGATTGTACCGAGACAGAACTAGGACAAAAGGCTGGAGCGTTCTGCCAGCAATGCTCAGAACCCGAGGCCGCAACCTGTCGACAGTTGATCAAGCGATGTGTTAGCATCGCGACTTCAGGCCATAGACGATTTTTGTCAGCGGATCGAATCGTTTTAATTTAAATTGAAGTCACACAATGAACCCGAATCCGTATTTAAAGCCTTTGCTGGGGGCCTGTATTTTGTCCTGCTTTAGCCCACAGGTGCAGTCTGCTACCAAAGAGGATTATCTCAGAGCTACCGACAGTTGGGTGCGCAACGACATGGGGGGACGTTGGGAAAAGATGGTCAATCAGGTGCTGCAGGCACCCAACCCGCCCCCTGACGGCAAGTATATTCTCTGTGGTCGAGGTGAAGTAAGTAATGCGCTTCCCCTTGCTTTAATAGGGGTGCGTTGCCTGAATAATGGTGATGAAGTTTCAGGCAAGAAATTCCTTCAGAATGCCTTAAGGATTGTGCAAACCTGTAATAAGGTGACAGTCGATAACTACGACGACAACGCCCTAGATGATGGAACTTCTCGTGGGCAGATTAACTTTGTTCTTTCTGAGGTGGTCGACGCCTGTGTCATTTTGAAGGAACGGGGTTTCCTGAAAGGGGAGGAATTGCAGCGGACCCGGGTTATGTTGGAGAAAAATGTGGAGTATCGAATGACGCTACTGCCCCAAATTGGGATGGGCGGTCTTTCCAATCAGATTAACCACTATGCGCACGGTGTTCTCGCTGCGGTAAATTTTTTAAACAGAGAATTACTCGAAGACAAAGCCTTTGCTGCGAGTCGTCCTGATCTGCCATCCAAGATGGATAAGATGCTTGCTTGGAGTGCGCTTCCTTTGAAGAACGGTCTAAACTATCCTTATCTTTATAAATTGTTAGATGATGGAACTTTTTCTCAACCATACAAGGATGATGGGCGTGATCGTGTAACTGAAGTTACCAAGGCTGATCCTCGGCCTCATGTGGGTAACAACGAGAACTCTAGTGGGTATGCCGCTGAGTCTGTTTATTATTTGCTGCGTCTTTGTAATGAGATCCCTGCGAAATTTGCGGTTGAGCTGACCGACGAAAAACGCAGGGAGTTGTGTGATTGGTTAATGGGTTGGTCCCAACAGTTGATGCCCATCGGTCTCATCCCGTCGTATGGGGATGCGGAATGGGAGCCTAATGGCACTTGGATCGCAGCTTTCGAGACGGCCGCCAAGACCTTCAGTGATCCTAAATTTGGTGCAGCCTCTGCGCATTTTAAAGACACCGCAGATCGTATTTTTCAATATGGCGAAACTGCGGCGAAGGGGAAATTCTGGGATCGACTGTTTCTAGCGGTTTCGGAAACGGATGATGCGATTAAACCCGTTGGTATTGCTCAACGGTCTACCATTGTGATGCAGCAATCCGGCAGTGGAGAATTGCAACCGGGTAAGGTGATCCTTCGTGGCGAGGCGACCAAGCGCGAAGAGCAGCCCTTCGCCATGTTTGATACCTTCTACAACAAGAGCCACTCTCATCCGGATTGGGGCGCTCTACTGGCTTATGGAAGTTTCGGCAGTATTTTTCAACACGAGGCAAGTTACGACGCCGGCCCAATGTACTTCCATAACATGTTCATTGTCCGACCAGCCAATGAACCGTTCTTGCCGTTTGCGAAGTTGTTCAAAGATCCGAAGGATACTTTATTGGAAAAGGGTAAGTCGGGCCTGGAGAGTCTTTCCCGAAAATTGGTCTCTGCGGAGCAACTCGATTTCGGCCGTTTTGCTTGGGCGCAGATCGTCACTAACGTCCGGTGGCGGGGTAGCAATAATGGCTTAAACCTGACTAGGCAGGCAGTCTTAGAAAAAAAGTCAGGGATTTTGATCGTTGCGGATTCCATTTCGGGTGAGCTCAAAGAGCCCGTGACCTATGGACCGCTCTGGCACGTGCAGAACGTTCTGGACAAAAATGAAAGCGGCTTTCTGTGTCAGGACGACTATCAGCACGTTTTGAATCCCAAAATAGCGCCGCGAGTCATCGCGTCCACAGTTAGGCCTGTCTGGATTGGGGTAGCTGGCCCGCAAGGATCTACCTTGGATAGTCTCGACTGGCACTTTTATGGCCGCCATTATCATTCGGACATTCCACAGAAAACTTTCCTTTCCGGCCAGTATACTGAGCGTCTGAATAAGAATCAGGGCAGTTTGTTCCTGACCTTATTTGTTCCTCTAGCGCCGGGTACAACGAAATTGCCCGAAGCTCCAGCTAAGGTTGAAGTCACTGGCGCCACTGGTACGGCTCAAATCGGTGGTATTTGCTATAAATTTGGAGATC
The DNA here is from genome assembly GCA_903916085.1 of uncultured Spartobacteria bacterium. Classification (GTDB taxonomy): domain Bacteria; phylum Verrucomicrobiota; class Verrucomicrobiia; order Chthoniobacterales; family Chthoniobacteraceae; genus Chth-196. The sequence goes on from CAIWVL010000083.1 coordinate 15,020, forward strand.
TGCCTGCTGTCTCCGGTAACAAAGTGGATCTCCAAGTTTCGGGAATGGACGAGTTCGGTAAAGAATACACTGCTAGGCTCTTGCACGATGGGTCTCTGGCGGAACGTCAACTAGAGATCCAGAAATAATATATAAAATGGATTGGCGCTTCTATTTTAATGTTGAGCGGAGTAATGAAAATCGTGGGTTCAACAAACCGATGAAAGCGCGTCACTTCGAATATCGATTGGCATGTTTAGTCTCTCTACCGTCGGCATGATCGGCTGCCGCCGCCTTGTACCATTGGTCAATCCCTCAGGAATCAGGACGACGCGCGTATCTGTGGATTCCAGAACGGTGTGAGCGCATGGGGCTGGTAGGAGACATGAACAATTTGACTGAGTCCGCACTTATTGAGAACCCAGTTGTTCGGAAGGTGTGCGAGGAGGTCCGTATTGGTATCCTCTGAATTGCGGAGGTTTCATGGGGCGATTCACCATTAGGAAATACGTGGGGGCAGATTTCTGGTGTTTGTACAAAAGAGCAGGCCAACACCTTTGCCATGCGGTCGGCAATCGTGAAGAGCGCGGGGCCCCACCTAACCCCTGAACAGGCGGCTGCAAAAGAAAACCTCAAGGCCGCCCAACTCGAACTCAATCAAGCATCTCCTAAAGCCACACAGCGCTTATCAACCGTCTACGCGAGACAGTTAATTGAGGTGCCGCTGAAACTCCTGCCCCCAAATTATCGCAGGCGATCACTAGCCAAAACTACCTGACCAATGGCTGAGCCGTTTCAATCACAAGCGTCCCCGCACTGAGCGATGCGTTGCCTGTAATTGTCTCCTGATTTCCAAGAGTAAAAACGCCTCCTGTCGATAATCCGAAAACTGTACCGGCCGCGTTCAGGGAGATTATCGGATTGGCAAGCACCAAAGTACCAGAACCGCTTAAAACGAGGGTTCCTGTACTGTTTGTTGTGGAGTCTACGGACGCGGTTCCCCCAGCAATACTAAGTGTGCCTGGTGAAATGATTACACCGGAATTCGTATTGTTCGGGGTAATAACGCTGGAGCTCGCATTGGATCCCGCAACGAGTGAAACGAGTGAACCTGTGGAGCCGCTGGCGGTAATGAGCGTCGTAGTGCCAGTGCTGTTCTTTACAAGAGGCCCCGCAGTCCCTGCCGTTGTACTTGTCGCGTCATTGCCTAGGGAAGTTCCTCCTGTGGTAACGATGCCGCCGGAAATGGAACCAATCGAGGTGATACCACTAGAAATCACAGCCCCGCCCAGATTGATTGAAGCATTGTAGGAGTTATTATTCAGCAATATTGTACCGGCACTCGTGTTTGGCGAGTTGGTTAAAGTGATTGAACCCGTCAGAGTCGATGTTCCAGTGATCCCTGTTGTGCTCGCGGGTATTTGAGCGTTCGTGCTATTCAGAACATTCACTCCGTAATCACCCACAGGCGCGTAAATGCTCCTGTCTGTTCCAAGAGAGATGCGAGAGAGAGGGAACCATTCCCTGACTTTCCAGGACTCACAAACTGGGCTCAATCCGGGCCAAGAGACACGCAGGATCTGTCCACCATTGGTTCCCAGAACGGCTTGGCCGCGAGCAAACACCTCGGAAGGTCCCCAAGGCAGAGTGGCGGGATCGCCCGCTTGAGTGAAATTCGCAGAATCATCTAACAGGAGGCGTGTCACGGTTCGCGACTCTGTCAGGTAAATGGTCCGACCGTCGATAGCGAGTAATGTCTCGGTGCCGATGGCTGTTGAACTAAACAACGAAGCCTGAAGCTCGTCTATCAAGCTAACCTGTAACTGGCGCACAGGGCCGTCAATGGTCGTCTGGATGCTTTCTGTGTAGGCGAGAAAGCCTGATTTGGAAATTTCGCCCATCGCCAAAAGACGCCCTGGCAGGGACACGGGCGTGCGCTGCACAGGCGCTTTCGGGTTTGTGAAATCGACCACGCCGAGACGATTATCATAGCTCTGGGGAACTTCCCAGTTGGACTGCCACCTTGGAGAACTCCAAGCAACGGGATTCTGTCCGTAGCCGTATGCCAACAAGCCGTCTCCTGCCGCGTATCCCGAAACGAGGGTGGTCATCGTTGTAACGAGCGGATACGGCTTTAGAGCCACAGGAGCTGAAGGATTGGTGACATCGAAAGCGCGCACGAAGGCGGGTTGCGCCTTAAAGGTGCGGCTCACTGGGGACTGGATCGTTTGAGTCGCGACGGGGAGCGCAGACGCCGCGCCTGTCGCCGTGCTGTACGCTAGGATCGGGCCACCGTAAGGGTAAGAACTCGGGGGTTTGACCTGAGTAATGACCAGGGGCAGATTGTCTGTGGCCCAGAGGATACTGCTAATTTCGCAATTTGTATCTGAACTTGCCATCGTGACCGACGTCGTTCCTAGCAATCTCAGAGCAGGTAAAGCCGAGGCATCATAGACGTCCAAGGCGAGTTCCGCAGAAGTGGGAACATTCGAGGATCTATTGATAAAGCAGGCCATCAACTGCGGCCCGTTGTTAGGATTCCAATTCTTGCGAAGGACGTAGAGCTTGGAGGATTTCAACACTGCCTCCTGTACGATGCCGTCCTTCAAATCAATGTCGGTCAAGATCGAAGACTCCGAGGAGGCCAAGGACACCCGAATCGCCGCCTTGTCCCCGGACCAAACAGCGCTGGAGCCATCGCTGATCTGAATCAGGTATTGGCCTGACTGTATGACTTGATTCACCGGCCAAGCAAGAGCCACATCCGCGAGAACAGCGGGGTTATCGCGATCATCTACATTTGCTGTGATGAGTTCTTTTTGAGAAATTGACGTCAGGACTCCATTAACCAACGTTGCTCGACGTGGGCTAAATTCGTGATTTAACCGGCCACGGAGCGTCAGTTTTCCACCATTATCTAAACTGATGTCGACCAAACGAATGAAAGACGCTTTCTCCGACTTTGAAACTCTGGGATTCCAGAAACTGGCGGAGAAAGGAATTAAAGCGAGCCCGTCCTCCGGCAGCACCTTGAGAGCCTTGGGATCGTAGACTGCTTCGCTGTATCCCCACTGGTTTTCATTGATGAAAACACGGTCGATTAAAACAGGATGCGTGACATCGGCCACATTGAAGAGCGACGCAGCCACTCTGCCGCTGTCCAGTCCGATGGTGAACAGGAATTGCCCTGAATCACCTAAAGGTTCGAGATAAGTGGAGAAGCCGGGAACTTCGACGCTGCCTGTAATCTTGGGGGCGGTTGGGTCAGAGATGTCAACGACCCAAAGCGGGTCCGTATTCTGGGCAGTAACCACGAACAGTTTGCCTTCGAGGAAACGCGTGGCGTGCAGTGTCTCACCCGGCATGATCTCCAAGGAAGCCAACGGGGTGCCCGCAACCGTGAAATTTTCTAAGACACTTACCGGCCTAAACGAGTTGGAACTGTCCGAACTCATTGAGATTGCTGAAAGAGTTCCGTTTTGATACGACACGTTGAACTTATCGTAGATGCATCCCCGCGTTTGAATCGGGGTTTGCGTGAGGCAAGTGGCCCCAGAATCAGCCAAACTGAACAGACTAATTTGCGAATGGTTCCCTGCACTCCAACTGGTAGTTGCCACGCTTAGCCAGTTGGTTCCAGCTGAGATCACTGCGGAATACGAGTCAGAAGCAATGTTGTGAGTGGCTCCGACCGTTTGAACACCATTTGCGTCGACCAAAATCTCTGAAAGCAGCGTATTACAGGCCGAGTTGCCGTACTGCCCCCAATCGGTGGTTACGACAAAAAGGCGTCCCCCGGCCATACGACTATCCGCGATGGAACCAGTGATGCTAGTGCGTGAGACCTCGTAAGCGGACCTTCCAGCCACACGTACCACAACCACGTTTGTGGTATTGTACGAGCCGTCTGGATCGCGCGTCAAAAGAACTAAATCCCGCTGGCCAGCCACAGTTGCCGGCAACAGATAACAGTCCTGCCCAATAGCAGGCATACGCAGCGATGCCGTTAACAACGGATTGGACGGATCAGAGATGTCCAAAACTTGTAAGCCGCGAAGCTGATTGAAGTAATAAACGGTGTTACCATCCGTCTTCCAAATGTCTGCTTCAACGACTTGATCGCTCAGCGTGGAAGTCGTTGCATTCGTGGTTGGATTGGAAACAGCGACGTTCGAATTCGTAACCAGGTTCGACGCAACCGCCAAGGGGGCGGTTGTGGTCAACCGAGCAACAGCCGGGGTGGGCGCGAGCGCCGCAGACTTGTAGCCAAGCGCTGGTGTCTTGGCGAAGGTCTTGGTGCCTTGATAAAAACGATCGGGAAACTTGCTTTTAGCCGCAAAAGCCAGCGCCTTTGAGTCACTGAGCTGCCCTGTAGCCCGCCATTCGACGATGTCAGCCGAATACGCTTTCGCAACATTCAGCAGAGTCGGTTTGCCCTGGAGGCTCGCTAAACTCCAGCGAGCCCAGCGCGTGGAATTACGTTTCCGCACTTCCACCAGAACCGAACTGCATCCCGAGGGAACGAGGACATCCACGGACTTGTCCGTGGTTTTGACAATAAGCGAAACGCTCCGTGTGGGCGCTATTTGGGTGGTTGCGGCCGACAATGACGGCCCTGACACAAGACTCGCCAAAACGCTGGCAAAAGTGACACGCGCGGCAAATGCCCTTACAAAGGGGCGTTGCATGTATTTTAAGGTTCTTGAAGTGTCCATAATCTCGTGCAGCTAAGGCTCAACGGCGGGAATTCTACATTTTCACCATAAAAGACAAGCCGTATTGTCGGATCGCTCTCAAAGTGCCTTACAGAGCAGGGTTGGCCTGGGATGAATTACAATTTTAGCGACGGCCACTTTAGCGCTAAGAGATGCCAGGCTGCGGGCCTTTACCTTCATACACCGCCCATCGCTGTCCCCCTTCCCATGCTCTGCACCGATTTCAGCCGTCGCCGTTTCTTCGGCACGATGTCCGCCGGGTTCACTGGCGTGGCTCTCTCCCATCTTTTTGCGAACGCCGCCAGGGCTGAAGCCCGACTGGAACCGCATTTCGCTCCAAGAGCAAAACAGGTCCTCCAGATTTTCTGTCCGGGGGCCGTTTCGCACATGGACTTGTGGGACTACAAGCCGGTGCTTGAGCAGTACGACGGCACGCCCCTTCCTGGAGCTGAGGGGGAGGTCACGTTTCAAGGTAAAAACGGCCCGCTGATGCGTTCGCCCTGGCCCTTTGTTCCGGCAGGCCAAAGCGGAAAGATGCTCTCCTCGATGCTGCCCCACATGGCACGGCATGTGGACGACATGGCGTTCATTCACTCCATGGTGTCACGCACCAACACCCATGGCCCCGGGTGTGTGAACATGAATACTTGTTTCACCCGGGACGGTTTTCCTAGCGCCGGGTCTTGGGTAAGTCATGCATTGGGGTCAATGAACCAAAATCTCCCCACCTATGTGTCCATCCAGGACATCCGGGGCGAACCTCCGAATGGAAAGGCGAACTGGAACAATGGCTTTCTCCCAGCCCAACACCAGGCCATCGCCATCGCCGCTCAGCAACAGTTGCGCAACCTCGTGCGCCCCGATTCCATCTCCCCCGATGCCGATGCCGCCACTCGCGAGTTTCTGCACGCCATCAATACCGCCCACGCTACCGGTCATCCGGGCAACGACGAACTCAAGGCCCGTATCGCTGCCTACGAGCTGGCGGCGAAAATGCAGCTCACCGCTCCTGAAGTGCACGACATTTCTAGGGAACCGCAGCACGTCCGCGATCTGTACGGCACCGAGGATGCCAATACACTCAAGGCTGCCTACGCGCGCAACTGCCTGCTCACCCGTCGCTTACTGGAACAAGGAGTGCGCTACGTAAGCCTCTACTGCGCCTCCCGCGCCAGTAACGTAGACGGTCTCCTGAACTGGGACGCCCACAAAACCCTGAAGGCCGACTACGAGCGGCACTGCCCCATTTTTGACCAACCCACAGCCGCCCTTCTCACGGACCTCAAACAGCGCGGTATGCTCGAGGACGTCCTAGTCATCTGGTGTTCCGAGTTTGGCAGAATGCCCACCCGCCAGGATGGCACAACCGGGCGCGACCATAATCCAGACGCTTTCACCACATGGATGATGGGGGCTGGTATCAAGGGCGGCGTCTCCCACGGCGCAACCGATGATTTCGGGCGGCGCAGCGTTCAGGATGTCACCACCGTGTACGACTTCTACGCCACAGTCCTGCATCTGCTTGGACTAAATCACGAAAAGCTCACCTACTATCACAACGGCGCCAATCGCCGCCTCACTGATGTCCACGGCCACGTTCTCCAAAGCGTCCTCGCTTGATCCACTAGCGCCATGAAAACCAGTTTCTCAGCGCTTCTTCTACTTCTAGGCCCCACACTCGCCGCTTTTGCCACCGAACCGCTCCCCGAGGGGACGGCGTTCTTTGAACAAAAAATCCGGCCGCTTCTGGTTGAACACTGTTACGAGTGTCACAGTACAGATGCTAAAAAGCTCAAGGGCCATTTGTTCCTAGACTCCAAAGCGGGCTGGCAAGTGGGAGGCGACAGCGGCGGCCCTGTCATTATTCTTGGCAAACCTGAGGAGAGCCTGCTCATTAAAAGTGTTCGTCACGAGGATCCTGACACCGCCATGCCGCCCAAAAAGTCGCGCCTTCCGGATGGAGCGATTGCGGATTTGGTCACTTGGATACGCATGGGAGCGCCCGATCCGCGCGAGGGTACGTCCAAAGTTGAGCCCAAGCGCGCCGACAAGTCTTGGTGGTCGCTTCAGCCTCTCGAAACCGCGTTTTCGCACGATTCCATTGACGGTTTTATCGAGGAACAACTCGCGCAGAAAGGGCTTCGCTTGAACCCACCGGCCGAGCCTCAGGCGCTGATCCGCCGCATGACTTACGACCTGACGGGCCTGCCTCCAACTCAAGACGAACTCGACGGATTTCTTGCCGCCTATAAAACCGACCCAGGCCGTGCCGTGGAAACCTTGGTCGACCGACTGCTCGCTTCCCCGCGCTATGGCGAACACTGGGGGCGGCACTGGCTGGATGTCGTCCGGTTTGGGGAAAGCACTGGGTTTGAGCGTAACATAGCGATCAACGATCTGTGGCCATTCAGAGACTACGTCATCCGTTCCTTCAACGCGGACAAGCCGTTTAACCAGTTCATTACGGAACACCTTGCTGGAGACGTTTTAGGAAAAGACAACCCTGAGATCGAAGTTGCTTCGGCCTTCCTCGTGGCTGGCCCCTACGACGACGTCGTCAATCAGGATGTTGTTGCCCAAAAAAACATCCGAGCCGCCACCCTCGACGACGTGATCACGGCAACGGCTAGCTCCTTTTTGGGACTCACCGTGAACTGCGCCCGCTGCCACAACCACAAGTTTGATCCGATCTCAACCGAGGACTACTACCGGCTTCGTGCCGCGTTTGAAGGCGTCACGCATGGAAGCAGCACCGTGGCGACGCGTGAAGAACGGGACGCTTTTACCAACGCGACTAAACCACTTCTCTCCCGAAAAGAGCAACTGATGGTCGAAAAAAACGCGCTGAGCCAGGCAATCGAGGCGCAAGCTAAGCTCGTGGCCGAGAGCCACCACTACACCCGCCCAAAGATTGATCCGGATTACACCGAGGAACGCTTCGCCCCCGTCCAAGCCAGGTTCGTGAAGTTTGTCATGCTTGGCAACACGACCGATCCCAAAAACGCCGCCACCGGAGGACGCCTCACAGAATTTGAGGTCTGGAGCGCCGAGGCCGAACCGCGTAACGTAGCGCTCTCCCGAAGTGGAGCCCGAGCGGAAGGGGCGCGTTCCGCCAGCGCCGAGGATTTTCCGGAAGCCTACGGACCGCAATTATGCATTGACGGAAAGCTTGGCGAACAATGGTTCATTGGCTCCCCGGCGGAGCTCACGATCACGCTAGCCAAGACGGAAACCATCGGTCGCATCGGGTTCAGCAATTCCAAGGGCAAGGGACTCGTGGATAAAAATAAAGGTGCTACCCCCTGTGAGTATACGGTTCAGACATCCCTGGATGGCAGCACTTGGCAGACGGTTGCGACGAGCTTCGAGCGGGAACCGTGGTCGCCAGCACACGGGATCGCGCGCGCCCTCCAGGAGGCGACGACAGCGGAGCAGGCGCGCAAGCGCGATGGCTTAGCTGTAGAGTTGGCAAGGGTTCAAAAGCAACTCGACGCCGTGCCGAAATTGCATGAGGTGTGGATCGGCAAGCGCACTTTGGTGCCAGAGGCGACCTTTGTACACAAGGGCGGCGATCCGACAAAGCCCCTCGCCCAAGTAAGAGCGGCGAGTCTCGATGTGCTGGATCGCACTACCCAACCCTACGCCTTACCGGTAGACGCTCCCGAGGGAGAACGTCGCCTCGCTCTAGGCCGCTGGATTACCTCCAACGACAATCCCCTTTCCCCGCGTGTACTCGTCAACCGCGTCTGGCACTATCACTTCGGAACAGGGCTGGTAGACACGCCAAGCGACTTCGGCTTTCTCGGCAGCCGCCCCACGCATCCCGCCCTGCTCGATTTCCTAGCACAACGTCTCATTCATCATGGTTGGCAACTCAAGCCGCTCCACCGCGAAATCCTCCTCTCGCGGGTCTACCTCCAAAGCGCCGAGTTCCGCCCAGAAGCCGCTCGCGCCGACAAGGACGCCCGCCTTTTGTGGCGTTTTCCTCCCCGGCGCCTCTCCGCCGAGGAGGTGCGCGATACGCTCTTGAGTGTGGCGGGTAAAATGCAGTGCGAGCCCATGGGCGGTCCCGGTTTTCGCCTGTACAAATTCACCAGAAACAACGTGTGCACCTACTTTCCTCTGGACCAGCATGGCCCGGAGACGTTTCGACGCGCGGTTTATCATCAGAACGCAAGAGCCAGCGTGGTCGATGTACTCACTGATTTTGACCTGCCCGACACCGCCTTCGGTGCGCCTAAACGCGCCAATACCACGAGTCCCCTGCAGGCGCTCACTCTTTTCAACCACAGCTTTACCCTAAACATGGCCAAAGCGTTGGCCGAGCGCTTGCAGGAAAGCGACCCCGTCTCCCGCGCCTATGCGTTGGTGTTCCAGCGCGTGCCTAGCGTACAGGAACGGGCGGCAGCGGAGCGACTCGTTGCCTCGTTTGGGACGGAGGCCCTGTGCCGAGCGTTGCTCAATGCGAACGAGCTGTTGTTTGTCGAGTAGCAGGCAAAGCGTAACGGGATCATTTCGCGGGTGCTGCGTCTTACGCTTTCTGATGCGTTAATCGCGCTCGGTAACCAATTGCCGAGGCGTCCACACAGACACCTGGCCCAGGGTATCCATTGCTAAATCACCCGCGATCCTAGCCTTGCGGGGTGTTTGCGTACTTCCAGGGTCAGGCTTTCTTCACAAAACAAGCCTTCAGCCCAATCGCGCTTCCTTCAATTTTGCACGATATCTCGTGGTCGCCATCCACCAAGCGAATGCTTTTTACCTTGGTGCCTCCTTTAATGACCTGGGAAGAACCCTTCAGCTTCAGGTCTTTGAGGAGCGTCACAGAATCGCCGTCCGCCAAAACATTGCCATTCGCGTCTTTCACAACACGTTCCCCTGCTGCTTCTAGAGCCCGCTCCCATTCGTGCCCACAAGTCACACACTCCCAGCGTTCAGCGTGTTCTAAAACATCGTTCATGGTGCACATGGGACATTCTGGTTGACTCATAGATCGCCAACATACGTGCGGGTTGTGCCTCAACTCAATCGTGCATTTTTAGGTGGCAGCTGAGAAACTCCGACTAATTTGAGAAACAAGCTCAAGCCTGAAGCTTGAACACACTGCTCAAACCGTTCAGGATTGCGGCTCAACTCATGCAAAAAAAGCTTCCCCTCTTGCTGCTCGGTTGCGCGCTGCTTCCCGCCTCGCTGCACGCTGAGATCAAACTCCCCGCCATTATTGGCTCTCACATGGTTCTACAACAGAACCAAGCCAACCCTATCTGGGGCTGGGAAACCCCTGGCACAGGCGTGACCGTCGCCTTCGCCGGTCAGTCCAAATCCGCCATTGCAGGCCCAGACGGCAAATGGACCGTGAAACTGGACCCCGTTCCTGCGAGTTTCACGCCCCAAACTATCAACATTTCCGCTGGCCCCAGCAAGGTGACCCTGGAGGACGTGCTCGTAGGCGAGGTCTGGATGTGTTCCGGGCAGTCTAACATGGGCTTTCAATTGAACAGCGACTGGAACGGAGACCTCGAGGCTCTCGCCTCCACGCTTCCAAATCTGCGTCTGATCAAGGTACCCCAGGTCGGCACACAAACCGCCCAAAACGATTTCAAGGGCGAATGGAAAGCTTCCACCCGAGAATCCGCGCTGAGCTTCAGCGCCGTCGGTTTCCTGTTCGGACGCTACATTCATCAAGTGGTGAACGTGCCAGTTGGCCTCATTGACAATGCATGGGGCGGCTCCGCAGCCGAAGCTTGGGTGCGCCGCACAAGCCTCGAAAAGGATCCACGCTTTGCAACTTTGATGGAGAACACCGTCAAGAACGAGACGGCGAAGCAATCTGAAACTGCCAAGACCGAGTACGCTGCGGCCGTTGCAAAACATAAGGAATTGGCTGAAAAGGCCAAGGCCGAGGGCAAACCCACGCCGCGCCCCCCTCAATCGCCTGAAGCGTGGCTCGCAGGTAACTCGCGTCCCGGGAACATCTTCAACGGGATTGTCCACCCAACCATCGGGTACGGCATCAAGGGAGTCATCTGGTATCAGGGCGAATCTAATGCGAGCCGAGCCTGGGAGTACGAACAGCTCTTTCCCTTCATGATCCAGGAATGGCGCAAAGAGTGGAATCAAGGCGATTTCCCTTTCTACTGGGTGCAACTCGCGGATTACATGCCTGAGTCGCCCACTCCCGGAGATAGCATGTGGGCGGAACTGCGTGCTGCTCAGACCAAAACCATGTCCCTGCCTAACACCGGACAGGCCGTCATTATTGATTTGGGCGAAGGCAAGGACATCCATCCCAAGAACAAACATGATGTCGCCGCGCGTCTCGTGCGCTGGGCTTTGGCCAAGGACTACGGAATTCAGATCCCTTTCCATAGCCCCGAATTCAAGAAACTCGAACTCCAAGGCAACAAGGCCATCGTCACGATCGACTGCTTCGGCAGCAGCCTCCGCCCCTTCGATGTTGAAGAGGCCATTGGCTTTGCTGTGTGCGGCGAAGACAAGGTCTGGCAATTTGCCAAAGGTAAGGTAGTCGGCAGCGACAAGGTGGAGCTCACCTGTGATAAGGTTCCAGCACCGATTGCAGTGCGTTACGCATGGGCGAACAACCCAGTGTGCAACCTCACGAGCAAAGAAGGCCTCCCCCTGACTCCCTTCCGCACGGATGACTTTGAAATGCTCACCAAGCCCAAGAGCGTCGCTCCGGCACCCGCGAGTAAGTAAGTCATCTCTCGTATAATGCGCCCGGCGGAATCCAACTGGTTCCGCCGGGTTTTTTATGCTCCGAACCCGTTCTCTGGCCGTGCGAGACAGCAGACTTTGCCCTCATTATACGAAACTTACCCAAACTGACACAGGGCCGTTCATCCTAAATACGGCGATGAAAGAATGCTAAAGATTTTCTTCAAGAACAAGATGGAGGCATCCAAAACAGGAGGGCGGACTTTCCAGTCCGCCTGTCTGGGCAAGACGCGGGTTGGAAAAACCGAGCTCCGTTCAAAAACTACGCCCCCCAGCGATGGAAGGATTTAGGTTCATTGAGTACCCTGCACTCAGGCTCTCGATCAGGCCGAGAAACTCTCCCCGCAGGAACAATGAGCTACCGCGTTGGGATTGGTCACTTTAAAGCCTCCCTTTTGTAGTTCATCGGAGAAATCCAACAACGAGCCACTGACAAACAACGCGCTCTTGGGATCTACCACAACACGGATTCCGTTACTTGGAACAAGAATGTCTCGCGCCACGGGTCCGTCGACTAAGTCCATCCGGTACTGCAAGCCAGAACAACCGCCTCCAATGACGGCTACACGTAGAGCGCCACCCGGTCGCCCCTGCCGTTGCAAAAGCGCCTGCACTTTTGCAGACGCTTGGTCGGTTACCTTCACCAACTTTTCGTTCCCGATCTTGTAAGGAAGCGGTTCGCTCATACCCCAGTGTGCGCCCCTTGCGCAGCGGAAGCAAATACCGCCGCAATTTCTGACTGCATCTCCAGCGCCTTGGCTCGGGGATCCGCCGCCTGCCGGATAGGACGCCCCACGACCACGTAATCCGCTCCCGCTTGAAAAGCCTCCACTAGGGTCATTGTCCGCTTCTGATCGTCCACCGGACGGTTCTCAACCGGGCGGATTCCTGGGGTAATAATCAGTAAGTTTGCCCCCAGCCCTTCCCTGAGGCGCGTGGCCTCCAAACCGCTCGAAATCACGCCGTCACACCCAATTTCTAAAGCGCGTTTGGCTCGGGAATAAACCAACTCCGCCACATCGCACTGAAACCCCAAATCGTCCAAATCGCCCCTATCTAGCGATGTCAAAACCGTCACCGCAAGCACCTTCATGTTCCCCTTTACTGCCACTGCGCCTTCCAAAATAGCCTGGCTCCCGTGCACTGTGCAACATTCCACCCCGCGCTTGGCAAGGTTCGCCACCGCGTTTTTGACCGTTTCAGGGACGTCAAAAAATTTAAGGTCGACGAAGACTTTTTTGGAGCGCGCTTTGAGCTCCTCTACAAGCTCCCAGTATCCCTCCGCCATAAATAGCTGGAAACCAAGCTTATAAAAAGTAACAGAATCACCAAGGAGATCCACCCACTTTAGGGCTTCCTCTTTCGTAGGGAGATCCAGAGCAAAAATCAGGCGATCCCGTGGGGAAATCGCTTTCTCAGAAAGTAAGCTGCGTTCAGACATCTTCCGACGAGTGTCCGATTCAGGTGCCTCGCTGCCAAGCCTCAAACTTTAAGTCTTACTTGTGTCCACCTCTAAAAACACGGTCCCCGTTGTTTTAAATGACGTGCGCGTTTGCGCAATCCCAGGGCTAGGTTAGCTTTGGACATGAAGTGCGAGGTGGAAATTCTAAACCCCCTCGGGCTACATGCCCGACCAGCGGCGGAGTTTGTGAAAACGGTGCGCCAATTCCACTCAAAGGTCTTCATCCACCATGGCACCGAGGTGATTTCCGCAGGCAGCATTTTAGAGCTGCTTGGCGCGGACCTTTCAGTCGGCACTCAGCTTACTCTGGAGGCTGAAGGACCGGACGCCGAGGCTGCATTAGCCAGACTGCGCGCGTTGTTGGTCGAGTTTGCTAAACGCGAAAACTAACCGCGCCTGGCAAACGCGTCTGGGTTGAGTTCGACTATCTTTTGAGCCAGTAACCGCATCGTCCAACGATCCCTTCCATCTGCGCTCCACTGTCCGCTCCGTGACTCCCAACGACTCAGCCACCTGTACGACCTTCAATCGTTGTCCTTTGCAATAAGCCCCACATCGCACATTAGAAGCGCTCGAGACCAGACAAACTTTCGAGCGTTTGTTTTACCCGTGTGCGTCAGCCTAGTTAGCAAACCTCGCTCCTCCTCCGTCAGCTTGATGACATACCGTAGTCTCATCCAGTAAGATCGCACAAATGCACGAAATTTCACCCGACCAATCTCACCGAACTGCCTACCAGCAACTGAAGTGTGCAACTTCCCCGTCCATGGGGGATAGGCCGCCCTTGTTTTCAGGGCGGCCGTTCCTAATTTTTAGCCATCTCACGGATCCACCTTTTAGAAACTTATGATTTCCTCCGACATCTCCCTCTCTCGTCGCGGGTTCCTGCGCGGTGCCGGCGTGGCACTGGGACTGCCTTGGCTGGAATCCATTAGGGCTTGGGGCGCTGAGGCACTCCCGCCTTCCAAGAATAACTCCGCCCCAAGACGAACCGCAGTGGTCTTCATGGGCAACGGAGTGAACCCGCATCATTGGGGTGCTGAGCAAACACCTGAAGGAATGGTGCTCAAGGACTCGCTCCGTCCTCTGGAGTCTCTGAAAAACCAGTTACTCGTTTTTCAGGGCCTCTGGAACCCCACGACCGTAGACGGCCCAGGTGGTCACTATCCAAAGATGAACCTACTGGCGGGCGTAAAGGTCAAACAGACCACGACCGACATCGAAGTGGGTACCACCATGGACCAACTTCTGGCTCGCCACTCTGGCAATGCCACGCCCGTTCCAAGCCTCGTGCTCGGCACCGAAGGCCCTGGGTACGGAACGGATAGCGGCTACACCTCCATTTACTCGGCCTACATCTCGTGGAGCACGCCCACAACCCCTGCTCCCAAGGAAATCTATCCACAGCAGGCATTTGATCAGCTTTTTGACGACGGCAGCAAACGGCGCCGTGACAAAAGCGTGTTAGACCTCGTTTCGGACGATGCCCAGAGCCTGCGTCGTGTCCTCAGCAAACGCGATCTCGTTAAAATGGAGGAATACCTCAGCTCAGTGCGCGAATTGGAGCAGCGCATCGAGCGGGCGGATCAGTTTAGTAAAAAGGAAACGGGGGGTATGGGCTGGCAGCCCACCGTAACGGCTCCCACTTTTGCGCGCCCAGCGGCAGGAATTCCCGCGCACCCGGAAGAGCACATGAACTTGATGTTAGACATCATGGTGCTCGCATTCCAGATGGACCGCACCCGCGTTGCGACCTTGATGCTGAACAACGATTTATCCGGGATGAACTTCGGCTATCTCGGAGGCATTAACGGCGGTCTCCACGAACTTTCCCATCACGCCAACGATCCCGCCCGGCTCGCGATGTATCAAAAGGCGAACGAGTATCACATGAAACTTTGGGCCCGTGCGCTTACAAAGATGCACGAGACCAACGAGGGCGAGCGCAGTCTTTTGGAGAATAGCATGGTGATGTTCTGCTCCAGCCTCTACGACGGCAACGCGCATGATTCCCGCAAACTCCCTGTACTTCTCGCAGGCGGCGGCGGTGGGACGATCCGCGGTGGTCGTTTCCTGGATTACACGAACGACCCCAACCGCAAGCTCTGCCGCTTGCATCTAGCCATGATGGAGCGCATGGGCATGCAGACCCACCAATTCGGCGACGCAGACACTGCACTGACTGACTTGGCTTAAAAAAGTGCCAGAGTCGCGGGCGGACGACGGGATAAATCAGAGGCGAAATTCAGACGCGGAGGCTTACTTCCAAAAGCCTAACCTTCAAGATAATCCGTACACTCGCGTCTTGAGTTTCGTCGTAAATTAACTTTCGAAGCCACCGAGGATAGGCCATTGGGAGTTTTTGAGATAGAGGGGCAGATTAGGATCTTTGACAACGGCGATTAGGCGCCGCATTATGACTGTCATTGTTGAATCAATAAATTCAACAGTTTCCCTCTTCAAATCAAGCCTCGGCAGCGTACAGCGGATCATTCCGGCGATTGCATCAAGCGGAGCGTCAGAGAACATGAAGATTTCATTGAAAACGCTATGTCGACCTCGCAGAAATCCTACAAAACCTTCCGCCATATCGAGTGGATCGTGGTGAGCTCTATAGAAAGCTGGAGCGTGTTTTCGGGCTGTTGCTAATTTTGCAACCGCAGCCAAGGATTCATACCATTCAGGCCAGGGAAGCGGCTTTTTAGATTTGAAAAAATCCAAACTGCGAAAATAATTTTTCCCAAAAGGTTGGCGATTATCTTGTTCAATTACCGTCTCCTGCGATGGATCACGGCGTGATTCACACCAGTTTGCTAAAATTCCAGGTAGTGTGGTTGGTTGTTGCAATAAAAGCTGTTGATATTCCTTAATAACCTCTACGCTTTTATCAAAAAAACTCTGCGCCCGAGGCCCATCTATAAATTCCTCGAACGCGATCTGATCCGCCTTGCTCCACTTTTCGTATTCTTCTTTGATTGTGATTAAATTGTATCCGGAGGAGTAGGATTCGAGACCCGCTGGGGGTTGTGTAGAGTTCTCATCAAGCTTGAGCACTGATGAATTGTCACATTTCGGACGCCAGTATAGAATTTCGATGTATCTAAACAAATATTCAATCTTCTCCAGAGACATGAGTATGTAGACATTTTTGCCTTGTTGTGCGTCCTTAATAATCTCTATCATGGGATCTCTACCCAAACCAAAATGAAGCCCTGACGGTAGCTGCGGCATAATATTTTAAATAACGAAGAAAAGTGATTGTGACGCGTGAGTGAATAAGCGAATTTCAGCGAGTAAATAACATGGTGAACGTAGGGATTTTGTGACCTCTACTTGCTACC
The DNA here is from genome assembly GCA_903916085.1 of uncultured Spartobacteria bacterium. Lineage (GTDB taxonomy): Bacteria > Verrucomicrobiota > Verrucomicrobiia > Chthoniobacterales > Chthoniobacteraceae > Chth-196. Next base: position 31,252 of record CAIWVL010000083.1, read on the forward strand.
CCACCTCCCCTTTACTCTCACTATTGGAATCATTGAATAAATGCTTAAAATACCGCTCTGGCGCATTTAGGAAATCTTTGGTCAGAGTGTAATGTTTGGTTTCTTGATAACATGTTTCCTGAATGCCAGTGTTGTCGAAAGAAAACAAATGAGCGCCTGGGTATGCCAGCAAGATCGGCGAGTGGGTGGCAATAATGAATTGAGCCTGATTGGGGTGTGCTAAATTATGGATTATCTTCAGGAACGACAATTGACGCTGGGGGGATAATGCGGCTTCTGGCTCATCAAGCAGGTATAATCCCTGTTCAAATCGGTGATCAAACAACGCAAGAAATGACTCGCCGTGGGATTGATGATGGAGCGATTTTCCTCCGTATGCGTGCAGGTCAGAAACTTGATCTAAATAGGTTGCAAAGTTGTAGAAACTCTCTGCACGTAGGAAGAACCCCTGAGTGGTTTTTGGAAGCCATGACAATCTCAGAGCTTTCGCGAGTTCAGACCTTTCTGTGAATGTTTCTCGATAGTGATCTTTGTTGCCGCCTTCTGGATTAAATCCGCAACACTCAGCGATGGCTTCCAGCAACGTTGATTTCCCGCTGCCGTTTTCCCCAACGAGGAATGTCACGTTACTTCTAAACTTGAGATCAATGCCTCTACGAAACGCTGGGACATTGAATGGAAACTGATCGCCCTGAAAGCATTCGAAAGGAGCCCTAAGCTCCCGGAGGAACGGCGCTCCCATGCTGGACGTAGATTTCATGTTTCCAATTGAACTTAAACACGAATAAAGTCCAAATCACAAATTTGCAAACTGGGGATGGCCCGTGATCAGACGCTCAAAATCCTCCTGCGCCTCCACAGGAAGCCCCACCGGATAACGCGCCCCCGAGCGATGCCACTTCTTGAGCCATTCTGCGCCCAATACCTCGTAGGCGCCCTCCCCTCCACGACCGGCCGCAGCAGACGTGAAGGCAATCGTTGTTTCTTGTTTCACGCCAGAATTACGCCCACGCGCCACCGTAAACCCTGCCGCAAGCATAGCCACGCGGGACGCTGTCGAACAAGTGTAGGTGAAGAGCTCAGCCGTCTTTCCCTGGCACGCTGTAAATAGTTTTACAAAGGCTTCCAAAGTCCATTGATCCAGACACGTCTTGCTAGAAAACATGTCATAGAAAATTACATCTGGAGGCTCAGGCGCTTCCTGCATGGTTTGCAAGAAATCACCTTTCACAAGCTGCCAGCTCAACCCTGGGTGCTCCCGGGATTGCCAACTGCCCTCACGCAAAATCCAGGCAGGCCCACTGTGACGCAGGTACGTGAACTTATCTGAATGACGGAAAGCCAAGGCGAGTGAGTCTAAATCATTCTCGAAACTTAAAATGCGCAAGGGGCGCACCGGTCCATTTTGAGCCGCAGCTTCAAAACACGTAATTGCAGCCATGGCGTTAGCCGCAGCCCCCAAGCCCACGTCCCAGATCACGAGCGGGTCGGGGGTTTCTTCACCTTCCCGCACGCGCACGCGCTCGGACAAACCCGCTTGCTCCGTGTAGAGCTGACGCGCCTCGTCCATCGGCTCGTTACGCGAATGCATGATTTCCCCAGAGCTAATGTGCCGAATGCTCGCAAACCCCTCGAAGGCCGTGTGGACCTCGTAGTTGCCCAACTGCAAAGGCGGCGTCTTCTTGCGCTTGATTTTGGCAGGCAGAACTGGGTTGTCCAAGTCGTCTTCCTGAAGGAACGCACGCTTGGCATGGTACAGCGCCATAAACCGGTCTTCCAAAATGCTGCGGCGAATGTCGCGCATCAATTTGTGATAGAAATGAATGTTGTGCTGTCCCAAGAGCTGCCAACCCAACGTTTCCTTGGCCTTCGTCAAATGATGCAGATAGGCACGGTTGTAACGGGCACACGTTGGGCATTCGCACGAGGCGTCCAAGGGCTCGTCGGACGCTTTGTAGATACCACGACGCAGTTGTAAAAAACCACGCGAAGTAAACGCCCCACCGCGTTGAGCCACTTGGGTGGGGATAATACAATCAAACATGTCCACGCCCCGATGAACCGCTTCCAAAATGTCTAGCGGTGTGCCTACCCCCATTAGATAACGCGGACGATCTCTGGGCAGTAGATCAGCGGTGTATGCACAAGTATCCTCACGCGCACTCTTGCCCTCGCCTACAGCCAGACCGCCGATGGCGAATCCGTCAAAGGGCATCTCTGTAAGTGCAGCTGCGCTCTCACGCCGAAGCTCTTCAAAAAGAGCGCCCTGAACAATTCCGAACATCGACTGCAAAGATTCACCCCGTGCCGCCAGACTCCGCGCCGCCCAACGGTGCGTGATGCCCATGGCTTCGCGTGCGGTGGAAACGTCTGCGGTGGAAGGAATGCACTGATCCAACACCATCATGATGTCACTCCCAATGGAGCGCTGGGTGGCAATGCTCACCTCAGGACTCAACATGATGGTCCGACCATCAAGATAGCTCTGAAAAACAGCGCCTTCCTCGCTCATCGAACGGGCGTGCGGCAGCGAAAAAATTTGAAATCCGCCCGAGTCCGTAAGCACGGAGCGCTTCCAACTCATGAACCGGTGAATGCCCCCGATTTGGTCAAAAACGGCAGGGCCCGGACGCAGTAAGAGATGGTAAGTATTTGCCAGTAGGATCTGAGAACCCGAATCTTCCAAGGACTGCGTAAGCTGCGCCTTCACCGTGGCCTGCGTTCCCACTGGCATGAACAACGGCGTGAGCACCTCGTTGTGCAAGGTACGAAAGCGTGCGGCGCGTGCGCGCGAACCGGAAGCGGTTGCTTCGAGTTGGAAATTAAGGCGGGAAGGAGTCATGAGTGGCACCCACCACCCTGCCAAAAACCGCCCATTAAAGCAAAGACCTTGCACGAAAATGGCACCGCTCCTGCTAACGAAAGGCACCCCCAAAAAATGCTCAGACGCCACTTTCTCTCCGCCTCAGCAGGAGTCCTAGCCTCCAGTCTCCTTCCCCGTTCGCAGGCAGCCGACGGCGCTTCCTCCAAACGCCTTCGAGTCGGGGTCATCGGCCACACAGGCCGGGGCAACTATGGCCACGGAATCGACACTCTCTGGCTTAAACTGCCACAAACCGAGATTGTCGCTGTCGCGGATCCCGACCCTGCCGGACTCGCTTCAGCGCAAAAGCGCCTTACCGGATCCCGTCCATTCGCTGATTACACACAAATGCTGGATGAGCTTCGGCCTGACATCGTTGCAGTTTGCCCACGGCACGCCGACCAACATCACGCCATGATTGTTGCGGCGCTTAATCACGGTGCTCGCGGCATTTACGTTGAAAAACCTTTTGTGCGAACCCCGGCAGAAGCCGACGACGTCATCCGACTCTGTAAGCAAAACTCCGTCAGCCTCGCCATAGCCCATCGCAATCGCTATCATCCCGCCTTACCGGTTGCAGCCGAGCTACTCGCTTCTGGTGAATTGGGAGTGCCGCTGGAAATTCGAGCCCGAGGCAAAGAAGATCAACGCGGTGGGGGTCTGGATCTTTGGGTGCTGGGTTCGCATGTCCTGAACTTGGCGGCGTTTTTTGCGGGCCGCCCGATTGCCTGCAGCGCCACAGCCTTTGAAAAGGGGCGCTGGGCGGTTAGCGCCGACGTCCACGAGGCAGACGAGGGCCTTGGACTGATCGTGGGTGACGAGATTCATGCGCGTTTTGAGATGGAAAGCGGCATCCCCGTCTTCTTCGGTTCGAAAAAGAACGCAGGCGACAAGACCGTTAACTTTGGGCTCCAGATTGTTTGCACCGGCGGCATCCTCGATTTGCGAATCGACACCGAACCGCTGGTTCAAGTGCTCCGGGGTAATCCGTTCAAGCCGCGGTCGGATCCGCGCGCTTGGATTCCGGTGAGCAGCGCCGGGCTTGGCAAAGCCGAACCCATCGCAACCATCAGGGAACAGGTAGCCGGGCACTTGCGACCTGCCCAGGACTTGATTCAGGCTATGGAGACGGGCAAGCCAACATTGTGCGGCCCTGAGGACGGGTTAGTCACCGTGGAGATGATCCAAGCGATTTTCGCCTCCCACCGCATGGACGGGGCGCGTATCCCCCTACCCCTAACTAATCGAGGGAATGCGCTGGCTATTAGCGCAGGCTAACACTTGCGCGGAGGCGAAACCGGAGCACATTGCCCAGCTGAGTACCCCAAATCAGGTAAACCTTTGGATCGTTTTTGAAGGTGTAGACTGAGAAACGTCCGAATTGGAGTGTAGCGTACGCCGTTCCTAGGGTTGCCTATGTTCGCCTTAATCCTTGGCTGGCACCCTTGCCGGGGTGCCAGCCAAGGATTTTTTAAATCATACCGAACGTTTCATACCGAACGTTTACCTGATTTGAGGTGCCAGGCCAAAACTCGCCTCCGGCACGCAAATCAAAAGCAGGAGCTAATTTTTCAGTGCCCCTCTCGGTCTTGTTTAGGTGCGAGTGCAGACCGCCCTCAACCGGATCCCCCCCCAGACTCCCAGAACCATGATAGGCAACTCCTTTTTTCGTCGTGTTGGTGTCATCGCGCTGCTTCTGATGGGTTCGCTCTTCTCTGTTTGCGCTGACGAACCTAACCCGCTTCTGACACCGCAGCAGGCGCTGGCGCGTTTCAGTTTGCCGCCCGGCTTCACGGCAGACCTCCTCAAGGCTGAGCCAGATCTTGTCCAGCCGATCGCCTATTGTTGGGACGAGCATGGCCGACTGTGGGTGGTCGAAGGCAATACCTACCCCCAGCGCGCTGGGCAACCTCCTGTGCCACGCCCAGACGAAGATCCGCATCTGGATAAGCTAAACCCCGAGGAACTGGCTAATCTTCTGGGAGGCAACGATCGGATCCTTATCTTCTCGGACGAAGACGGTGATGGCACATACGAAACACGCAAAGTTTTCATGGAACACCTCAACCTTGTCTCCGGAATCGAAGTCGGCTTTGGTGGAGTCTACATTGGGGCGGCCCCTTATCTACTCCACATCCCCATTGACGCCAGCGGCGACAAACCAGCCGGTGCGCCTCGTGTGCTGGCTGATGGCTTTGGATGGCATGACACGCATGAGACTCTGAACTCTTTTATCTGGGGACCAGACGGCTGGCTCTACGGCTGCCATGGGGTTTTTACTCACTCCCAAGTGCGCGTCTGCACGGGACCGGCGGGACCCCGCCCTAGGACGCCTATGAACTGCGCCTATTGGCGGTGGCATCCCGTGCGCCAAGAGTTCGAAGTTTTCGCTCAAGGCACCTCGAATCCCTGGGGGCTCGACTACAACTCCAAAGGACAGTTTTTCGCAGAAGCCTGCGTGATTCCGCATTTTTGGCACATCATTCAGGGCGCATATTACCTTCGTCAATCTAACCCGTTAGGGCACTTCAATCCGTACGTCTATAACAACATAGACACGATTGCTGATCATTCTCACTTTGTCGGCAACCAGTGGAGCGCCGCCCGCGACATCTCCAACGAAGCTGGAGGCGGCCACGCCCACTGCGGACTCTGCGTGTATCAAGGCGACAACTTCCCGCCCGAGTACAGAGACCGCCCGCTCTTTGGCAACATTCATGGCAAACGGATTAACCAAGAGCAGCTCCTCCCTGAGGGCTCCGGCTACAAGGCCTCTCATCTCCCCGATTTTTTCAAAGCCAACGACTTCAATTTCACCGCCGTCACTATCAAGGCAGCCCCCGACGGCAGCCTCGTCTTTAGCGACTGGTACGACCGCCAGAAATGTCACACCAGCAAATCTGAAATTTGGGATCGTTCCAACGGACGACTCTACAGAGTCCGTTACGAAGGCTGGAAACCTTGGCACGAAACCGCCGGCATGTGGGACGCCACCTCCACTTTGGATTTGCAGTTCCGGTCCAACGGCTGGCTCAACCGCATGGCCCGGCGGTGCATCGAAGAAGCCGCCGCAAAGGCTCCCGTAGATGCTGCTCTGATTACCCGAGCTACAGCACTTCTTTTAGCAGAGCCCTCACCCGAAGTAAGGCTCCGCCTCATGTGGTGGCTCCACGCCACGAACGATCCTGCCAATGCCAAGCTTTGGTTGCGTCTCCTCAAACATCCCGATGCCGCAGTTCGCCAATGGGCCATCCAACTCAGCCTCGAGCTTAAGGCACCAGCCCAAGGGTTTTTGAACGAATTGCGTCGCATGGCCATCGAGGAGTCTGCTGCGCCTGTTCGCCTCGCGATTGCCTCCGCGCTCCAACGTTTGCCGTTCCAGCAGCGTTGGGACATCGCACGCGCCCTGCTCCAACACACAGAAGACGCCTCCGACCATAACCTCCCGCAAATGCTTTGGTATGCCATTGAACCCGCCGTTCCCGAGGACCCTGCACAGGCCCTCGCGCTCTTGCGGGACTCACGCATCTCGCTGCCCGCGCGCCTCATCGCACGACGTCTCGCAGAGACGCAATCTACCACTGCTCTCGATCTCCTGCTCACCGGAGCCGCCGAGGCCAAGGACCCAGCCGCCGCGCTCCTTTACATGGCCCCGCTCGCTGATGCACTCAAAGGCCGATTCCACCTCGAACAGCCGCCCCACTGGAAAGCTGCTTACGAGACCACGTCTCGACTCTTAATCACCCCCACAAACGCACAAGATGCCGCCGCTCTTGATGACGTGCGTCTCGCCCTCGCCGCTGCGTTCGACGACATACGCGCTTGGCCCGAACTCCGCGCGCTCGCCCGTAACTCCGCAAACCCGTTTCTGCGGCGTCAAAGCGCGCTCCAAACCCTCGCTGCCGCCAAAGATCCTGCGCTAGGAGAAATGCTCCTAGCGCTCCTGACCGACTCCTCCCTGCGCCTAGACGCCTTCCGTCAAGGGGCCTCACTTTCAGCCTCGGAAAACGCCGAGCAATCCCCCTCGGCGCAATTTTTCCGCGCAGTGTTGGCTCAGTACGTTGGCTACAGTTCCGAGGAAAAATCAGCGGCCATCCTAGCTCTTGCCGGGCGCGCCACTACAGCCCGTCAGCTTCTGGACGCCGTAGCCGCCAAGCGCATCCCCCACACCGACATCCCCGTCTTCGCCGCCCGCCAGATCGCAGGCCTCAACGATCCGGCACTCACCGAACTTTTGGAAAAACATTGGGGCCTCGTACGCACCGGCGACAAGGACGCCACGGCAACCGCAGCCGCTGTTGAACATGCACGCCTCAAAAAAATCCTCACTCCAGGCTTTTTGAAAACCGCCGATCTCGCCCAAGGGCGGCTCTTGTTCAAAAACATCTGCGGTCAATGTCACCAACTTTTTGGTGAGGGCGCAAAAATCGGCCCGGACCTCACGGGCTCTAACCGCGCCGACCTGGATTACATTCTGGAGAATGTGACTAATCCCAATGCGATCATCGGTAAAGACTACGAGTTGCATACTTTTACGCTCAAGGATGGTCAGGTCATCAGCGGAATGGTGCGTCAGGAGAATGCGACCGCCATCACTGTCCAAACCCTAGGAGCGGAGGAACAATTGCGCCGGGCCGATGTAAAGTCCGAGGAGAAACCCGGCATCTCCATGATGCCGGCAGGGATCTTCAGCGCGCTTTCTAACACCCAAATGCGCGACCTCACAGCCTACTTAGCGAGCCCCAGACAAGTCGGCCTCCCCGGCGCCCCCACTCCGGCTGCGTACAAAGTCGACGGAGCTCTCGAGGGCGAGTCCCTCAACATTGTGTCCAAAACTGGCACCGGAATCGCCTCGCCTCAAGCCATGGCACACTTCAAGGACGGCGCTTTTTCGGGAGACTCACAGCTGTTTTGGCGAGGTGCCAAACCAGGTGACGTTCTAGAATTAGCCGTGCCCATCAAAACTACAGGCCGCTACAAACTGAAAGCCGTGTTCTGTCGAGCGCCAGACTATGCCGTCGTCCGATTACAACTGGACAAAAAAGGAATACAAAATGGGCAGTTTGATCTTTTCGGTTCTAAGGTCTCCAACACGCCGGTGCTGGAACTATGCGAGCTGGACCTATCCGAGGGCGAGCACCTGCTCGGGATTGAGATCACCGGAGCGAACCCAGCAGCGAAACCCTCATACATGGTGGGACTCGACTATCTACTGGTGGAGCCTGTGATTCATGCCCAGGCAAAGGAGTAGAATCACCCGCATCATTCCAGGCTCAATCACTCCAAAAGGCGAATGGGAACCGCTCAAAATTCAGGCCGAACGCATTCAGGCTTTTGGCGTCGAATAACTCGACTCCACGCGCTGAGCCACATCGAGGTAACCGTAGTCGGCCTCGTACAGCTCTTTAATGCACTCAACGTATTCCCCTCGGTTGTCCATCGATTCATGGAGCAGAGCCAGCCTGTAGAGCGTATCCTTCTTTGTGTTGTCCATCGCGACCATCTCGGATACCGCGGTCTTGTACTGCTGCACCGCCAAATCGCGCATCCCCTTCTCCGAGTAACACCTGCCTAGGAGGCTTACTGCCTTTAGACGCACGTTGGGATTCTGACGGGCACGTTGCAGTTCGGGAATCGCCTCGGTAAACTGCCCGGCTGCCATCAGACGCTCGGCGAGCTCGTAGCGAAGCTGTAGATCGGTGGGATTACGCTCCACGCGCTTCCGCGCTTCCCCAATGTTAGCGGATTCCCGCTCCAGCTTCATGTCAGCCAACTGCTGACGATACTGCTCCGCCTCAGGGTGCGCGTCGCCACCGGCCGCAAACCACTCTTCAAAAGCCTTGATAGACTGATCCAACTGACGCAAGCGCAAATCCGAATGTTTGCGGGACAAGGCGGGATCACTTCCACCAAGAAGCTGTTCACAATAGGCGTACCATTGCACCGCTCCAGCTAAGTCGTCGGCGTGGCCGGTCTGCTCCAGCTTAAGCTCCATCAAAAGAGCAATTTGACGCACCACATCCACATGCTGGGGATTGGCCTCGTACTGAGCACTCAACTCCGCCAACTGAGCGTCGATCGTGGCTACGTCCTTGAAGGTCCGACCTTTCTGCTCCAAAGCCTTCGCCTCGTCCTTGTCTTTAATCAGATCACGATAGCTCTTGGCGGTTTCCCAACCTCCCTGCTTCAGAGTTTGTTGAGCAGCCGTATCCTTGGCTCGCTTCATCGCGGTCAAGTCTGCCGGATTGATCTCCGCAATACGGTTAAACACCTCTAGGGCAAGCTCCGTTTTGTCATTGGCAAGGTAAAGGTCGCCAAGCTCATGTAAAACTTTGGTGTCTTTTGGGTTGCCTTTGGATAGAGTCTCCAGCGCAAAAATCGCGGTCTCAACCATGCCCGCTGCCATGGCAGCTTCTTTGAGCAAATGATTTGCCCCCGCGTTAAATGGGTCAGAATCCAGAATCCGCTCCGCCTGATCCATAGAGGCTAGAGGGTCTTTCTTTACATTCGAGGCGCCGCGCAAGGACACAGAGGAGAGCCCACTGAAAAGGTTGCTCCCCTTTTTCACACTACTGCTCTGAGCGATCGCTGCAGAGCGCAACATTTTACGGCCGTCCAAAAAGGCGGGCACCTCTTTTAAGACGTTCTGTAGCAGGGAGATCGCGTAACCGTAGTTTTTGAGTTCCGCGGCGCTCTTTGCCTTGATCCAAAGCGCACGAGCCTTTTCGGGGAGCTCTTTTTCTGAGCAGGTTGCCATAGGGGGTAACAGATTGAGAACTGAGTCTTTACAAAACGCCAAAGGAAGCGGTTTGAAGAGTAAAAAAAGAACTAATACGTTCCAACTTTCGAAATGACAAGCCGAGCACACTCTCCCGGCTGCGGGCAACGCTCATTTGTTTGTGATTTTTGCGCCTACAGCGCCCCCTCAGAGGATTCCCCAGAAGGTTCAGTTCCCTCCGCCGGGGCGGTCTCTTCGCCTGTTTTTTGGGGCACCACCTGCACACGCGCCATCACACCGGCCACATCCGGCGGCTGGAACTCGGCGAGTTTGCGCCGGATAATGTCCGCACGCAGGGTGTCCCGCTCTTCCGTGGCGAGCTTTTTAGGAGAGCCTTTCTGCAAATGCGCAGGCTGGGTTTCCATAAACAACTCATCTACAGCATGTTGCTGTTCCTCGGAGTAAAACCCGAGATCACACCCGAGTTTCGCTAGCGAAAGAAGATTGAGCGCTTCCTTGGAACCCATGGAGTATGCGTGGCGCAGTGTACCATAGGATCGTCCTATAGAATCCAGAAGCGTATTAGACCGCTGCTGTAGTAAGGTTTGCCGCGCGTTTTGCTCGTGGTCGATGATCTGTAAAATCACCTTCTGCAGCCGCTCAATAATCTCCTCCTCCCTCTCGCCGAGAGTAATCTGGTTGGAAATCTGGAACAGATTCCCCAATGCCTCCGTTCCCTCTCCGTAGAGGCCCCGCACTGCGAGCCCAATCTTGTTCACTGCCTGGATCACCTGATTGATCTGCTCGCTCAGCACCAACGCCGGTACGTGCAACATCGCTGAAGCTCGCATTCCCGTGCCCACGTTACTCGGGCATGCCGTCAGGTAGCCCAACACTGGATCGAATGCAAAGTCCACCTTCTGCTCCAACTCTGAATCTACTTTATTAAGCGCCTTAAAAGCAGCCCGCAGCTGGAGTCCAGACCGGATCGCCTGCATCCTCAGATGATCCTCCTCGTTGATCATGATCGAGAGCGTCTGGCGCTTGTTCATCACCACAGCCGAACCCGGCCCCTTGGCCGCGTGTTCCCGCGAAATCAAATGTCGCTCCACCAATACCTGCTTCTCCAAGGCCGATAAATCCTGGCACGCAAACGAAAATGCGTCCGCCATCTCGGGTAACTCCTCCACCCTGGGCCGAATACGCTCCAAAATCTGAGTCCGCTCCGCCTTCTTCGCCCATCCAGGAAACGGGGCTCCAGACAAGTTTCGAGCCAGCCTAACGCGACTGCTGACGACGATCTGGTGATGGGGACCTTCTCCCCGCAGCCAGTCGCTGCTCTTACTCAGAATGTTGCGAATTGCCATAATGACACCCTTTATTCCCCAATTTTCCCCGCATGTCTGAAGCATCTAAATTTTTCAGGCCTCGAACTCCAGCGCCTTAATCTTGTCCCTCAATGAAGCCGCATCTTCATACCGCTCGGACACCACCGCATGACGCAAATCTGCATGCAGTTCGCGTAGCGCATTGTCCCTGGCTTGAGTGCGTTGCAGACGCTCCGGACATTTTCCCGTGTGCTTGAGCCCCTTATGCATTCCTTTGAGCATTGGCTCCAAGCCCTCAGAAAAAGTTCCGTAACATACCGAGCACCCGAGGCGCCCCGTTTTCTTAAACTCGCTCTGTGTGAACCCGCACTGCGGACAACGCTTTCCTTCGGGCGTGGTTCGCTCCAATTGCTGGGCAGCCCCCATGCCAAGGAGCAAGTCCGCGAGGGCAAACCCCGTCGGATCCGCCACGCCCTTAGCCTTGGAACAGCCCTCGCACATGTTCACTTTTTGCATCTTACCATCCACAATCTGGGTCAGAAAGACGCTCGCAGTCTCCGTTTTACAGACATCACATAGCATCGTTAGACTCCGTTTGTTTCCTACTGCGCGGCATCGTCGTTCCTCATTTGTAATGTAATCCAAAATCCTGCGGCGTCACAAAGAATTGCAGTCTAAAATTGCAGTCTCAGCCGCCCGCCGCATTGAGGCCTTCAGTTCCTCCGCCTCAACCCTGCGCCGCGCCTGCGTCAATAGGTGTCCCAGTAGAACCCGCCCATTCCCGGAATTTGGCAATGATACGCTGGGTAATGACCCCTGGTTTACCCGTCCCAATGATGCGAGTGTCTAGTTCAATGGCAGCAATGACTTCTGCCGCCGTGCCCGTGAGGAAACACTCGTCTGCCGTGTAGATGTCGTACCTAGTCATCTCAGTTTCGCGGATGGGAATGCCAAGATCCTGGCAGATTTCGAACACTACATTGCGCGTGATGCCGCAAAGCGCACCCGCGAAGACGGGGGGCGTGATGACTGCGCCCTTGCGCACTACAAAGATGTTGTCGCCAGTGCACTCGGCAACGTAGCCCTGCTCGTTGAGCATCACCCCCTCGTCGGCACCGGCGTGGGTGGCCTCAATTTTAGCCATGACGTTATTGAGGTAATTGAGGGACTTCACCGCAGGCAAAAGTGCCGCTGGGGTGGCCCGCCGAGTGGCGCAGGTGACCATCACCATACCAACCTCGTATTTCTCCACCGGATACAGCTGAATTTTGTCTGCAATAATAATGACCGACGCCTTCGGACACCGATCTGGACTCAGTCCAAGATTGCCCTTCCCACGGGTAACAATCAGCCGAATGTAGCCATCCCGCAATCCATTGGCACGAATGGTTTCCAGAGTAGCCTCGCGCATTTCATCCAGGCTAATGGGTATTTTTAGGCGAATCGCCTTGGCAGAATCCCACAGCCGCTCCAAGTGTTCCTCAAAACGAAAAACGCGCCCGTTGTAAAAACGAATCCCTTCAAAAATGCCATCTCCGTAAAGGAGACCGTGGTCAAACACAGAAATTTTGGCTTCAGATTCGGGATAAAGTGCGCCGTCGATGTAAATCTTCATTGAGGGAATTAAGCTAAGCGATAAAAGAAAAAGGCTAGGAACGTAAACAAATACAAACGCGGACTCTTGGAACGCTACGCCACGATCAAGCCGTCCTGAATTTCCAGACA
>CAIWVL010000084.1 GCA_903916085.1 uncultured Spartobacteria bacterium
GAAACGATGTCGGTGCCCATGACCGCCGCACCGTTGGCGATGTCCTCCCCTCCAGCGCTAGCGTTGCGACACTGCATCCACCTCCAGTCGCTCTCACCCATGGAACATCTCATCCGTCTTGGAATCGGCCTCCTTTTCGCCACTGGCATACAATGGATGTGCGGTTAGATTCCACTTCAAGCATGCGCTTTCGGTATCTACGCGACCCTCTCTTCTTAGGTGCCTCGCTTATTTACGGGCTTAACCGGTTTGTCTTGAAGACGCAATTCGGATCAAGCCTGCCCTTTTTGCGCAACCACCTCGACGATTGCCTCCTCATTCCAGCCGCACTTCCGCCGCTGCTGTGGGTCTTCCGAAAAACAGGACTCCGCAGTCACGACGCGCCGCCAACCTTAGGAGAGCTTGTGCAGTGGACACTCCTCTGGTCGGTGGCCTTTGAGTGGGCTTTCCCCCGCTTCTTCCACAAGGGAGTTGCCGATTGGTGGGACGTTGCCAGTTATGCCCTCGGAGCGTTTCTTGCCGGCATCCTTTGGAACTGAGAACCGAGCCGACGCTCCTCATTCGGACGAGCGCACACTGGCAGTGTAGTACACCGAAGTTTTGCGGATTATTTGCCAGAATCTTCGACCCCCTGTGTGCTCTGTTACCCCACCCTGTAAATTCTTCTCAGCCTTCTCAGAAAAACAAGAGGCTGATTTTTGAACAGGAGGGAGCAGAGAGACACCGTCGGGTGAGAAACTTTTATGATTTTGTTTTCAAAAAAGCCGTTTTAGAGCCGACTTTTTGGACCGTACTGGCCACTAGCCCCACTCATTCATTGACAACTGCGGCTTTCCATCTGGGCGCACTCGGCCAATGATCGCTGGCATGGCATTGGACGGCTCCATTCAAGCAAACCGCGTGCGGGCGTACTTCGCTCAAATCGCCTCCCGATATGACCTGGCCAATCACTTGCTCAGTTGCGGTGTGGATGTACTCTGGCGACTGCGTGCCGCGGAGGTCGTCCAATCCTGGCAACCGAGCGCCATTCTTGACCTGGCGACAGGCAGCGGCGACTTGGCACGCACCTTAAAGCGAGCATGCCCCAAGGCGCTCCTCATTGGAGCAGACTTCTGCGAGCCCATGCTTCAAGTCGCTCGAAGTAAGAGACTCCCGAATCTGGTCGTGGCCGACGCCCTACAACTCCCCTTCCCAAACGCCAGCTTTGACGCCGTCACCGTTGCCTTCGGCCTGAGAAACATGGCGTCCTGGACCGGTGCCCTCGTCGAAATTCAGCGTGTGCTCACCCCGGGAGGTCACCTTCTTGTGCTTGATTTCGGAATGCCAGAGCCCCCGCTCCTTGGTCTATACCGGTTTTATCTACACCACATTTTACCCAGCCTCGCCTCACTCCTCACCGGAGAGCGCTCAGCGTACACGTATTTAGCCGATTCTATTGAATCCTTTCCTAATGGAACCCACATGTGTTCCCGACTGGAGGCCATTGGATTTCAGCACCCCACCTATGAAGCGCTACTGGGAGGCGTCGCGGCACTCTATACTGCTAGGAAAGCGTAGATAACGCAGATGCCGCACCCCAAAGTTGCAAGATGTCTTGCGAAATTCGCAATCTAAGGTGCATCTTCGAAGTCCAACTTTCTCTAATGCCTCCACTTCTTTGTCTCGCCGCCGCTTTCTGCGTCGGGCTGTCCAAAAGCGGCTTCCCAGGATTGAGTCTGGTGACAGTCGCCCTGATGGCGGAGGCGTTCCCCCCCCGGATCAGCACCGGCATTCTCCTGCCACTCCTCATTTTTGGCGATCTCTGTGCGGTGCGCGCCTTTCGCCAGCACACACTCTGGAACCAGGTGGGGCGGATGCTACCTCCCACCGTCGTTGGAATCGTGGCGGGCTTCTTCTTAATGCGTGCCGTGCCCGATGCCGCCTTCAGACCCTTTTTGGGCTGGATGCTGCTTGGCACCGCCCTGCTGCAAGCCACTCGCACCCTGTTTCCGCAAATGGGCGGGTCCATTCCTCACACTCGACTTTTTGCGTGGACGATGGCGTTTTGGGCCGGCATCGCCACCATGGTCGCCAACGCAGCAGGACCGATCATGGCGGTGTATCTGCTCGCCTTGGCGCTCCCGAAGGAGAACCTAGTGGGCACCAGCGCCTGGTTTTTTCTCATTATCAACATCATCAAGCTGCCGTTCTCAGCGTCACTCGGGCTTCTACACCCCTCCTCGGTGTTACTGGATCTCTCCCTCTGCCCTCTTGTCTTCGCTGGCAATTGGCTTGGGCGCAAATTTTTGCACGGCATTCCACAGCGTCACTTTGAAGTCCTCCTTCTGCTCTCAGCCATTGCGGCTGCGGTTAAGATGATTTTGTGAAGCGTTTCGTCCGAGTCTATCCAACTCAACGCACTCTTGAACGCGCAGCTAGCGCACAGCCCAGCTAGGTGCGGAGAATCTCAACAAAGCATCGCGCTTGGCTTCCCTTTATTGTCTAATCCGCGCTGACTTTATTTAACAATGGCCGTTGCTCAACTTGGCAGATTCAGTTTGGACAAACTGTCCGCGCTTGGACGCTGGACGCTCTTCTGCGCCACGGCACTTTGGCGCGCGCGCTCCGGCGGTGCCTTGGGCGCTCGTTTGGCGCGCTCGGTGTTCGAACTAGGCGTCCGTTGCGTGCCCGTCATTGCGATTGTATCGGCCTTTGCTGGGCTCGTTCTGGGCCTCCAAGGCCACTACGTCCTTTCCCGGTTTGGTGCCTCAGGCATGCTTGGAACGCTCGTTTCTCTGAGCCTCTGCCGAGAACTCGGGCCCGTCCTGGCCGCCCTAATGATCGCAGGCCAAGCTGGCACCGCCCTCGCCGCAGAACTTGGCATCCAACGTTCTAGCGAACAAATCGATGCAATTGAACTCATGGACATTTCCCCAGAAGGCTTTTTAGCCGGGGCGCGGCTCCTCGCCTCCGTTCTTGTGTTCCCGGCGCTTACCTCCCTTTTTGTCTTGCTCGGAATCACTGGGGGTTGGCTGTCCGGCTGCATTCTGATGCCCCAAGATTCCGACGCTTATTGGGCGGCTGTCCACGAGGCCTTGCAAAGTCGGGACATTTTCGAGTGCCTCCTGAAGGCCCTTGTGTTTGGGCTACTCACCACTGCGCTTTGCGCCTACCCAGGGTTTCACTCCCACCGC
>CAIWVL010000085.1 GCA_903916085.1 uncultured Spartobacteria bacterium
AGCGCGAACCAGCCTTGGCAAGTTGGCTAGCATCAGGAAGGCGAATGTCCCAAGCGAGCCCAAGCATCGACATTAGACGAATCACGCCGTAGCTGATGTCCAATTCCCACCAGCGGAGTCCGTGCCGGGCCGAGCGAGGGAAAGCGTGATGAGTGTTGTGCCAACCTTCACCGAGGGCAAGAACACCAAAGATAAAGTTGTTACGGCTCAAATCTTTGCTAGGGAAAGGCTGACTGCCCCATAGGTGACAGGCGGAGTTAATGCTCCAAGTGATGTGGTGCACCAAGAAGATGCGGACAAGTCCACCCCAAATGAATCCATTGAGGGCACCGCTCCAAGAGAGCGTGAGTAATCCGCCCGCTACCGCTGGGAGGATGAAGGTGAGGACCACCCAGAATGGGAACAGCGAGTTTACAGTCCGAAGGGCGCGACTGCTCTGCAAGTCCTTGATGTAGCGCGCTAAATTGGATACTTCGGGTTTGAAGAACCAGCCGATGTGTGAGTGCCAAGCACCCCGAATAACGGCCATGACTCCTTCGCCATGGTGATGCGGAGAGTGAGGATCATTCGGCGTATCGCTGAACTGATGATGGCGGCGATGCGTTGCGACCCAGTCAAAAACGGAGCCTTGAATGGCCATGGAGCCGAGGGCGGCGAACACGCATTTCACCCAAGTCGGGCTTTCGAAGGAGGCGTGGGTAAACAGCCTGTGGAACCCCACAGTAATGCCCAGCATCGTGAGGACGCAGAAGCCCACCACCAACCCCAGATCTACCAGGGTAAAGTGGAAGAAAAACGGAGCCAAGATAACGGCGATAAAGGGAAGGACGATGATCGTCATCGTCGCTACGCGCGTTCCCAAGGAGACCTCCACCATTTCAGGGAGTGCCGCTGAGGGTTGTTCTGGACGTTGTTGCACAGGCAGTGACGGTGCAGGAGGAGCGGAATTCATTTTGTAGTATGGGAGGATTGCGGCCTCTAGCGCGCTACTTGGCATCAAGCAAAGCAGAATACGCTACTCTGTCGGATACATTAGATAGAGCCGCCTTGCCACCATTTGTTTTCAACCAAGTTCGATTGTTGGCGCGAGTGGACTCGATAGCGCTCGCAGCCAAAGGTAGGCGACAGCAAATGCCCCACGGCAGCCACTTGCAAAGACAGCACGGAACTACGCGTGAAAATCCACTGATTAAACTTGTCTAAGATTGGCACTCAAGTTTGATCATGGACGACGGAGGGGAGGCTACCGCCTTTTTCACCAAGGAGCAATCGTCAACATTGCCAAATCGCCATGATTACAAACCTCAAAATTCGGAGCAAAATCCTGCTCATTCTCGCCCTACTCGGAGCGGTGGCCTTGGCTGTTCTACTCATTGGAGCCGAGGGCATGGCCGAGTTTCGAAAGCAAAATGTGGAGGCCAACTTGTGCTCAAAGCGCGCAATTCTCGGCGAAAAGGTGAACGCCTGCGTCCTCTCGGTCGTGATGGAGTCGCGCGGACTTTATTTCGCTCAGGGTGAAGCGCAGGTGGAGAAGTTTGCCAAGCCACTCCTTGAGACACTGCAAACTCTGCAGAGGCTGCAGAGCGAATGGAAGGCCATCCTGCCGCAGGAGCAAAAAGCAGGGTTTGCGGAGTTGGAGTCGGCGACTAAGGAGTTTGTGGAATTCCGCACCCAACTCGTGCAGTTGGCACGGGAGGGAGGGGCCGCTTTGGCGCGCCCTTACGGAGACAACGAAGCGAACCGCAATAACCGCAAGAAACTCAACGAGTCCGTAGTCGCATTCGCAGAGCGGAACACAGCAGACATCGAGAAGATGTTGATCCGTCAGGACAGATTCTACAAACAGCGCTTGGTCACCTCCTCTGCGGGAGTATGCGTCGGGATTCTGGTCGCGATCGCCGTCGGTTTGTACGTAGGTCAGGTGGGAATTGCGCGCCCGATCGCCCTCGTGAGCGAAGGCATGCTTCGGCTTGGACGCGGCGATCTGGGCGTACACATTCCAGAAAACACGCGAACCGACGAGATTGGTGAGATCGGCAACGCGCTCAATTCGATGGTCGGCGACTGGTGTTCGCATGTGCGCACCCTTAGCAACGACGCCAACTCCCTTACGAACTCGTCGGGAGAACTTTCCCTCATTAGCAAGCGGGTCTCGGACACCGCTCACCAGACCAGTACTCAAGCGCAAGTGGTCAATCGGGCAGCCACACAGGTGAGCGGTGACCTGCATTCGGTGGCCGTGGCCGTGGAGGAAATGAGTGCCAGCATGGCGGAAATCACACGCAATACGGCAGAAGCAACGATGATCGCAAATCGGGCAGCCGCTGCCACGCGTTCTACGGACACCACAGTGGCCAAGCTTGGAGACAGCACGGATCAAATTAGTGATGTCATCAAGGCGATCACCGGCATCGCGGCGCAAACGAACCTACTCGCCCTTAACGCAACCATTGAGGCAGCACGTGCGGGCGATGCCGGCAAAGGGTTCGCAGTGGTAGCGCAGGAGGTCAAAGAACTAGCCCTACAGACAGGCAAGGCCACAGAGGAAATTGGTCAACGCATTGCTGCGATTCAGACAGACAGCGGCCAGGCCATCACATCCATCCGCGAGATTAGCTCTATCATTGCTCAAATTGACATGAATCAGTCTGTGATCGCAGGTGCCATTGAGGAGCAGTCGGCTGCGATCAACGAAATTTCGCGCAGCCTGAGTAACGCAACGCGCGCCAGTAAAGAGATATCCGCCAACATCGGCACTGTGGCGGACGCTACTGAGGAGACGACAACCGCGGCCGCACACACAGCAGGCGCTGCTGCGGGGCTCGCGGAGATTGCGGAACGTCTGCGGCACGTGATCGGGCAATTCCAATTGCCGGCCTAGGGACGCAGCTTCCGAGCGAATCTGATTTTTCCCGCAGCATAGAGCTGCCTCAACGCCCGTCCCTATACGCGCCCAGCTTCTGCCTAACCCATTCTCTAGGGTAAGTTTCCTTAGATTTCCCCCTCCACTCAACGTACTTTCACCCACCCCCCCCACCCCAAACCCATGATTTCAAACCTGAAAATTCGCAGCAAAATCTTACTTATCCTCATCCTGCTAGGCGCGGTTTCTGCGGGGGTTTTGTTGGTGGGAACCGAGGGCATGGCCGAGTTCAGGAGACAAAACAAAGTGGGCAACCTTTGCTCGCAAAGGGCTGTTCTGGGCGAAAAAGTGAACGCCTGCGTGTTGGCGGTCGTCATGGAGTCGCGGGGGCTTTACTTCGCCAAGGGAGAAGCGCAGGTCGAAAAGTTTGCGAAACCACTGCTGGAAACCCTTGAAAAACTTCAACAGCTGCAAAAGGAATGGAAATCCATTCTGCCGCCTGAACAAGCCGCCGGGTTTGCGGAGCTAGAAGCCTCAACGAAAGAGTTTGTGGAGTTTCGCACACGTCTTGTGCAACTGGCTAGGGAGGGCGGTGCGGATCTGGCGCGGCCATACGGCGACAACGAGTTGAATCGCAACAACCGCAAAAAACTGAATGAAGCCGTGGTGTCTTTTGCCGAACGCAACACGGCTGACATCGAACGCATGACCTCGGGCTTGGAGCGTTTTTACCACCAACGCGTGCTGTTTTCCGTGGTCGGAGTGGCAGCGGGCATCTTGCTAGCCATCTCCATCGGGATGTACATGGGCCAAGTGGGAATTGCCCAGCCGATCGTTCGCGTGAGCGAGGCCATGTTCCGGTTGGGCCAAGGCGATCTGAGCGTTAAGATTGCCGAAAACACGCGCACCGACGAGCTCGGCATCATTGGCAACGCCCTCAACGCCATGGCTGGAGACTGGTGTAACCATGTGCGCGCCATTACAAACGATGCGCACGCACTCAAGGACTCTTCAGGACAACTTTCGCTCATTAGCAAGCAAGTTTCTGAAACGGCTAATCGCACCAGCACTCAGGCGCAGTCGGTCAACCAGGCAGCAACCCAAGTAAGCGGAGATTTGCAGTCCGTGGCCGTGGCCGTTGCACAAATGAGCGCCTGCATGGCGGAAATCTCTCGTAACACAGCGGAAGGCCCCATGATCGCAACTAAGGCGGCAGCGGCGGCGCGCTCCACGGATTTAACCGTGGCCAAACTCGGAGAGAGCACGTCGCAGATCAGCGGCGTGGTCAAAGCCATCGCAGGCATTGCGGCTCAGACGAACTTGCTGGCCCTCAATGCGACCATTGAGGCGGCGCGAGCTGGGGAGGCGGGGCGCGGTTTCGCGGTTGTGGCGCAGGAGGTCAAGGAACTAGCGCTACAGACCGGGAAAGCCACCGAGGAAATTGGACAACGGATCGCCGCCATTCAGACAGACAGCGCTCAAGCCGTACGCTCTATTCAAGAAATCAGCTCAATCATTGCGGAAATTGACCTCAACCAATCGACAACTGCGGGTGCCATTGAGGAGCAGTCGGCAGCCATCAATGAGATCTCGCGCAGCCTGAGCAACGCCAGTCGAGCCAGCACAGAGATTTCAAGCAGCATCGGCATCATGGCTGAAGCTACGGAAGAAACAGCCACGGCTTCAGCCCAAACGGCAGGCGCCGCCGTGGGTTTGAGCGAGATTGCAGAACGGCTACGCCGAGTGATCAGCCAGTTTCAGCTGCCCGTTGAGCACCACTCGTAGGTAGTGCCGCGAGAAATGACGCATGCGGGGCAGACCTCCTGAGCCCCAACGGGGCGAGCTATTACAGCCTGGGGCAACGCCCTAGGATTTCTGGCAGGATGAAATCAGCCCTGTAGGGGCGCCCAAAAACATGCCACGATTTAAGACGCCCCTACAGGGCTGTGGACTTTTTCATCCAAAACCTAGGGCGTTGCCCTAGGCTGACATCACTCGCCCCGTTGGGGCTTCAGAAGCGAACCGATACGTCATTTCTCACCGAACTACCTACCTGTTACCCAGGACGGTGGAATTGTCTGGCTTGCCAGAAGGTCCAAGGCGGCAGCCGAGCCGGAGGCTTCGGAAGAGATTAGCCGGCGGTGATAGGAGCGGAGCGACTGGAACCACCGGAATACCGTACCACACGGACGGCGCTCCGGCAGGAGTGCGAGAAACATCCGCAACCCACGCGTCTCGCGTTCTGTGCGAGGGTTTGCTCGCGCACCTCTGGCGCACAAACAACAGCAGCACGCGCAGGACAACCTCAGTGAGTCGCGGTAGCGGCTCGTGCCAGAAGCACTGCTTTAACTTCCCGACAATAGCCCGCTATGTCGGCAGCTTGCAGAATAGCTGACACAACCACCACGCGTCTGGCACCGGCATCCAACACATGCTCCAGATTCTCGCGTTTGATTCCGCCGATGCAGAAGATCGGCAGATTCACAAGTCGGTGCACTTCTCGGATGTCCTCCAGGCCAATCGCTGGGCGACCAGGTTTGGTCGGAGTTGCAAAAAGTGGCCCGAACCCGATGTAGTCGGCGCCCTGTTCGAGTGCGTCAATGGCCTGTGCCACAGAATGAGTTGATTTACCGATGAGAGGCAAAGGCACTTCACCTGCCAGAGCCCGCCCAGCCCGCCAACGGGCGTCTGAAACGGAAAAATCGTCCTGGCCGACGTGAGCACCTTGTGCACCCATGGAAGGAACGAGTTCTGGGTGATCGTT
Source organism: uncultured Spartobacteria bacterium (assembly GCA_903916085.1). GTDB lineage: Bacteria > Verrucomicrobiota > Verrucomicrobiia > Chthoniobacterales > Chthoniobacteraceae > Chth-196. The sequence continues at coordinate 5,628 of CAIWVL010000085.1, forward strand.
TAGGATCAGGGGGACTCCGGCGGACTCCGTAAGTCCGATGATCCGCCGGGCGTAGGACTCGATTTCTTCCTCGTCCGAGCCTTTGGCGCGAAGCTGCAATGCATCGACGCCTCCCTCCAAGAGTCGCGCCGTCACGTCCTCAAGCAGGGCAGGGTTGATGTATCCCAGATCTACAATTCCGTAGAGCAACGCTTCGGTGATCGACTTCATAGCGGTTGATCTCAACACAGAACGCCGATTCTGGGGAGGGCCAAAAAATGGGATTCAGGGGGAGGGAATGGGAATCCAGGGAGAACAAAAACCACCGACTGAATGGCCACCTCCCACTGCTTTTTTACCTCGATTCCCCGTCCGGCACCATCAACGATACTTCGGATGCGTTCAGGGGTTGCCTGATGCCCTCTCGGGGGCTACCCTGCTCGCCGTCCTCCACAACGCCCATTTGCCATGCCAACGCTAAACACCTGCGAATTTGCCTCGGCTCCCATCAACGCCGCGCTTGAGCCTGCCGACAAAATCCGTCTCCTCAAGGAGATGTTGCGGATTCGCCGGTTCGAGCAAGCTGCCCTACGCGCCTATCAAGGTGGCAAAATGGGTGGCTTTCTACACCTTTACATTGGTCAAGAAAGTGTCGCGGTCGGCACTTGTTCCCTGATGGGGCAGAACGACCACGTCATCACCGCTTACCGTGACCACGGTCATGCTCTCGCTGTGGGCATGAACATGAACGAATGTATGGCTGAACTTTTTGGAAAAGCCACGGGCTGCTCCAAAGGTAAGGGTGGATCCATGCATTTCTTTGCTCCCGACAAGAACTATTGGGGAGGCCACGGTATCGTCGGTGGCCAGACCCCTCTCGGTCTTGGTCTCGCTTATGGCCTCAAGTACAAGGGATTAACTGGGTCTGCCATGTGCTTTATGGGCGATGGGGCTGTAAATCAGGGCTGCTTCTATGAGTCCATGAACATGGCCTCGCTATTCAATCTGCCGGTCATCTACATCATCGAAAACAACGGCTACTCGATGGGCACCAGTCAGGCTCGTTCGAGCGCAATGAAATCCTGCCTAGCAGAACGAGCAGAAGGCTTTGGTATTGAATGGGATACACTCAACGGCGAAGATGTCTACGAAGTCCGTGCGAAAGTCCAGGTCGCTGTGGATCGCGCACACAAAGAATCCCGCCCAACCGTTCTTGAGATCTCAACCTATCGCTACTACGGACACTCCGTGGCGGACGCTAAGCATAAGGTCTACCGCAGCGAAGATGAAATCGAACGCTACAAAGCGCAGCACGACCCCATCAACCTCTGGAAAGCCCGTCTATTGGAAGAGCGCGTTCTTAACGAAGAACAGTACGAGGCCATTGACGCGGCTGCGAAGCAGGAAGCGGCGGACAGCGTTCATTTTGCCGAAGAAAGTCCCATCCCCACCGTTGAATCGATTACCGAGGACGTCTATTTTGAAGTGGACCGGCAAACGGCAGCGGGCCGCACAGGCCGTCATTTCTTTAACGACTAGTCAAGTACCGTGCCGTGCCTAATGTCTGGTGCATGGTGCGATGGCCAAAGAAACACCCCTTTTTATGCCTGAAATTACTTACCGCGAGGCGCTGCGCCACGCGATGGCTGAAGAAATTGAGCGTGACCCTAACGTAGTCCTTTTGGGCGAAGAGGTTGCCGAATACGATGGTGCCTACAAGGTGACCGAAGGACTCTGGAAGCGCTTCGGCGACAAGCGAGTCGTAGATACGCCTATTAGCGAGGCGGCATTCATCGGGATGGGCGTTGGCGCATCAATGCTTGGGATCCGGCCCGTGATGGAGTTGATGTTCTGGAGTTTTTCATCCGTGGCTTGGGATCAGATCGTGAACAACGCTGGGTTCGTACGTTACATGAGCGGCGGGCTTATTAATTGCCCGATCGTGATCCGAGGCCCAGCGAATGGCGGCACCAACGTGGGTGCAACGCACTCGCACACCCCTGAGAACTGGCTGGCCAACGTTCCAGGAATCAAGGTGGTCTGCCCCGCAACTCCCTACGACGCCAAAGGTTTGCTGAAGGCTGCCATCCGTGACAATGACCCCGTGATGTTCATGGAGAACACCCTGCTTTATGGAGACAAGGGTGAAGTGCCCGACGAAGAATACGTCATTCCGCTCGGCGTAGCCGACCTGAAGCGCGAGGGGACCGACGTATCCATCATTGCGCACGGACGCGCCGTCCTCACCGCACTCAAGGCCGCGGAGTTGCTAGAGGCGGAACACGACATTCATGCTGAAGTTTTAGATCTGCGCTCCATTCGTCCGTTGGATGAAGAGGCTATCCTGCGCACAGTTCGCAAAACACACAGGGCTGTCTTGGTCGAAGAGAACAAGCCGTTCTGCGGCGTAGACGCTCAAATCGCCAGTATTATTCAGGAGAAGTGCTTCGATGATCTGGACGCGCCGGTTCTCCGGTTGAGCGCAATCGATGCACCAGCGATCTACAGCCCGGAACTCGAACGCCGCCAGTTGCCTCGCCCCACGGACATCGTGGAGAAGGTGCTCAGTATCTGCAAGTAACTCAGAGTCTGGACACTAGCGCCACATTCACAATACAGGGGGCTCACCATTTCGGTGAGCTCCTTTTTTTACGGGCTAGCGACCGGTCACACTGTAGATCGTACAGCCTAAAAAGTCGGATCGGTTCGTTTCCGAAGCCCCAACGGGGCGAGTCATTGCAGCCTAGGGCAACGCCCTAGGTTTTGAATGAGAAAATCCACAGCTCTGTAGGGGCGTCTTAAATCGTAGCATGTTTTGGGGCGTCCTTAACAGGGCTGATGTCACATGACCGGTAATCCTAGGGCGTTGCCCTAGACTGCTATAACTCGCCCATTTGGGGCTCAGGAGGTCCGCTTCGCATGCGTCATTTCTCACCGAACTACCTACTAAGAACGCCTAAATTAACTTAAAAAAAGGGGGCTCACGCGGAGGCGCAGAGGGCGCGGAGAA
>CAIWVL010000086.1 GCA_903916085.1 uncultured Spartobacteria bacterium
ACCAGCTCAGTCGCGAACGCGAAGCACTTCTCAACGAGAAAGTGACATTGCTCGCCCTCTTGGAGGAAACCCGCGAAAGCCTACGCGCACGCACCGAAGACTTTGCCCGTCAAATCGAAGGTGTGGTCCGGCAGCGGGACGAATTCCGCAACACCGCAGAAGCCGCTCGTGCAGCTGCCCGCGAACAGGCGTTCTCGCTGGAACGCGAACGTAACGACCTCGTGCGAGGTGACACTGAACAACGCGAACGGGCGGAACGTGAGTTGGCGCGCCTGCGTCGGGAACGCGATAATGCGGTGCGCCAACGGGACAGCCTCCGCGAACGGGCAGACGTGCTCCTGGAACGCCAACAGCACTTGCTCGAAGACATTTCACGTACAGCGCCTCTGGCGTAAGCGTACAAAGGGCGCAGTCCGCTGAGGGCTGCGCCTTTTTTGTGTCGAAAGAGTGGTATTTTCAAAGAAACGCTTGAGAGTCGCGCAAGGAAAATGTGATTGAGCTCTGCGAGAGCCTGTTAAGCTACGCGAAATGAAAGCGTCCCCCGCCCTGCTCTTCGCCCTAAGTCTCTCCACAGGCACACTTCTCGCATCCGACTGGCCCCAATGGCGCGGCCCCGCACGCGATGGAACCGTCCAAGACTCTGGCCATCCGTTGAACGCTCTTCCTCTAGAGCCCAAGGTGCTCTGGGAAGTTGCTGCGGGTCCAGGGCAATCCTCACCCGTCATCGCAAAAGGTCGGTTGGTATTCATGGATGGCGTCGAAGGCCAAGAGGTCGCGCATTGTCTAGACGCCGCGAGCGGCAAGGAACTCTGGCGCGTCAATGTGGGCCCGATGGTGGAGTTCCAAAACGCTTATGGTGAAGGACCTCGCTGCACTCCACTCATCGATGGCGACCGCGTTTATGTGCAATCTTGCGGCGGCGAATTTCGCTGCCTGTCACTCGCTGATGGCAAGCAGCTCTGGAATGTGAGCTTCAGTGAACAATACGGCGCCACTTGGTTTGGCAACAAAAGCCCGGACCCCGAGTCGAAAGAGACCGCCTCCCGACGGCATGGGAACAACGGCTCAGCCGTGGTGGATGGTGACCGCATTTTTGTCCCGGTAGGCAGTCCCGCCAAGGGGACTTTGGTGGCGTTCGACAAGCTCACGGGCAAAGAACTGTGGGCGGCGGGCCACGACAATACGGCCTATTCCAGCGTCGTGGTGGCAACCCTGGCGGGCGTCCGACAAGCCGTGCACCTCACCGCTGACGCTCTCATGGGAGTGGATGCCGCAACTGGGAAACTTCTTTGGCGCGAGCCGCTTAAGACGGGCGCAAAACGGCACGTCGCCACCCCAGTGATCGACGGCGACACGGTGACAGTCACCTCTACGAGCATCGGTACGATCCGCTTCAAGATCGCTCAAGCGGACGGCACTTTTAGTGCACAACGCGCCTGGGAAAATCCACAGATGAAGGTCGTCATCAGCTCACAGGTGCAGCTAGGCGACAACCTCTTTACCCCAGGGCCAGGCAGCCGCTGCGAACTCGTGTGCCTCAACGCCACAACCGGCGAAGAACGCTGGAAAGAAGCAGGCCTGGGCGACTACGCCAGTATCACGGCCGTGAACGACTCCCTGCTGGTACTGGACTCCACAGGTGAACTCCGGCTCATTCGAGCTACGGGCGACGGGTACAAGGAACTGGGTCGCGCCCAGTTTGTGGGAAAAACGTGGGCCTCACCCGCCTATGCCGACGGGCGCCTGTACGCAAAGGATGGGACGAAACTGATCGCGGTGGCTCTGGCGAAATAGCGAACCCAAAGAGCCGGAGGCTTTTAAGAAATTAGCCGGTGGTGATAGGAGCGCAGCGACTGGAACCACCGGTAACGTCGAAACAAATGGATTGCGCGCCGGAGGTGCGCGAGAAAGCCAACCCTATTCCGTGACACCGTTAATTTCGTCACGTTTCTTGCGCACCTCCGGAGCGCAATCTGTCGGGTCGGTGTACCGGTGGTTCCGCTCGTTCCGAGCATCACCACCGGCTAATCTCTTAAGAGCCTCCGGCTCTTTTATTTAAATTGCACGCAGGATACAATCGATCCTTCCGGGTCAGAAAATGGTCCGACATTCCCGACTACACAGTCCCCCCCCCCTGAATGCACCCGGGCGTCGCCAAGGGACCTCACCGTCCAGCCAGAACCGACGCCGCCGCGAGAACGGCCGCCTTCTCCGCGTCCGTCCAGTCGTGAGCTTCGGGCTTAGCGATCCCGAGCACCCCACGCAGAGTTCCGTCGGCGTCCAGAGCGGGCACGGCGAGGGATCCTTCCATCCCGGTAGCACGCGCCGCTGGGCGAGCCTGACCGGAGGTGTCTGTTTGGAGATTGCACAAGGATACGGGCTCTAGTCGTTCCGCTGCCAAACCAGCAATCCCTTTGCCTACGGGAACTTCTTGAATCAACGCCAACACGGGCGGCGGAATGTGGCGCGCCGCTGCCAAATGGAGCGCACCTTCCTTTAAGACGTGCCAAGTGCCCGCCTGGCACTCGAAATGACTAAGGACAGCCTGCAATGCGTCTTCAAACGACTCAGAACGAAGTGTTTGCTGGAGAGATTCGGGAAGAGTTTCGGAGGTCATCGGAAAGGATTATTCAGTTGGGATGGAAGCGAGTGGAGGCAAAACGATTTTGGGAAGGCCTTCGCGGTATGCTTTCGAGAGAATCACATAGCGGTCGGCCCACTCCGCAATTTTTTCCTGTTCCTGTTCCGAAAGCGCCCGAACGACCTTCCCTGGCGAACCCAGGAAAAGCGACCCCGCCGGAATACGCGTCCCAGCAGTGACTAGCGCGTTTGCGCCAATAATGGACCGTGCACCGATTTCCACGCCATCGAGCACAACGGCGTTCATACCAATGAGAACCTCATCCGCGATCGTACAGGCGTGCAAAATCGCCCCGTGCCCAACGGTCACGCGCTCACCGACAACCGTGCCGTGATCGTCGGCAACGTGGACCACAGCGCCATCCTGCACATTGGAGCGGGCACCGATACGGATGGAATTCAAGTCGGCTCGGAGCACCGCCTGAAACCAGACACTTGCCTGCTCCCCCAGAAGGACGTTGCCCACAAGTGCAGCGCCCGGAGCCACGTAAGCATCCTCCGCCACTACCGGAGCGACCCCCGCAAAATAATGAATACGGTCCTGAATTTCCATGTGTCGTTTGTCCTCCCAGTTGGAGGCGCACTTGGACTTGCCGCAATCGAAAACTTAGAAAACCGTGAGGCTTCAGCAGCAACGACATCATGAATGCAGCGCAAGGCATTTACACACAGAACACGCAAACCGGGCGGTTCCGTATTTTTCCCATTGACGCTTACCGCACTGAATGGCAAACCGCAAAAGTTCGCCGGGGCTTTTCCGGCTTAGCCGGGAAGTCTCCTGCGGATTTCCAAATCAGATACCCCCCACCCCCCCGTTAAATGAACAAAGCAGAATTGGTGTTGGCCGTGCAGGCCTCGCTAGGCAAAGACGCGTCCAAAGCCGAATCGGAGAGAGCGGTCCATGCGGTCATAGAAGGTATCAAGACGGGCCTCAAGAAGGACAAAGCGGTCCAGCTTGTGGGCTTCGGTTCCTTCAAAGTGGCTGTGCGCAAAGCCCGGACTGGCATCAACCCTTCCACAAAGGAGAAGATGAAAATCAAGGCCTCAAAGGTCGTCCGATTCTCCGCAGGAAAAGACCTTAAAGCTAAGGTCAAGTAAGACTTGTAGGATTCTGTCCTGTCCAGCCTCCCGCATTGCTCACAAGCCGTGCGGGAGGTTTTTTTTGCCCGCACAGTCCCACCTCCACGCACAGCGTCTGGAACGCTCCTCGGGATCGGCCACTTCAGGATGGGCTTACTTCTGCTTCTGCGTTTGCCCGTGCCAACGGCATGGCGGCGCAGAGATTGCCTTGGGACAAGCGATTGACTTTTCATTAATTTACACGATAAGCAATCGCCTGGCCTTCCTCTCTCCCTCTCAACCACATGGGAACCTCTCCCTTTCAACGCGCTCTCACCGGCCCCCTCATCCTCGCCGCCGCCGCCGCTGCGTGGTGGCAGTGGACTCAACTCCCCTCGGTGCCCGCCGCGCTTGAACGCTTCGTGCAAGAAACGTTCCCAGAAAAAGTCACGCCTCCCGTCGTTCTCCCCGACGCAATCCACTCCACCCTCCATCAAATCAGAACAGCCGCCCTCAGCGAAGCCGCCCTCGCCGCTGCGCTCGGACTCATCGCATTGCAGGCCGGCAAGCGTTCCCGCCGCACCGCCGCAGAGTTCGCCACGGCGGAACTACTCCAAGGCACCATTTTGGAGCACAGTGCGGAGTGCATCGTTTTGCTGGGAGAAAATGCCCGCGTCGAGTTTGTCAGCGACCGCGGACGCCGTGCCATGGGTGCTGTGGATCGACAGGATTTAGCACAGGAAAGCTGGCAGTCCTGGTGGTTACCGCAATGGCAAGAAATGGCGGCCGAGGCCCTGAGACGCGCTCGCCGGGGTAAAACTGTGACCGTAGATCTCGCGATGGAATCGCGCACCAAAGGACTACAATGGTGGGAGGTGGTACTGGCCACAGTGCCAAGCGAGGAGGATGGCGGCGAACGCATCCTAGCGGTCATGCAGAACACGACAGAACGCAGGCGAGCGCAGCAGGAGTTAAGGGAAAGCGAAGAGCGCTTCTCCGCGTTTGTGGAACATTCCCCGGCCATCATGTTCATCAAGGGAGACGAGGGGCGCTACCTACTCTCAAACCGGATTTACGAGGAACTCCGCCATGTAGAACCGGGCGGGTTGGAGGGACAAAATGACAGGCAATTGCTGGGGCTTCCTCACGCCGGCGAAGTGGAACAACTCGAACTGGACGTACTTCAAAGCGGAGTCCCTCGCCGTGTTGTAGAGGAATTTCAGCTGGAAGACGGCAGCAAGGTGCACTGGCGCGTCCTGCGCTTTCCCCTACAGCTTTCCTCGGGAAAGGTCCTGCTGGGGGCGATCGGCGTGGATGTCACTCGCACCGTGACAGCAGAAGCCGAGCTGGAAGTGGCACGCGACACAGCCCTGCAATCGGCCAAGCTCAAAAGCGAGTTCCTAGCCAACATGAGCCACGAAATCCGCACCCCGATGAATGGCATCATCGGGATGGCCGGACTACTCCTGGACACTAGGCTCACTTCCCGGCAGCGCGATTTTGTGCAAACCATCTCCAGTAGCGCCGACGCCTTGCTCACCATTCTAAACGACGTTTTGGATTTCTCCAAAATCGAGGCAGGCATGCTTTCCTTCGAGGAGATCGACTTCGACCTCAACTCCGTCGTCCACGGCGCAGCGGATCTACTCGCAGAACGGGCTGCCAACAAACAGTTGGAACTCGCCTTGGTCCTGCACCCTTCCGTGCCACGGCGGCTCCGGGGAGACCCGGGAAGACTGCGTCAAATCCTGATGAACCTGCTCGGCAACGCCCTCAAGTTCACCAATACCGGCGAGGTCGTTTTGGAATGCCATCTGGACAATTCCGCAGAGACTCCACCGGAACAAACCCGCATCCTATTCCGCATCCGCGACACGGGCATCGGCATTTCCGGGGACGCACAAAAGCTTTTGTTCAAGGCATTCAGCCAGGCCGACGGCTCCACCACCAGGCGCTATGGCGGCACGGGCCTCGGGCTCGCCATCAGCCTCGAACTGGTCCACCGAATGCGCGGGGACATCGGAGTGGAAAGCGTCCCCGGACAGGGTTCGGTGTTCTGGTTTACTGCGCAATTCCCAGTTTCGCAGGCAGCCCTCCAAGAGAACACGGGCAACCATTTGAGCGGCTGCCGACTCATTCTCGCAGACCCCAACGCATCCGCCCGGACGGGAATTGCCCTCGCCATGCAAGCCGCCGGAGCCCTGGTAGAGGAGGCACCAGATCCAGCCTCCTTTCTGGCACTGTGCGCCCCCCGCGACAAAGAGGATGGCGCACGCACTTTCGTGCTTTTGGAAGAAGGCATCTGCGCGGCGGTGCACTCGTCCAAGGAACTAAAACAGCTACTCGCCACCGGTGCCCACTGCGCACTCGTGGCACCCTTCAACCGCGTCGCCCTCACCGAGGCGGAAACCACTGCGGGTTGCTCGCTTTTATTCACCAAACCGCTGCGCTCGGACGCCCTCATGGACTGGATTGCGGAAGCACCCACGAACCTCACCACGCAGGAGGAGCGCTTTCGAGCAGACCCGCCCCCCGTCGAGGCACCACCAGACGGACTAAAGCTCCTCGTAGCCGAGGACAACAAGGTCAACCAGTTAGTAATCCGCCATCAACTCAGCAAGTTCGGGCACGAGGTCATTCTCATGGCCGAAACCGGCACCCAAGTAGTCGCCGCCCTCCAACAGCTCCAGGTCGACGCCGTCCTCATGGATTGCCAAATGCCGGAAATGGACGGCTACGAGGCCACGAGCGAAATCCGGCGCCTAGAAAGCAGCGAGAACAATCCTTGGGCGGGCCGGAAACTGTGGATCATCGCGATGACGGCCAACACGATGGAAGGCGACCGTGAGAAGTGCCTAGCGGCGGGCATGGACGATTACATGAGCAAACCGCTCAAAGAGAATGAGCTGCGCGAAGTGCTCAAACGTGTCCCTCCCGGACGGCGGAGCGCGCCGGCAACGCCCTCCACACCCCCTGCTTTGGCAGTTGAACCCGCTGCCCTCGCGCAACTCCGGGAGCTGGGTGGCGAGCAGGGCGAAGTTCTCCTGGCGAGTTTGGCCGAACAATTCATCGACTCCGGCCAACTCCTCATTGCCGATCTCAAAGCCGCCATCGAAGCGGGCGACGCAAAGCTCACCAAACGGATCGCGCACACCCTCAAAGGCAGCGCCGCCAATTTTGGCGCACACGCACTTGTCGCCGAATGCGGTCGCGTCGAGATGGCCGTGGACGCCCGCGATTTACCCACGGCAGCAGTGGCCGCGGCAAAAATTTCACCCGAGTTTGAAGCAGTCCGAGCGGCCCTATTGGAGGCCTGCCTGAGAGCCTAGAAATTGCACATGAAAATTCTGATCGCTGAGGATGATTTCGTTTCAGTCAAAGTACTCCAGCTCACCCTGGAACATGTCGGCCACGAAGTAGTCGTTGCCGCAAACGGAGAAGAAGCCTGGGCCCGCTTCGATGCCGACCCCGTGCGCGTCATCGTGAGCGACTGGATGATGCCCGGCATGGACGGCCTCGAACTCTGCCAGCGCGTGCGCAACCGCCCAAAAACCGACTACACTTATTTCATCCTCCTCACAGCCATCAACACGGGCCGAGAAAACCTCCGAAGCGCCATGGACGCCGGCGTCGACGACTTCCTCTCCAAACCCCTCGACCGCGAAGTCATCTCCATGCGCCTACGCGTGGCCGATCGCATCCTCGAATACGCCCGACAAATCCGTATCCTTAAGGATCTGTTACCTATCTGCATGTATTGTAAACGTATCCGCGACGATGGCGACTACTGGCAGCAGGTGGAGAGCTACATCCACGCGCACACCGGAAGCAACTTCAGCCACGGCATTTGCCCAGACTGTTTCACGCGCGAATTCGGCAGCCCGCCCCCTTCCCGCTCGGAGTTGCGCATTTCCGCGTACCCCGAATAAACGCCACATTTGCAGGCAGGTATTGTGAAGGGCGAAGAAGACCGCTACACGAAGGCCTATGATTCACCCCACAGCGGTTGTAGCGGCGGATGCCCAGTTGGGCAGAGATGTCCACATTGGACCGTACGCGGTGGTGGAGGCGGGCGCTGTGATCGGCGACAAGTGCGTCATTAGCGCGCATGCAGTGGTAAGCGGTTGCGTGCGTATGGGGGCGGGAAACACGATCGGCGTCGGCGCGTTTATCGGCGGCGACCCGCAGGATTTGCGCTTTGACCCGGCCACCGAAAGCTTCGTGCGTATTGGCGCAAATAACCGGATCCGAGAGCATTGCACGCTCCACCGAGGATCTTCGCCCGGGGCAGAGACGGTAGTCGGTAATGACAATTTTCTAATGGTCGGCGCGCACCTCGGCCACGACTCAAAAATTGGCGACCGCATCATCTTCGCCAACGGCGTAGCGCTTGGCGGCCATGTGGTGGTGGAGGACGGCGTCTTTTTGGGCGGCGGCACCTTCGTGCATCAGTTCGTAAAGATTGGCAAAATGGCGATTACGCAGGGCCACTCAAGTATCAGCAAAAACGTGCCCCCCTTCCTCATGGCGGCAGGGCTGAACACAGTGGTCGGATTGAACTCGGTGGGACTCAAGCGCGCCGGCTTTTCCCCCGAACAGCGCGCTGAAATTAAGGAGGCCTTCAGCTGGGTGTACCGGCGCGGCCTCAACCTCGCCCAAGCGCTCGAAAACGCTCAGGCCCGGAAATGGGGCTTGGAGGCCGAGTGGTTCTGGCGCTTTGTCGGGTCCGCCGGAAAACGAGGCATCTGCGGCTGGCGCGGTCGTCGTCAGAGCAAAGCTGAGCGCGATGCCGGGGCGCGGGAGTGATGCTGCATTTTTTACGCGCCAAGCTCCTTCAGCTTTACCCCGCTTTCGGTTAGATAACGTTCATGTCAAAATCCAAAGAAGTGAAGCATCCCGAGGACCTCAAACTCCTTGGCAAGGCTGGGGCAGGTTTTCCCGAAACCGTCTCTCCAGACATTCTAGAGACCTTTGAGAACCGTTATCCACACCGGGATTACGTCATCCACTTCACATGTGAGGACTTCACCTCCCTTTGTCCGGTAACCGGCCAGCCTGATTTCGCCGCGCTCCATATTGAGTATGTGGCTGGGAAACGGTGCATTGAGACAAAGTCACTCAAGTTCTATCTAGCGAGTTACCGCAACTGCGCCGCCTTCAACGAGGAAGTGGCCAACCGGGTATTGGAAGACCTAGCGCAAGCTTGCTCGCCCCGGCGTATGAAGGTCACCGGAAAGTTCGCCTCGCGCGGCGGGATCAGCGTCACCGTGGAGGCTGAGCTGACAGGCAAGGGAGCTCGCAAGTGAGCTCATCCGGTAGTGGAAACGACCGCGCAGTGGTCCTGCTGAGCGGCGGCATGGATTCCGTCACTGCGCTGTATCACACTGCGGCACAGCAGCCTGTGGCAGCGGCGTTATCTTTTGATTACGGCGCAAAACACAACGCCCGCGAACTCCCCGAAGCTGCCTGGCACGCCGCCCATTTAGGAATCCGCCACGTCGTCCTCCCGCTCCAATTCATGGCGGAACACTTTGCCTCCGCGCTTCTTACGGGTGGCAGTGAAATCCCAAAGGGCCATTACGAAGAGGAGTCGATGCGTCAAACGGTCGTTCCCTTTCGCAACGGGATCATGCTAGCAATCGCCGCCGGATTCGCGGAAAGCATCGAGGCCGAGGCACTTGTCATTGCGGCACATGCCGGAGATCACGCCATCTATCCGGATTGCCGCGAGACATTCATGGCTGCGATGGCGGAGGCTATCCGCGAGGGAACCTATGCTGGGGTGCGCGTTTTACGGCCGTTCGTTGCCCTCAACAAAGCTGCCATTGCGGCACGCGGCGCGGCGTTGGGATTGGATTTTTCACACACGTGGTCCTGCTACGTAGGCGGTCCGATCCACTGCGGAGAATGCGGCACCTGCGTAGAACGACGCGAAGCCTTCCTAGACGCCGCCGTTCCCGACCCTACCGTGTACCTGCACGAGGGACCGCTCCCCCCCAAACCTCACCAGTAAACCTGATGCGCATCGCGGAAATCTTCTATTCCATCCAAGGCGAAGGCGAACTCACGGGCGTCCCCTCTGTTTTCGTGCGTACCTCGGGGTGCAACCTACGTTGCCGCTGGTGCGACACTCCCTACGCTTCGTGGACCCCCGAGGGCCGCACTTTGAGTGTGGACGAAGTTTTCGCCGAAGTGACGCGCTTTCAAGGCGCGAAGCACGTGGTTTTCACAGGGGGCGAACCCATGCTGGCACAGGATCTTCCCGAACTGGGAAGGCGTTTGCGTGCAGTCGGCTGGCACATCACCGTTGAGACGGCCGGCACAATCCCCCCGGGAGAGGCGGTATACGACTTGGCATCATTGAGCCCCAAACTTGCCGATTCCACCCCAACGGAAGCCCAGGCAGGAGCTGCATGGGTGGCCCGACACGAGGCGACGCGCTTACAACCGGCGGTGCTAGGCGAATGGCTGAGAGCGGGAGCGTACCAGCTAAAGTTTGTGGTGAACGGCCGCGCGAGTTTGACTGAGATAGCGGACCTACTGAGCCGCGTGGGAGTGGAGGTACCTGCGCACAAAGTGCTATTGATGCCAGAAGGCGTGGAGACCGTGGGTTTGCGCGAGCGCAGTCTTGAAGTGGCGGAGTGGTGCAAGGAAACGGGGTATCGCTTCTGCGATCGACTGCACGTGCATCTGTACGGCCACACGCGAGGGACTTGAGGAAGGTGGCGAGGGAGCAGCCAGAGGGCGCAGATAGCACCAGACGCATCCCATTGAGTCCCATTGAGTCCCATCGAGTCCCATCTTATTTGGAATCTCCACCCTCAATGTAGATGTGCGTGCTCACCAGCGAGTCCCTCCTATCTCACCCTTTGTCCAAAGCTGCCCCAGACGATACCTTTCCAACCATTGCCTAAGTGCATCAGGATCCAGTCTTTCCATCGTAGTCTGCCCCTCAACTTTGGCACAGACAACCACGCATTCCGGGGTCTCAGTCATCGTGTCGACTAAGATATCCGAATGGGTTGTGATTATGAGTTGGGTGCGCGTAGCAGCCTCCCTCATCAAATCAGCGACCTTCGGAAGAATGTCTGGATGCAGACCAAGTTCTGGCTCTTCGATGCAAATCAGAGGTGGTGGCTCAGGGTCGCACAGAATCGCTAACAGACAAAGATAGCGCAAAGTTCCGTCCGAGAGCCTTGTGGCAGGAATAACAAAATCTCCTTCAGTGAAGAAAACCTGCACGGTGCCACCTTCAATAAGGACATCAAAATCGCTGATTCCTTCGCAAAGATCGCTCAAACCCGCCAGTATCGCCTTTTTAGCAGCGGGAAACCGAGTTTTCAACCGGTTCAGAAAGAGACCCAGATTAGCAAAGTCTTCTTCAAGTATGTCGTTCCTTAGATCCGCCCTTTGGGGCTCTCTAAAAACGGTCCTCCGCCCGAAACACCAGTCACGGTAAATTCGAACTTTCTCGTAATTTTGGGCTAACCACGCCAATTCAGGATAAGCTTCGGGGTCTCTCCTTTGCGCTAAAATCGAGCGATCAGACTCAATACTATCTTTCGCCAATTTGCGCTGCCCTTCCTTGACGGTATTGATAACAGCCTGGCCGTTATGGAATCGGTAATAAAAATAAACTCCAGACTCGTCATCATAGCGTGGCGAACTTTCTTCCACTCGCTCATCGACCAACGAAAACGCCTGCGCCACAGCACGAAAAGCGATGGTATGCCGAAGTGGCTTCCTCCCATTCGGATAGTCAACGATCCACTCCACGGATGCCGCTATGTCAGTGCCTCCCTTCCACAGCCATTCATACACACCGCCCCCCTTGCGTGTCACGTCTTGCAGCTCTTTCGACGCTGCGCGCATTAGACTGACAGACTCAATCAGATTAGACTTACCGCTCCCATTCGGACCAATAAACAGATTTAACGATTGAAGATCGATGCCAGCATTGTTTGGTCCGAAGGAAAGAAAGTTCTTCGGTGCCAAATGGCGGATCAGAACCGGCTTGGGGGCGTCAGACATAACTCAAGACTCTTAAAAATCAGCTTCTTTCAGGATCTCCGATTCCCAGCGATCACGAGCGCGTGAGCAGCATCCGCAGCCACATCCCATAGGTCAGCGGACGCATCCCAATACACTACCATGCCCAGCGCGAGAGCAGAAGTCCAGTATCCGATATTTAAGCGGCCACAAGGAGCCTCTACCCCTGCGCGTTCTTGATTCCTCGCAACACGCTTAGCATCCCCTCTCGCAGACTGGTTGCGCGAAAGCCGTCAGGCACTATCGATTGGCTGTAGGTGTTGTGAAGCGCGTTTTGTGGAGCCCACTGATAGGACACATACAGCTTGCGCCCAAGTAACTCTTCGGCCAATCGGCTGATCTCCAAAATAGACGACGGCTTTCCCGAGACCAGGAACCGTGTGCACCGTTCGCCCTCCAAACCCGTCGCCAATATTTCCGATCCGATCCAGTGCCCTACGTCCAAGTTGAAAACGTAATCCCGGAGAGTAGTCGGGTCGCCGGAGATGGTACTCACCCCTCTCCTCATCCCATTCAAGAGCAGAGCCGAAATCAACCCGACTCGCCCCTTGAGCGCATGCCCGTAAATCGTGCTGGGCCGGTAGACGAAGGCGGACTGAAGCGCACTTGCCTCCCCCAGCGCTGTCTCCTGCAGCGCCTTGAATTCTCCATACGGCCGCAACGGGCAAGGTCGGCTCTCCAGTCCAACATTGCGCTGCCCCTCGAACAGACCGCCCGCGGAGCTAACCATAAAAAAGCGCGTCGCCCAGAGCGGCGCAACCTGAGCAAGTCGTTCTCCCAATGAGAGTACGCATTTGAAATGTTCCAACTCTCGCGCATGCTCAGCCACCGGGGACTGAAAGCCTGCCCCGCCCGCAGACCAAACCACCGACAATCTAGGACACACGCTATCGTCTCCGCGACTAACAGGATGCCTTTGAACCGCCCCACAAACCTGCCGAACCGCCCCCTCCACGCCCAACGGTTCGCGCCAGTTTATCGGCACCTCCGAAACAACGGAGGCTCCAGCGCGCCTTAACTCTCCGCAAATGGCCCCACCCACCAATCCGACACCAAACACCGCCACAAGATGCTCTCCCAAAGGAGGACCCGTAATCTGCCCGGCAGATAGAATTTTCACAGATTACGTTGCGTAAAAAACCTAGCAACAGCCGCGTCGCTTCTCCGGTCGATGATAAAAAACGTAGGTTTGCCCTGAATGTGTAAAACCACTCCCGTCAGATACTCCAGAATGACACTCAGCATGGAAATCGACAGTCCGCCAAAAAACAGGGAGGCGAGAAACAGAGAGGCCCAGCCTCGGGGAACTGTAGACTCTTTTTGAATAAGGTTTTGCGCCAGAATCCAAACCCCAAAAACCAGATCCGCAACCATGACACCGAACCCAACCAAGGCACCCATGCGCAGGATTTTGGTTTGAGAAGAAATGATCATGCGCCTGGCATGGCCAAGAAGCCTCCCAAGAGAATAGCCGCTAGAGCCGCTTTGAATGAAGCGCGCGTCCTTCATCGGCATCGTGAGCGAGTCGATGCGGTTGGTGAACCACGTCAGGGCGATATCGTAGTACGTTTCATGCGAACAGACGCTCGCCGCACTTCTTGCAACGCTACCGCGAAGTAGCCGAAAGCTATTGAAGTGGCGAATACTTTTGTTGCCCGTCAAAAGCACTAGCGCCCGTTTCAGACAAACCGATCCCATGTCGCGCCACCGGGACTGGTGCACAGCAGACTCTGGGCGGGCATAGACAATGTCGAGTTCACCGCACACTGCGGCCTCCAGCATCTGCGCCATGTTGCGCGGGTCGTGCTGCAAATCCTCGTCCAAGGTCACGATCCAGTCGCCGGAAGAATGCAAAATGCCCGCAATGGTGGCCGGATGCTGGCCGAAATTCCGAGAGTTGGTAATCACCCGAACCCATGGATGCACTTCACACAGTGTATCCAAAACAGCGGCAGAGCTGTCGATGGCGTTGTCATTCACAAAAATACTCTCCTCCAGCTGAAACGGAGACGCCTGCTGTGCCCACTGCGCTCGCACTTCGGCAAGAGCGGCGACCAGCTGACTCAGATAATCTGCACCAGCGTAGACAGGGGTGACCGTGGTGATCTTCAGCGACGGATTCATTTGGTTCGGCAACGCACAACAGTCTCAGAGGATTAAATGCAGAGCGTACCTAGTGAGATTCAGGCGCGCCCTAAACCGGCGAATTAAAGCAAACCCCTAAACAAGTCGAAACGCCTTAAGGTAGAGCTCAATCGAAGCCTCAACGGCATTGACTAGAACGGTATCCAGATCAATGTTCTTTTTCTCAAGACAAACCATCGCCTCCCTTTTGGCATCTTCCACCTCTGGATGACTAAATACGTAATGCGCCGAAATAACCGCACGATCCAAGTCGGGGGCAGTAGTTCCGGGGGTCATCCATTTCTCCCACTTGCGAGATTCAAACGCTTCTTTGAGGAGAGTTTCCTCCAAATGAACGAGATGATGCTCCCGACACAGCTTCAAAAGCGCACGAGTTTCCACCACACCGAACTCTGGGGCTACGTTGGCTGCGTGAATTCCCAACCGCGGGTGCAAATCCAGAATGGTGGCAGGCAAATAATCCGTGTTGTGTTGTTTAACCCAGAAACCATGCCTAGCCGTTGTCTCTAAAAGATCGAGGATCTGAGCTTGCATCGGCTCACTCCCAGGCTCAAACCAAGATTGCAAGACACCGACATTGCGTGTTTCTACAACTCTTGTGCCGGTTTGCACTACGATGAAAGACAGGGACTGAAGCCCGCTTTTCGCACAGAAGTCCTTTAATCGACCCGCGAAATAGTTCAATTCTTCAATAGAATTCGCATGTGCTTTTTGTTCCTCCGCCCCGACCTCGATAATAATTTCTTTCCCCAGCCGATTTGCGGTTTCACAGCAAAACTCGTATAGCTCAAAGATTCGCTCCAGCACCTGATCCACCTCAGGGGCAGTCCCCAGAGCGAGGCTCGGATCAATGTGAATCACGCTAAATCCGTTTTCAATGTCGCGCAGGTACGACAGCTTGGCGGATTCCATGGCGGCAGCGAGATCCAAGCCGCGGTCCACTTCCAAAGGATTCTGCCAAGGCCCACCATGATCCCGTGAGAGGATGATGTTCCGACGTTTGTCACGCTGAGCAACGTATCCAGCTAAAGATGCAGTGTTCCAACGATTCACGTAACCGCCTCCAAATTCCTCGGCATCCACCTGGCGCCGGGAGGCAATCAACATCAGGGGGACATCATGGCGATTCGCCAGATTCAACGTCGCATCGACGCAGTTTTTGCTCATCGGCCCCACGCCAAGAAGCGTGCACTTTCCTGAACCAAGAATTCGGGCCAGTCGCTCGCGAATCATACTGTCCATTCCCCCGACATTTTATGCTGACTACCGGGCAGTTGCAGCGGGTTGTAAGGCTCAAAAAAACGTTCAAGCAGATGCAGGCAGGCCTCTGCCACAGCCCGATCTCCACCACTTCGCTGAGTCACATAGTGCGCTGCCTGCTTTGCTAAGGGATCTCCATTCACTGGCGCAATGGCGTAGGCAACTTCACGCATCACGTAGTGGTCAAAAATACCGTCCCCCATGTAAACAACGGATCTCAGCGGGTACTTTTCTGAAATCCAGTCTACGCGACGAATAGTGCTCACAAGATCCAGTTCGAAACCCATGTCATCCACAATCCGCCTCTTGGAAATGGCGAACCCCTTTTTATCACCGGTCACAAACCTAATTTTCATGTGAGGGCGCAGTAGGGAAAGTGCATCGTGATCGTCGGCACCAAAAACCTTCATGACCTTCCCCTCGGAACTGTAGAGGAAAGTGCCGGAAGTCATGACGCCGTCTACATCAAGAATGAAGACGGAGGGCACTGCGGGCTGGGCGGTGTCTTGGGGGGGCATGGGTTACAGTGCAGGGAAATACGCTGTCGTTTAGTCATTACTAACTCGCAAGAATGTTAGCCATCCCTCCGCCAAGGGAAAGCGGATTCATGCTTTGCCAGAACACCTATCTCAGCAATCGGCTACCGCAAGGGGTTGGCTAGGTCCTAGCACACGAACGCCTTCGCAGAGCAAAGAACAAATGAACCAGTGAAGCTGCCGACCACAGCCCCAATGAGTTCGTCCCGAAAATTTGAAACACTGTCGTTCCACCTCTCCCTCTGCTCGTTCCGCATGCCCCCAAACTTAACGAGCTTAATCGCAGCAACTCGAACGGATTCGCTGGACGGCTGTGCCGCATTTTATGAAGCTCAGGCGTCTGCTTTCGAATCTAAAAAATGCGTGCATCGATAGAGCGCTGCCGAAATTTTCGCGCTCCATTCGCCTGCCGAGATGTCGGATCAGTTCAAGCCAAACATCCCAATCTATGAGTGATACATACGGAGGCAACCTAGTGGCGCATCACAACCTAGAGGCAGCTCAAACGACCCCCTTCGCCTCTGCCTCGATCCCTTACTCATACCGCCACCTCGCATTGCAAGACGGCTCTGCCGTTTCCTTAGAAACGACTACCGGCGCATACAGTGTTTTCGTCCTCTCCTTGAGCCAAGGAGCCCAACTGCACTTCAGCTCACTAGGGGACGCCGTATTGGAAGGTGAAGCCGTTCAGATTGAGCACCTTAGTGTCAGTGTCCGAGTCCAAGGAGGCACTGCCCGTTTGCTCTTGGCAGGCTCTCCCGACGCCAGACACATCGCACCCCGAATCGAGCGCCATTCGGCCGACGCGATCAAAAAAGTGACCAAGCCCTGGGGGCACGAACTCTGGATTCACGCAAACCACCCAGACTACGCATTCAAAGAAATCTTCATCAAGGCAGGCACCAAAACCAGCCTCCAGTACCATAGGTTCAAACAGGAGACGAATGTCCTGTTTAAGGGCCATGCAGTGCTTCACTACAAAGCCGACGAATCTGCACCACTGGACCATCCCAGTACGGACCAAATGGGAACCCTTGAACTGCAACCTGTCTCGTCCATCGACGTCACTCCGCTTGTGCTGCACCGCATTGAGGCCTGCACCGACATCCTGTTATACGAGGTCTCCACGCCTTTCTTGGACGACGTGATCCGGGTAAGCGACGACAGCAACAGACCCGACGGCCACATCGCAACGGAACATTCAGCCTGAGGTGATGAGTACTCCCACTGTCTGCATACCGACGGCCGGTAAGGGCACCCGCATGGAGGGCCTAGGCGCGGATCTCAACAAGGCACTGCTACCGCTGGGACTCCAAGGGGTCATTTCCCACATCATCGCCCGATTCCCCAAGGAAACCCGCTTCGTGATTGCTCTCGGCTATAAGGGCAACCAAGTCCGAGATTATCTCGCAGCCGCCCATCCCCTGATCGACTTCCAGTTTGTTGAAGTGGACCGCTTTGAGGGCCCAGGTTCTGGTCCCGGATATTCGCTCTCCAAATGCGAGGCGCACTTGCAAACGCCATTCTTCTTTGTTTCCTGCGACACGCTTTGGGACGGAGAAATTCCCTTTGAATCAGAACACAACTGGTTTGGAACGGCCCCCGTCCCTCGCGAGGAAGCTCCGCACTACTGCAATTTTACGCTCACTAGCGGGGAACCCGTTATCTCAGGGATTTTTGACAAAACACAGGCGCCCGAGAACACCCGCGCCGAGGCGTTTATCGGCCTGTGTTACATCCGGAATTGCGACCTGTTCTGGCCTTCGCTCAAGCAGGACGTCTTGGTCGGTGGCGAGCACCAGATTTCCAACGGCATTCGGGCCCTCGTCGACAGCGGCAAGGCCGTCGCACGGACTCTGGATTGGACGGATCTAGGAACTGCGGAGCGGTTCTTGCGTGCAGCAGCAAAGCACCAAGATTACGACTTCAGCAAAGTAGGCGAATTTCTGTACATCCTGAATGGCCGGGTAGTTAAATTCTTTGAAAACCAGTCCATCGTTGAAAAACGAGTCGCTCGCGCCCGCCTCAACCCCGCCGTATTTCCTCCAATAACCACCTGCGCCGGACAGTTTTATTCCTACGACTTTGTCCCTGGAAAAACCTTGTATCAGGAAAATTCACCGGCCATCTTCCGCAAGCTACTAGCTTGGCTGAAGCAAAATCTTTGGAGGCACGACGCAGTGTCACCCATAGATTTTGAGGCAAAATGCGATACGTTTTACAAAGTTAAGACACTCGAAAGGCTGGCTGCCTATCACCTCAAGTACCCAGGATCCGATGTTGCATCGACGGTCAACGGCATCCGCGTTCCCTCAGCGTCTGAACTCCTGGGGCAGGTTCCTTGGGAAAAACTACTCAAGGGCTCGCCCGCTTTCTTCCACGGCGACCTGCAATTCGACAACATCCTGTACGCAAGCGAACTAGACTCATTTACGCTGCTCGACTGGCGTCAGGATTTCGGCGGAGACGTAGCCGCAGGCGACCAGTATTACGACCTAGCCAAACTCAATGGCGGTATTCTCCTAGCCTACGACTTCATTAAAAAGGGATTGTTCGCCTACGCCCAGTCTGAGGATTCCATCACCCTGGATTTCGCAAGCCGTTATCTCTCGCAGGAGTACCAGGCGATTCTTGCCGAGTTCGTTCGCGCAGAAGGTTTAGACTGGGACCACATCCGCCTGATGACAGCGATCATCTTCCTGAACATGGCACCGCTACACCACTTTCCGTTCGACAAGCTTCTGTACGCGCTCGGCCGTCAGCACTTGCATAACGCGCTGAATGGACCAGCTCATTAACAACCAGACCCGTGTCTTCCTCTCGGTAGCCGCTCAGCCGGGTAACTTTGGCGCTACGGTTTTCAATGCCCTGTTCGTTCACTACGGAATCAACGCCGTCTACATCCCGAGAACGGCACCGTGTCCGGAACACTTGACGAGCGCGCTCAGAGCTCTGGCTATCGCCGGTTGTTCGGTGAGCATGCCCCTCAAGAGCACAGTCATCCCACATCTGGACGATCTCTCCGAGGAGGCAAGACGCATTGGATCGGTGAATACCATCATCAACGAAGAGGGTGTCCTGACCGGGCATAACACGGACTTCTCTGGTTGCCTCCAAGTTCTATGCGCACACACCGTGCGTTCTCTAATCGTGTATGGAAGCGGTTCAGTTGTAAACTCGATCGTGTTCGCGGCAAAGCGGGCGGGTATTTCAAAAATCCGATTATGCGGCAGGAACGCTTCGCAAGTAAGCGCGAAAGCTAGCGAACTAGGTGTGCAGGCTGGAACGGAGCCAAACGCCCAATACGACCTGATGGTAAACGCCACTCCTGCTGGAGACGCTCCGGAGGACGACATCCGCGCTTTGCTGCCAACGTGCAGGGGCCTTTTTGACTTACGGGTGCGCCCCCAAGCCTCCGCATTAGAACTCGCCGCCCATAAGCTCGGTCTTTGGACCGTGCCCGGAATTGAAATGGCAAAATTCCAACTACAAAAGCAGTTTGAGTTGTACGTCGGAGTTCTGCCTCCGATGGAACTCATCGACGCCTGCATTCAGCACCGTTTTCTGGAGAAAAAACTCACTGAAGGCTAATTAAGCTCTTTCGGGCTGTGAGAATACACCACATTTGCCTCGTAACTTTCCAAGTTCAAGCCGTTGTGATCCTTCTTAAAAATCCAATTCCGATCGAAAACATACTTGGTGAGCATAGCTAACATTTCCCGAATTTGACGTAGCGCCCGCACATTGGAAACTTGGTCAGTTTCGCGCCAAGTGATTGGAAAGAAAACACAATTCCAGCGCCATTCGGCATAGGCCAGAGTTAAGAAGTAGTTGAATGTCAGGTTATTTCTAAAGCCCATCCAGTCAGTTTTAGCTAACGCCTTGACCGAATAGACATTCAGGCCGGAACCCAAATCTGAAATCCATCGGAGCGTGACTGCCGAGAATAGCGCGTTGAATACGATGTTACCAAGGGTGCGAATGGAAGAGTACCCAGTTCGCTGGGACCCGCTCATGAACCTTGAGCCAAGCCAGCAATCAATCGCAGAGTCTTTCTTGATACTAGCCAACAACGGGAGAACGTCCCGCACATCCGCCTGATCATCTCCATGCAAAATGACAAGTAGATCAAAGTTATTTTTCATCGCGTACTTGAACGCAACTTTGTGCGATCCGCCCAGATTAAGGTTCTGAAGATTTCTCACGATGGTGAGCTTTGTGCCCAATGATGCCGCTGAATCCTGAGCCGCTGCAAGCGTGTGATCGGGGCTGCCATTATCAACAACCAGCACTTCGTGAAAGCTTCGGGCCGACTCTGCCACACGGCGCAACACACGCCGTAATTGCGGCGCACAGTTGTACGCTGGAATGAACAAGAGAACTCTCGGGCACTGGGTAATGTCGGGATTCATAACAAATTCCAAAAACTGTGCTGCCGAGCCTGCCTGGCCAATGTTTTTGTGCTGATGATCGGCTGCTTTTGGCGCAATCCAAGGAGTCCTCGTCAGAATGAACTGACGCTGAGGCCTTGATCTGATTAAAGTACGGCACCCTGTGTCATGAAAATCTCCATGCCCTCCTCCCGCGCCCACTGGAGCGCGCTTCTTTTCTTGCTGCTTGCAGCCGCATGGATCTTTGCCGGTTGGCAGCCCGAACCAGGTTACTACAAAAGCTGGCCCGGAGTGCAGCCCATCTGGTCCGACCCAATCCACGGGCTGCCACGCATTTGGGCAGGAGAATCCACTCTGGGAGCCTATCTACTCGACCTAGGGTATTTTAGTGGTTGCTGCATTCTCGGCTGGCGCGTTTTCCTGCGTCCCGTCCTCCTCGGTAGCGTTGGAGGACTACGGATGGTTCCCGTGATGGCTGGATTCATTCCCGGCTACCTGCTACTCGCTCCGTTCAACCGTATCCTCACCCTCCTGATCCCAAACCGCCCTGCCGCATTTTTGGAACTGGGCTGTGTGGCAGGGTTCGCGGCGTGGACAATTTACCTCGCCCTCCAGGGACGCTACACCAACCCCAAACCCGAGCGCAAGAACCGCTCCCTCGGCATCCAGGTTCTGGGACAAATCTGGCCACTACTAGCCCTTCTCATAGTGCTGGTGTGGGGTATTTGCCACGTCACGGGTGATGCAACAGGCTTCACTTTTCAGGCTATCTTTAATAACGCAAAACAGTTTCCAGCCCCGAATTCTCATCTTCCTTTTTTCGGTCAGCACTACGACGAAATCGCCTTCCTACACCCAGTCTTATTTTCAGGACTTTTGACGGCCGACAGCGACCTGCTGGCTCCATACTGGTTGATGACGGGCTTTGCACGGATGTCGGTCTTATTCATCTGTTATTTCTGCGTCCGCAGACTTGGATTGCAAAAATTGGAAGCGGTCGGCGTCGCTTTGTTTCTATTTTTAAGCAGCATTGAAATCAACCCACTTGGAGATTGGGAGTTTGTGGATAGCAGTCATTCGCTAGTTTACACAGCACATCCTGCACGTCTTGTTGGTGGGATAGCTCCCTTGGTTTTTGCTGTTGGATACATCAAATTTCTGCGTGGAGCCCGACTGCGCTCTTTGAGCCGGAGCCTATGGATTGCAGTTGCCCTCGGGTTGGGAATCACAAGCCTGTCTTTCCACGTCTTCGCGACACTCCTGCTCATGGGTGGACTTTGCCTGGCTCTTTTGCCCCCTACATGCCAGCTCAAAAGGACGGTCGCTTGGACGGCAGTACCGTGGTCGCTCATGCTCCTAATTTTGCCACCGATCGCCTACGAACGGCGCTTTGATTTCCACGGACAACACCTCGTTTTCTTCGCGTTCTGCATGGGTGCGGCCATCTATGCACTGTACCGCAGAGGTGGGTTTGGCTACCTAAAGGCGTGGATTCAGGCACCAAACTGGTCTGGCAAACTGCTGCGAACGGCGGCATGGCTTGGAGGTGCCCTGTTCGGATTTGTGTTTCTAGGAAATCTATTCGCGCCGAAGTTGGGCCTGTACAAACTCCTTGGCCTCGAGCTGCTTACTCGGGGCGTGTCCCCCGGAGCATTTGCCCCTGGCCTGATCAACACTTCTCTGCCTGCCATTGCCAATGTCCTATGGAGCGCCTCCTCGCCTTCGCACTTCATCGCCGCGTTTGGCTTACCTCTCCTGCTATGCGCCTCGGTGTTTTTCACCTATGGCACAATGCGCCCAAGCTCTCGCCGGGCAAACCTGCTCCTTTGCCTAGTTGAGTGCATGCTGCTAGGCTACTTAGGTGCCCTAGTGCTGTTCCACTTCATGGGTAAAGGAGTGACTTTCTGGCTCGAGCTCTGGGTTCGCAGTCGCTTCACCGAAGGTTGGCTGTACGGCCTAAGCGCGGCTTCACTCTGCGCACTTTTCAAAATTTCACAGCGCCGCTACCGGCATCTAATCCTAGGTTTGGTACTTTTTTGGGCGCTTCTGCCCTGGATAGGCAACTTTAAGGGCGTTCTTGCCGGGCAGATCGTCTCGAATCTGCGCTGGATGCTCAACCAACTCCATGGCTGAGCTCCGCTGCACCTGTAATGCATTAGTGAGGTCTCAGCCTGTGTCACTGAAGCTCTCGCTTTCTTCACGCTTAGGGTTCAATGGAGTAATCTAGCCTTAGTTCATTTTTCAACACCCCATGGATTACCGTCTCTTAATCGCATCACTGCTTTGGGGTTCCCTCGTTGCCATTGCCCTCCGCGCAGCCTTGATACGGACTTCCGACAACCAACTTCAATGGAAAGTATGCCTCCTTACATTTGGCATCGTCCTAGCCGCAGCCCTTCCTGTGTGGCGTTTGAAGAGCCTTCTTTACGATGGAGAAATCAATGTTGACGAAAGCCAACTGCTCTCGCAGGCCATGCGCTATGCGATTGACCCGCTCCCGTGGCGCTCAGTGGACGGCGGTTCCAGCGGTCCACTGAACACCTGGGTGGTTCTGTGGGCGCCCCTATTCGGGTTGAAGTTCAATTATCTAGCGGCACGCATTACCAGTATCTTGTGTCTATGGAGCATGTTCATGGGCTTGGCGCTCGCCCTAGCAGAACTCGCGGGCCGCAGGCTCGCCCTGCTGTTGTTACTCCCTGCGCTCACATTCGTACTCACTACAACCAACCTCGACTTCGCCTTTCTCTCAAGCGAGCAACTCCCATCAGCCATCAGCGCATGGGTGATTTACCTAATCGCTCGCCAGCTCCGCGCCCCAAGCAGATGGGCTGCCTACGGGATCGGACTACTTACTGGGGCGCTCCCCTTCTGTAAAATTCAAATCGGCCCGGCTGCCGTGCTCCTTTTTCTAGCGGCAGCCGTGGTTTTATGGACGCGATTTGGCGCGTCGCGAAACCTGCTACGCTGGCTGCTCGTCCAATCCGCAGGAGGCTTGAGTGTTCCTGCACTTATCCTCATTCCAGTGGCCCTAGGCGGCGCTTGGAATGAGTTTTTCCAATTTTACATTCACTCAGCTCTTTCCTACAAAAACACTGGGGCAGCGATGCCAGCCATGGATGTAAGTGCGCTATTTTTCTCAGTGCGAGAATTTGGCTTTCTGAGCGTTCTCAGCGGTTTACTTACGATTTTTGCACTGAGCGCAGCCTGGCTTAACCGCCGCGCTTTCCTCCGCCAAAAGAGTTATCTTTGGACCTTCTTGCTCTCATTCATTTATCTAATCCTCGTTGCAGGAAGTATCTTAAAAACAGGTTATCCGTTTCCGCACTACCTAATGTTTTTGATCGTTCCGAGCGTCACCCTGTTGGGCGTGAGCTTTATTCCACTTCACCGGGTGCAACAGGTTCACGAGGAGACCGCTCCTAAATTCAATCGACTTTCCATCGCGGGCCTTTGCGTTGTGTTGACCGCTATCTTCGTGCAAGCCTCGGCGACCGTCGGTGACCTCGTTCGCAACCCCGTGCTCCGGGGAAATTGGGGATCTGGCCTACATCCCATTGGTGAGGTCATTCGGAAGCTAGTGAACCCTGGGGACTCTATCGCCATCTGGGGCTGGGCACCCAAGTTCTGTGTCATGTCCCAAACGCCCCCCGCCTTCAGATTTAGTCAAAGCCTGTTTTTCTTAGATGAATCTCCGGCCTTCCAAGAAGTACGCGGCTTCTACTTGGACCGGTTCTTAAACGATCTCGAAAAGAGTCGCCCCAAACTTTTCATCGACGCTCCCGATGAGTTCATGTGGCCAGGATATCCCCACGGAATAATGGCGCGACACTGGGCGCTACCTGTGTTGAGCGAGTTTGTGCGCAAAAACTATTCGCTGTTAGGCTCAATCGAGTCCCCCCCCGGCAAGACGGCAATCATGATCTATCGGCGAAAAGAGGACGGCCCAAATTAACATTCGCGGTTGCCATACTCGGTAACGGGAGAGATCCGCATCTCCTCTGGTTCCCAGCGTTAATGCCGATCAGAGAACCAAAGACCGCTTTGTACAGGTCCCTCAGACAGCATCATCTCCAGCGGAAACGCACCGTCGTACTCTCCTCACCAATCAGGATCTCGGGTTCGGGGAGATTGGCATCCCTCATGGTGGCGAACATCTTCCGAGGAATCCCCATCCCCATGTGCTCCATGTAACCATAGTCTCTCATCGTATCCTTGATGAGCTGATTTCGTGCAGCGCGACAACCCACTCGCATGCGCTCGGCCGTGATTCCATTCGGAGGGCGGCCAGGTGAGATGATCTCCATGCGATCTACATAGATCGAAAGTTCAATATTGGTCGCCGTAAGCAGATAGTCACGATGGACCAGTGCGTTTACGATCGCTTCGCGAACCGCCTCCAACGGGATCAAATAGTGCGCCTCTCTCCGTGTATTTTCATGAAGCTCTTCGCTCTTCAACAAATGGCGCCGAGAAAAGCCCATTACGGATTCTACAATTCCCGATGCGTTTGAATCGCCGACCAAAGCGGTCATTGGACCATTGAAAGAGGCACGCTCCCTAGCATTGTAATCTTTTTCGTTTGAAGAATAAGCAACAGCATCAAATCCGTGATGAGGCAGATAACGCGCGGGATTTCTGGAGAAAAGGACGACCCCAGCCAGAGTCCCTACCGCTTTACCATCCTGCCCCTCAATCATCAGTTCGGTATTTTTGAGTAACTGAGACCATCCTTCTTCATCTTTAATGTCGGGAGCAACTTGTCCCCTGATACGATTAAAATAATCCACGATTCGCTGAAGATCGAAGGAGTCGATACTTGCCGAGTTAATCGGACGCAATTCGGCACGCAGATTTCCCCTTCGCTGGAAGAGCCTTTCAAGCTCCTCAGTGCTCGGTTCCCGTGTCTGATCATTGACCCTGATAAAGTAATCCCGACTGTTCTTATGCCATAGACAATGCACGGTATAGCCGGGTTCAACACTGACCACTGCAACATCTTTTCCCGGTTCAACCTCTCGAATAATTTCTATGCGTGGAATGATCTCGGGCCTAATCTTGTCACGACACAGATTTGTCACCCATTCCCCGATGTCAGCACGGCTCACACCAGACGCGCTTCCGTCATCCTCGATTCCAAGTAAAAGGGTACCGCCAAAGGAATTCAGGAACCCCACAAGTTCCCGAGCTACACGATGCGTTTCGACCGCATCGTTCTTGAACTCCACGACTGAGTTCTCACCATTTGTGATAACTTCAATAAGTTCAGCTTTGGTCATATTTCTTTGAAAAAATAAATCTTAGCAACGGTCGTTTTTTCGCCGCGCATCAAACACTAAATGGCTAACGTTCACAAGTCTCTCAACAAGCAACTTCACTTCCGCAGTACCGATGGCACCCATGTTACCACGATTCAATTGCCCATCGCCTCCAGCAGCCTCGCAGCTGGCGCTGAGGACTGCAATGAGTTCCGCATCACCAAGGACCGGGATGCGCACGCTTTCGGTCGTAAAAGCCGTTGATCCAGCCGCATCTTAGGCCATCCGGTCTCGCCCGAGTCAATCGCGCGTCCTTGATCGGAGTCCTCCAGGTCGGGACGCTCAAAAATTGCCCGAAACTCTGCTTCCTCCTGTAAAAATCCGTATCCGCTTATCCCCCAGATAGGGTGAGAGGCGGTATTAGAGAAATCAGAGGTCTTAGGCATCTCATTACGATCCGTACAATCTCGCTGTACGCTCCACCAACGCCCCATCAAGAAAAAACATTGGCCACCGCCGCTCTCTACATCTAGCGTTTAGCAAGGCCGCCTCGTTTTATGAAAATTTTAGTTACTGGCAACTTAGGCTACATAGGATCCGTACTCACCCCAGCGCTCGAGAATCTAGGGCACGAAGTGACGGGGCTAGATACCGGTTACTTTGACGAATGCCTGTTCATGGAGCCCCAAAGGCCCCGAACACAGGTGTACAAAGACATCCGCGATGTTGAAGCGACAGACTTCGAGGGATTCGAGGGCGTGGTGCATCTAGCCGGCCTGTCTAACGATCCACTAGGCGAACTTAACCCGGGTCTCACCGAAGAGATCAACTTTAAGGGCAGCATCCGCGCAGCACAGAAAGCGAGGGAGGCAGGAGTGCGCCGCTTTGTGTTCGCCTCCTCTCAAAGCATGTACGGAGTCTCCACGACTGACGCCGAACTTGACGAGGACCTGAGCGCCAAAGCCCCCGTCACAGCCTACGCTCGCACGAAGTGGGAGGCTGAACTGGCGCTTAAAACGTTCTCATCTGACGAATTCAGCGTCACCTCGTTCCGCCCCTCGACCGTGTTCGGAGCGAGTCCTAGGCTGCGCTGCGACATCGTTTTTAACAACCTCGTGGCATGTGCATTCACAAAGGGTCGAATTGAAATCAAAAGCGACGGCACGCCTTGGCGTCCGGTCGTCCATGTAAAGGACGTTTGCCAAGCCTTCATCGCCGGGCTGACGGCCCCCCTGGAGCTTGTCCAGGGCCGCTCCTTCAATGTGGGCATTCCAAACGGCAACTTCAGCGTAGCCGACCTCGCCGAAGCAGCACGGCAAAGTGTCCCAGGAGTTGAACTCACCTATACAGGGGAGCACGGCAAAGATTCGCGCAGCTACCGCGTATCTTTCGCTAGAATCCTGAGCGAACTCAAAGAGCATTTCTTGCCGGAATGGGGACTGGAACGAGGCGGTCGCGAGTTGGTTTCGTTCTTCAAGGAAACTGGATTTACCGAACGCGATTTCGGGGGCGAAAAGTCCATCCGCCTCCAGAAACTGAAAGAGCTTCTGGCGCAAAACCGCCTTACTAAAGACCTTCGCTGGACCTAGTCCTTCACCGCACCATCCCATCAAATGGTCCGATTCACATTGCCACAGTGACCCTAGCGAAGATCTCTAGAGTATGAGAGTAGTTCTCACAGGTGGATCAGGTTTTCTGGGGAGGCCTTGTCTGGAACTCCTCCTTCAAGGCGGACATGAAGTCCTCGCCATTTCTCGGGGCATTCCCGGTGAGCCCGCACCCGGAGGACTCCACTGGCATTCCGCAGACCTCAACCTGCCCTCTTCGTACGCTGCCGCACTAGAGGAGTTTCAGCCGCAAGCCGCCCTACATCTGGCTTGGGAAGGTATTCCTGACTACTCCCTCGCCAATAGCCTGAGGAACCTGCAGACGGGATCAATGTTCACAGAAGCCCTTCTGAAAGTTGGATGCAAACACGTCGTAGCAAGCGGCTCTTGCTGGGAATACGGCAAGCTTTCAGGGGCTCTGAGCGAAAACATGGAACCTGCCGCACCCGGCGTCTTCGGTGCCAGCAAAACCGCCCAACGCATACTCCTGCGCTCGCTGACTCAAGCAGCAGGCGCCACGCTTGCTTGGGCCCGCGTATTTTATCCATTTGGTCCCCGACAGAAGGCTAAGTCACTCGTTCCGACTATCTGCCAGTCTATCCTGTCAGGACACAGTCCCGACATCAAAACCCCGTGGGCGGCGAACGACTTTCTGTATTTAGATGACACAGCCGACGCTCTCGTCTTCCTAATCGAGAAAGGTGCAGATGGCGTTTTCAACGTGGGTTCAGGAGCAACTACTGCAGTCGGCAAAATTGCAGACATGCTTCTCCAGCTTGCCGGACGAGAGCCCCATTTCTCGACGCTTGGCGAGTCCACCTCGGGGACATCCGGCTTTTTTGCCGACATTGCAGCCATGAACGCAATAGGCTGGCGGGTAAAAACTTCTCTGGAAGAGGGCTTGCGCCGGACGTTTGTTGAATACACGGAACGTCCAACGACATGCTGACGCAACAAGCAGTTATTCTTTGCGGAGGTAGAGGATCCCGCCTACGCCCACTGACGGACACCCTTCCCAAGCCCCTTGCGCCGGTTGCAGGGAAACCTTTCCTGTTCCACTTGCTCAGCCAACTCAAACGGAACGGCTACACTGAGGTCGTCCTTCTTACCGGCTATTTGGGACATTTGATCGCTGAAGAATTTGGCGATGGCTCCACCCTAGGCCTGAGCATCACCTATCACCACGGGCCTGAAGAATGGGAAACAGCCTTCCGCCTCGCCCAGGCTAGACCATTGTTGAAGGAGCATTTTCTTCTGCTGTACGGTGACAATTACGCAATGTTCCAACAGGAACGGCTTGAGCAAAAATTCGTCCATTTCGGCAGAATCGGATGTCTTACAGTTTATCCGAGGAAAGCCCGAGCCAATGTCGCCTATACAGTTGAAGGAGATGTAACCACCTACGATGGCACGCGTGCAGCACCGGGCCTCAATGGGGTGGAAATAGGCTACGCTCTATTTTCCCGCGAGGTTTTCTCGCATTTCACCGGCGAAAACGAAAGCTTCAGCAAAGTATTGTCACGCTTGGGCGAGGCCCGCCAATTGTGCGCATACTCGCTTGCGGGAGAGTATCACAGCGCATCGGATCTGGAGCGGCTTAAAATCACCGACGCTTATTTGAGGCCAAAAAAAATTCTGCTGATCGACAGGGACGGAACGATCAACCGCAAAATGCCAGAGGCTCAATACGTCACGACATGGGATCAGTTTGAGTTTATCCCAGAAAGTGTAGAAGGCATGCGACGACTAGCCGAATCCGGCTGGACGTTTGCCGTGGTGTCCAACCAGGCGGGAGTTGCCCGAGGGATGTTGACTGAAGCAGAGGTCTGGGATCTAGATCGCAGGATGGTCGGAGCGCTTCGCGAAGAGGGCATCCAAGTGATCAAGAGCTACTACTGCTTTCACCACTGGGATGATAAATGTAGTTGCCGAAAGCCGGAACCGGGCATGTTACTTCAAGCGTCTCGGGAACTCATGCTTGCGCTAGAAAACACTTGGTACATTGGAGATGACTTGCGAGATTGCACCGCCGCATGGAGAGCAGGCTGCCGCTCCGCACTCGTCGGACACTCAGAAAACTGGCAACAACTCCCCCCCGAAGAACGCCCACAGATCTGCTGCGATACCGTCAGCGAGTTCGCTTCGATCCTCCTATCGCAATGATCATTTCACGCACCCCATTCCGCGTTAGTTTTGTCGGCGGTGGAACAGATTTGGAGAGTTATTACTCACAAAAGGACGGACGCGTCTTGAGTACATCGATCGACAAATACATTTATGTTTGCATCAAGAAGCCATTACACGAGATCGTTGGGGCCAAATATCGCATCGCTTGGAGCAAGCTGGAGTACAAAGATAACATTGATGACATTGAACATCCAATTGTCCGCGAGGCGTTGAAGATGTTTAAAATCGACCATCCTTTGGAGGTCGTTACATTCGCCGATGTACCCGCACACACTGGGCTTGGATCTTCCAGTTCCTTCGCCGTAGGCCTGCTCAACGCACTCTATGCCCTTAAGGGGGAAACGGTATCCAAACACCGCCTCGCCACTGAAGCCGCCGCGATTGAAATCGAGCGGCTCACCCGCCCAGTTGGAAAACAGGACCACTTCGCAGCATCATACGGAAACATTAACGTTTTCTCGTTTCACAAAACCGGATTTGTTTCAGTCGATCCAGTCTGTTACTGCCCAAAAAAAAGGAAGGCGATTGAAGAACGTCTGATGCTATTTTATACGGGCATGCAGCGTGATGCGAGCACCGTCCTACAAAAACAACAAGCCGTCGCGACGGAAAAAGCAGAAACACTCACTGCAATGGCGGACTTAGTGGACCCGTTGAGGGAATTATTTGTATCAGGTGGAAAACACGATGGGTTCGGGAAGATTCTGCACCAAAACTGGGAATTAAAACGTTCCATCACACCGGTTATTTCCTCCTCAGAAATAGACCACTGGTACGCAACGGCCCTTGAGGCGGGTGCCACTGGCGGCAAGCTCCTTGGAGCTGGAGGAGGAGGATTCTTATTGCTGGATGTCCCCACTGAGCGCCAGGAGAGTGTCCGCGCCGCCTTGAAAAATCTTCTCGAACTACCCTTCCGCTTTGATGATGGAGGCTCCAGAATCTCTTTTTATGATGAACGCTAGTTCCCCCCTTTCTTTATGAAAATCTTCATCACTGGATCCGAAAGTTTCATCGGTGGCTTCTTGTGGAAGACGCTCTCGGCCGCGGGTCACGAACTCTTCGGAGTAGATCTCGCACCGCCCACTCGCGTGGGCGGAGTCCAAATGGATCTCCAGAATCCCGCCTTGGCCGACCAGATCCCCCAAAGTGCCGCGGTAATTCATCTCGCAGCCGTATCGACCGATCCGCTGTGTAAGTCTGATCCTTTGGCCGCATTCGCCGCCAACATTTCAGGCACCATCAACGTTGCCCAAGCGGCCGTAGCACGCGGGGCTTCGCAATTCATCTTTGCGTCCACCGAATGGGTGTATGGTGATGTTGGGAACGGCGGAACCCAGCCAGAGGAATTGCCCATCGACATCACCAAGATGCAGGGCCCGTACGCAGCCAGCAAAATCATGGGCGAAACAGTCCTGCGCTTATCAGGAATCTCCAATGTGACGATTCTTCGTTTTGGGATTGTTTACGGCCCTCGGCTCAAAAACTGGTCGGCAGTGGAAAGCTTGGTGGACAAGGTGTACCGCGACGAACCCATTACAGTAGGCAGCGCAAGAACCTCCCGGAAGTTTATCAATGTGGGTGACTTGTGTTCTGGCATTTTGGCATCGATTGGGCGCTCTGGCTTTGAAATTTTCAACCTGACAGGAGACTCCAACGTCTGCCTTTCCGACGTAGTGCAAGCTGCAGGACGCGTCCTACACAAGGAGCCGAACTTCGCCGAAACTTCACCCAACAATCCGAGCGTGCGCAATCCGCCGAATGACAAAGCACGTCGATCGTTAGGATGGGCACCAGTGATTTCATTGGAAGATGGAATTCAAAAAATCGTGAGTTTCTGGGCAAACAAAGAAAACGTCCGCTAGCCTGCGTACAAACATGAACATTACATCCATCCTAGCTGGTGACTTACAGCGCTTGGAGCCCAAAAAGTTCGGCCCAGCTGGGCGTATGGTTCAACTAAGGCTGTGGCAACACTTGGTCAACGAACTCCTAAAGCAGAAATCCTTTCAGGTGCCCGTGCATCTCGGGTTTGGGACGGAAGCTTTGGTCACGGCGATTGACGAAGCTCTAACCACCGATGACGAGCTAGTGCTTACTCACAGAAACGCTGTCTTCAACATGGCTAGGGCAGAGTCTCTCCACCCTATCTTAAACGAATACAGGATGCTGGAATCGGGGCATGGCGCGGGCAAGTTAGGCTCCATGAACCTCTCAAACCCAGCAGGTGGGGTCACCTACAGCTCCAGCATTCTGGGAAACAATCTGTCAGTAGCCTGCGGACTGGCCTTCGCACGGGCAATCCGCCCCAGCCCTGGTATCGTGTGCGCTGTAACAGGCGACGGCGCGATGGAGGAAGGTGCCTTTTATGAGTCGCTCGTCTTTGCGCGTTCTCATGGCCTTCGCGTGCTTTTCGTCGTGGATAACAATGACCACTCCATGGTCTCCAAAATCCACGAACGACGCTGTAACATCCACATCGCATCCCTTTGCGAGGCCGTTGACATACCATTCCAACTCCTGGAAGGCGACGACTTGGAGACCTACATCGCCACCACTAAGAAGCTGCGAAAAGCGGTGGCAGAAAACAATTCTCCGGCGTGCATCGAGTTCCGAACCTGCCTTCTCAACCAACACGCGGGACCTACCCCGGGCTGGCCGACTGACCCCCTGCGCATCGATTTGAATGACGGACTCCTAATTGGAGATGCCTCAAAAGACCCGATTGCCAAACTACAAGCGACATTGGGAAGTACCTCATTCGAAACGATCACCTGCCACTTGGGAGTCGCCCCTCTCTGCTAACCCATGAGCCGTTATCTAACCGAAATCAACTCAATCATCGCCGGGCACGTCAACAGCCTAGAGAACGCCCTTGTTTATGGCGAAAATCTGGATCGCGGTTCCTACCTGTCGGGGCTGAGCCGAAATCTAACCGCTTCAGAGACGCGTAGAATTGTGAACGTCGGCAACTGCGAATACACGCATTGCGGCGTTGGATTTGGCGCAATGATGGGGGGCGTGAACGCAGTGCTCTTCGTCAAACAGCTCGACTTTATGCTGCTTGGCATGGATCACTTTGTTTCCACCTACCACTCAATTAGGGCGTCGAAAATCGAGAACCTCGGAAGTTTCACCATCGTGGCAGCGGTCTACGACCAGGGATTTCAAGGGCCGCAATCCAGTTTTAACGCCCTCCAGGACATCTGTTCCATGGCTCGCATCTCTGGATTCACGTTGACCAATTCAGCGGATGCAGAGGCCGTTGCAGCCCGCGAAATTTCAGCACCTGGGTTTCGCATCTTGGCATTGAGTCAGCGTTGTGCGGGCGACTCTATCTTCACTCCCAACACACTCGAGCAATCCTCCGACTGCTCCACATTTCGCTATCAGACTGGGACCGATTTAAGCATTGTCTGCGCAAATTTCAGCCTGCCTTACGGTCTCGAGTTGGCAAAGGCCATGGGCCAACACGGTTTGTCCGCAAGCCTGTTGAGCGTAAACCCAGTAAACGCCCCGGACTGGTCGCTTCTTCTGGAAGACGCAGCTAAAACGGGTCGCGTTCTCGTGTTGGATGACGCAAAAGGATTCAATGGATTGGGCACGGCGGTTGCACAAATAGTGCAGCAGGCCCGAACCGAAACGCGCGTACATCTATGCAAACGATCTGCAAGGATTGATTTTGGCGTTTCTCTGGATGCGTTCGACGCTCCTTCCATCGATGTAGTCCTGCGGACATTCGGCCTTACCGGAGCTCTCTTGTAATCCCTCGACGGCCCCATCCCTAAATAGATTCTCTCTGAAACCGACGTAAACGCACCAGCCAAAGCCTGCCCGGAAGCGGCACCACCCCTATGTTGCCATTTTTACTCTCTAAAATTGAGTCGCTCGAGAGCCGTGACCTAGTGAAGCGTGTCGCGGAGGCTTGCTTTTCTTTGGCTCACCTCTTCCTAAAACGCGTGCCTTTTGGGAAAAAATGTCCAGTGTGCGCCGCAAAGCTCTTAGTGATCTCGCGCCCCGTAATGGGAGAGAAACTCGCAGAACAGTGGGGCTTAAATACCGAGTGGGTTGACTTTTTTAACCATCGGGAAGGGGAAATCTGCATTTCCTGCGGCGCTTCCCTGCGAGTCAGACAACTGGCGACGGTTCTCCTCGACTGGGCGCATCAGCGCGGTTCTGACATCGGAAATCGTCCAAGTTCAGTTCCTGCCTGCAAGACTATAAACCACCTCAAAATTGCCGAGATAAACTCATGCGGCGCGCTGCACAAATTCTTAGCTGATATGCCTGGTTTGGCATACTCCGAATACCTGCCAGCAGACGCTCATACCCCCCACGAGGACCTTCTTTCTTTGAGTTATGCAGATAACACTTTCGATGTTGTGTTGCACTCCGATACCATTGAACATGTCCCAGACATTACCCGTGCCCTAGAAGAGATTTGGCGCATCCTGAAGCCGGGCGGCGTTACAATTTTTAGCATTCCGTGGGTTAGAGATGGACGCAAAACATTGATGCGAGCTCGCCTCAACGGGGAGGAAATCGAGCATCTCGCTCTGCCGTCTTACCACGGTGGGTCTTACCAAACGACCATGCAGTACCTTGTCTTCTACGAATTTGGCGCAGATTTTTTGACTTATCTCAACCAAACGGGCTTTCAGACAACTTTAACCGAAATTCCTGGCAACCCTACTGCCGTTACTTTAACGGCACAAAAGCCTCTCCAAAAATGCAATTTTCCCTGATAGTGCTTTGGAGGAAAACTTTTAGTCCAAGATCGAAATTTTATACTGATTGCTTTTAATGAGCGTAAAAGTCTCCATTATCATCCCCGCATACAATGGAGCACATTTCATTGAGCAAACAGTCCGAGCCGCGCTCCGTCAAACGTACCAAAATTGGGAATTGCTCGTCATCAACAACGCTTCAAAAGATAAAACTGGCAGCATCTTGGCAAACCTCCACCAGGAGTTCAATGATCCTCGGTTTCGGATTATCACAAATCCATTAACATTGCCGCCGTGCGAAAATTGGAACTCCGCCCTACGACAAGCACAGGGGGAATTCATCAAATTAATTTGTGCGGACGACATTCCTACAGACGATTGCGTAGAAAGGCAGGTCAAGGTGTTAATAGAGAACCCGACCGTTGTCCTCACTACGGGCGCACGCACGATTATTAATGAAGAGGGCAAGGTGTTGTTCACTCGCCGAGGTATTCGCAGATCAGGATTCTACACAGGACGGGACCTAGTTCGGTTGTGTCTCACCTCAGGAACCAACATCATTGGAGATCCCGTTCACGTGATGTGGCGTAGGTCAGCAATGGATAAAGTCGGCCTTTTTGATCCAGAAACCCTCTATGCCAGTGATGCTGAATTTTGGCTTCGCTTGCTAACAGTCGGAGACGGATACTGCGATTCGAATGCCGTAGGTTTTTATCGAATCCATGGAAACGCAGATTCCGCCGGTCAATGGCGGGCCACGGCCCGGTCATTTCTGCAGATTGCTCAACGACAAGTTGACCGTGGGCATGTAAAACTGAGTGGCCTAGAAATGCGCATCATAGCAACAAAAGCTTACCTCCAAGGAATTGCGAGGCAGCTTATTTATCATTTCTTGGGTTGAAATCTCGGGGCACCGTCCATAAACACCGTGCATTTCTAATTTTGCCCCCCATACCCCACTCTAGGACAAATCCAGAGTAAATTAAAAACGATCATCCTATTTCATCGGCACTAAAAGCACCGTAGGAAAGATCTTTTTGAGAAATTAAGTGTGGAGAAAACGGCCAAGGGATTTTAAAAGCTGGATCATCGTATCGGAAACCACGGGCAGCCCCAGGCACATACCGCTCGCTCATGTAATAGTGAATGATCGTGTTTTCTGAAGTGGTCAAGTAAGCGTTTGCGCACCCCTTGGGTACATGGATGCTTTTACACTCCACGTCATCCAACTCAAGAGTCTCCCATTTGAGAAAAGTGGGAGAATTCGGGCGCAAGTCCAACACTACGTTGAAAATTGAACCAGTAACACAAGTAAGCGTCTTGGCCTCTTCGTTAGGCGCAGACTGAAAATGGAAGCCCCGGAGCGTACCGTACGTCGGATTAACAGAAATATTCCCCTGCGGTGCCTCCGGA
This sequence comes from uncultured Spartobacteria bacterium, assembly GCA_903916085.1. GTDB lineage: Bacteria > Verrucomicrobiota > Verrucomicrobiia > Chthoniobacterales > Chthoniobacteraceae > Chth-196. The sequence continues at coordinate 35,267 of CAIWVL010000086.1, forward strand.
TCAAGGCCGTGCTGCTGGAATTCGTCTCGGCAGAAAGAGCGTCTGAAAAAGCCACGCTCGTCCCCCACAAGAACGGGCGTGAGAATCCAGACGCCTGGAATTGAAAGTTGCTGGAAGTCCACTAGATTTCACGCAGCTGAGGCTCGCCAGGCAACGGGATAAGCACCGTTCCCGCCCATCCATGCACCGCTTTAATCTCTTGAATAATTTCCTCAGAGAAATTCCAAGCGAGTAGGAGAATCACATCAGGGTGCGATTCAAAAGCATCGCGGCTGCTCACGATGGGAATGTTAGTGCCCGGAGTTAGAAGACCACATTTTAAAGGATTGTTGTCTGCAATGCAGGAAATGATTTGGGCATTTAATCCAGTGAAATTAAGCAGTGTTGAACTGCGCGCGGAGGCACCAAATCCAACTATCTTTTTTCCGTCTGTCACAAAACTATCCACCATTTTCCGGAGAGAATCTCTGTGACTCAGACACTTCTGGGCAAAAAGATGCCAAGCGGCAGCCGTTTGAATGCCGAGATGCGCTTCATGTGCACGGGCAAGTATTAGCTCTGGGGTCGCCTCGTGTTGTGTGAGTAAAAAGTACGCCACATAGGAGCCACCACTAATCGGGCTAGTGGTCACATCAAAGACATGGAGACCATGAGGTTTGGTAAGCAGCTCAATCGAGGCAAGGGAATGGTAGAAGAGATGCTCGTGGTAGATAGAGTCGTAATGCAGATCCTCCAAAATGATATCCGCTCGATGAAATTCGATGGCTAGCAGTCCGCCCGGAGCAAGCGCACTCACCATTCCGGCAAGAACGTCGTTCGCGTCCTTAACATGAGGCAAAACGTTACGCGCAAACACCACATCAAACTTCCCGTGCTGAGCCGTTACCGCTGCAGCAGCTTTAACACCGAAAAACTCGGGATAGGTCAGGATTCCAGATGCGTTGGCCGTTTGAACAATGTTGGCAGCCGGATCCACCCCCACAACCTCGTGACCGAGTGCAAGAAAAGGCCTGAGAAAAGTGCCATCATTGCTGGCAACCTCAAGCACTTTGAGGAGCCCCTGTCCCACATGAGATAGAACGTTTTTCGCAAAAGTTTGCGAATACCCGTGCGCAGCGACAGAAGTCCCGGTCACCCAAACGTAATGAGAAAATAAATACTCAGGATCAACAGTTTCCGTAAGCTGAAGCGTGCCACAGGAGGCGCACCGGCATAAAATCAACGGCACGGAACCGGGCAGCGGATCGTTCGGCTTTCTCAAACTGTTCGCCGGAGGCTGAGACGTCGCATCCAAGATGTGGTCTAGGACACGGTGTCCACACAGCCTACAGGCTAGGACCTTCTCTGACAGTGAATTCCGCATAGTTTGAAAATGTACGCTTCGGATAAATTAAAGCTGAGCAAGTTTAGCTCAAAACTGGTCCGACAAGCAATCGAATCTAAAACCCACACACTCAAGGTGACGCAAATTATTTTCTGTAATAGTGTCCAGCGTTAGACGGAAATAATCAAAGGATGCCGATTTACTTCGGTGAATTTTGCAGGCTGGCCGGCGATAGGTTTCAGCAATCTCCAACTCCTGGAGAATTTCTATAAGCAAGCCGATCAACGAACACATAAATAAAGGCTCTCGGGGAAAGAGGCGTAAGACCCAGATGCAACAGATCACCTGAAAATAACCCCGCCCGGGCCTTGCGGCGTGTCGGACGGGGAGCAAGTAGGTGTTCAAAATACACTACCGGCCCTCCGTCAAGGGGAAAGTATCTACCTTCCCGCACCCAAGGTCTATTCACAAAGGTGGCCCTAGCGATGGACAGCCTCATTTGACAACAGAGGGGAGAGGCTAGACAACAAGGAAGTGCCTCCGATTAGCCGCTCCTCAATGCCTTGATTAGGCAGGTCCGCCCGATTGCCCTCTAGGTGCGAGCCAACGTACATGGGACCGAGCCCCTCGCCTAGGCGGTAAATGTAAGGCTCGCCGAAGGAACCGCGATCCCCTAAACTTCACCGAAGACTTCCAGTGCGATTGACAGGATCGAATCAGTCGGCCGCCAGTTGGGGATCGGCGTTGCTGGTGGCGCTACGTGTATTTGAGTGCGGTGGCAAAACAGAACAGCCCTGAGGCTGCTCCCTACTGCATCCCAAACGAATGGATTTGTGGCGAACTAGGGCGATTTCTCCGGCTACCCATTCCGCCGGTGAGCATTGTTTCAGAGACCAGCGGCGGTCCGTTTTTTGCTTCGTTAGATTTCAATCTTGCAGGGGATTCGTTGCCACCGGTGAACGTCGCAAAATGTGAGCAGGCCCTCCCCCACTTGTCCGCTGGTTTGCTCATCTTCGACATTTGGGTGGCGAACTGCGATAGGCATGCGGAGAACTTCTCTGTGGATTTTCTTGGCGCACCGCCCCGAATGAACATATTTGATCACAGCCATGCTCTCTTTGGCTATTCTGCTGAACATGGTGAGGCCCGACTAATCGCATTGCGCGACCGGTTAGGGATTTCGTGGACAACAAACAATGCAGTGGATTCGGGACAACACCGGCATTGCTTGCTTGATGCCGTGAACGTAGATACGCACTTCAGTTTTTGGCTAAACCGGATTTCTGCTACGCCCGACTTCTACATTGAAGAAATTTGCAAGGACGCTCGACCGTACGGACTGACTCCACAAGAAACAGCCGCAGTCGTGGGCTTTTTGAAACACCGCCGGGATAATTTAAGAGAGATAATCAACAATCATCGTGACGAGTTTTCGGCCATTACGACGTGGAGCCTGCCATCATGAGAAATACAAAATATTTACTGGCCAAATACATTCCGGATTTGTACCGATTCGAGCCGCGAAACATCGGCGTCATTGTGTGGTCTCCGCTAGGTGTTGAAGCTCGATTTCTTGCGGAATTTCCCAACCGGCCGGGGGAAGTAGACGGGCGATTCATTCCTAACTTCGTAGCTTCCGCGAATGCCTACAAACAGTGGATTCGCTACTGGCGGGATGCCATCACGGGAGCGTTCCTCCGGCCCTTAGGAGGAGGCGAAGTAGTATCCTCAAGTTCGCCCCGCTTCATCGAGACGTTGCAACAGACGGCGCGTGGAAACTTCGTTGTAGTTGATGCGGGCTCGGTACTGGATGAGATCAGCGAAGAAGAATTGCCAACGATAGCGAATCAACTTTTCGCACAGCTCATTGAAATTAACACCGTAGAGGATCCACGCGACATTGGGTTCGAGGAATTGTGCGATTCACTGATGCTCCAATCTGAACTCAAGCAGCATCGCAACTTTCATAATCGATATCCTGTGACATGTACCGTTCGGGGTGTTGATGAAGAATTTTTTTTAAGCTACGCGATTTCCAATGGAACACTTGAGCGAGCCTACCAACTCTTTCAGATTCCCAAGGGAAGGGCTCAGCTCCAGAAGAACCGGGACGCCACGGCCTGGATGTTTGACAGCTTATTGAACACCAAGTTAATCACGCCCGACAACACCGTGCTGTTGGTGAATGCGACGCCGGAACAGCTTTCCCAAACTGAAGTGGACAAATCAATCCGATTGCTTGGTTCAATGGCGCGGGTGGTGAACCTCCAGAACGAGGCTGAGGCACTGTCAGAGTTTAGTGCTGCGGCGAGATTGCCCGCCCACTGAGACTGGTAGGGTGAGTTACTCGCCGGGCGGGTGAATTGGCGACAGCGGCCGATTTGATGCCGGCGACGCTATCTTGATGGCACCTTGGGGCCATTGAGGGAAACCTATCCAGTTGACCGGGGAGTTTACGCGTATGCGCGACGGAAGTCGAAAAGGCCCAGTGAGTTACCTCCCCGAGAGGCCATGCCACAAAAGTACGCACATCGCAAAGAGGTCCACCGCATCCGGGTGGGTAGTGCCGTAAATCAGGTAAATGTTCGGTATGATTGAAGATACCTTAGTTCTATTCCAACAGAATGACAGGCGAAACTCCGAAGAGGAGCGCAGCGCAGGTTGTCCCTAAAGTGGCATCTGTTCGCCTTGATGCGTGGCTGGCACCCCTGCCGGGGTGCGTTGGTGTATACGCCTTAATCCGGTGGTATCGCTTACGCTCAACCACCGGCTGGTAACCCTATGGGTTACTTGGAGATTGGTATTAGAAGGCAAAATTGCAGAAGCTCTTCTGATGAACCCGAAGGGATCAAGGCAGGTGGTCGGTGGTTGAGCGCAAGCGGTACCACCGGTAGGCACGCTATTAAACAGACGCACCCCAGCAGGGGTGCAAGCGCAGCCATCAACGGACCAATTAGGACTGTTGCCCAAGGAACCACCCGAAAAAAAACTGATTTGAGGCACGAGGAGGCTAATTCATCGGGTGTGTCCCGTGGCCCTGACGGGAACAGGCGTCCCAACTTTGTTTCACGCTCGTGCGGCGCTGGGGATCTTCGGCAGAAGTCCACCGAGTGCTGCGGCAATCTCTCCTTTTCAGACGGACAAAATAGGGCATCTCGGTCCTTTATGGCAGGCGAAATTGATTCTATCCGATTCCTTCAATGGGGCGAGTTTTAAAATGTGCTATGAAATTTCGTAAATACACGACTAATCAGAGATTTAACGACAAGGGCCATATCCTTTCACGAACCAGCCTACGTTCAATTAATTCTTCAGAAACGGCAAACATCTTAGCTAGAGGGACACAAAGATAGGACAAGTGAGCATAACTGAGTTTATTCCGCAACATTCCATTTTGTTCCACTTCAGCAAGAACTTTCTCGAATGCTTCTTTCAATACATCAAATGGAACCAAAAGACGCCCCGCAAATTCGTTCGCGTGAAATTCCAGAAAGCCATACTCCTGATCAGGCATCAGTTGGATGAAAGAGATCCACTCTTCGGGCGTTTCTAGTGGAACAGCATGAAATGTTTTCTGATGCAATACATAGTGCCCGATTTCGTGGGCGATACTGAATCGGAGACGATTAAAGTGCCGATCATCAAGATACTGCTTCTGATCCACTATAATCGTCTTGCAGTTAGCCAGTAAAAGGGCGTCTACGTCTGCTTCCTCTTTGAGGCCTGTTATGGTTCTTATTTCTAGATTAAGATCAAACTCGGCTATTGCCAATACATCCACTGGAATTTCACAAGATGGCCAGAAACGTTCTCTAAATGCATCAGCTTCGTCCCAGCACATTTGCTGGTCGATGTAAGGGGCTTTGAAGCTACGCGGGCCCAATGCCATCACTTTAGCTCCTTCTGATCTTTTCTAAAACCTTTCTCATTTCGGTTTCAGTTGGTTTTAAACCGCGGAGCGTTCTAAAAAATGCAGGCAACTCTTTCACCAACTGCTCATCCTTCATGATGTCTTGCGGAATGATGCCTCGATCGGCAGCGGCAAGATCAAAGAAAAGATACCATTCGTCACTGCCCTCCATCAAATTGAGCGCTTTGGCGTACCGGGAGAGGATTTCCCGATCCTGTGGAGGAGGGATGGCTCCGCGTTCCAAGCGACTGAGATTACCAGGATCGGCCTGAGCAACCTCGCAGAAAGCACGCAATGTGATGCGCTGGCTTTTTCGCAACTGTTGAAAAAACGATGCGAAGTTTTGAGATGTTGTTTTCATGCTCTGATTTGTTGCACTTCTAGTACAACATTTGTTGTGTGCGCGCCACAACTTTTCGGCTCGAGGCTAAGACCTAACGCGTTCCTGCTGACGCATTCGGACTACTAAAATACCCCACGTCCCCTCACGGCGACGGCTTCTCGAAACTCACCTGCTGCGTCTCCACCGGTTCCTGCACTACGGACGCCGGTCCTTCTACCGCTACTGACGGCTTGCGGTTCATCGCGGGCGAGTTCGGGGCCCCTTGCTCCAGAGCGGGCGCTCCGCTGGAGGGGCGCAGCAGGAAAATCGCGCCCGCGCCTATCGCAAACACCGCCGCTAACCCTAGCGCGTACGCAGGGGTACTCAAGCTGTGCTCGCCAAGAAACGTGTTCAAATGGTCACTCGCGATCCGCCATAGCGAGCCGCTCAAAAGTGATCTTTGCTTTATTTTCTCACCCAAAGATTGGAGTAAGCTTTGCTGATACTTCGTCCATAATTGCCGTTGGCACCTGTTCCAATTTGCGGTCCTTGTGGGAGCCCAAATCGAGGGCGCGAGGCTGGTCACATCGGACTACTCCATTCGTCTTTGTTCCTGCTGCCGCCAACGAAACCGCAAAACCAGCAGTGCGGGCGAAGTTACCTCCAGTTTCCCTGACAGATGGCACCTTGCGTGAACGTCAGCTTTCTCAAAACCCTGGTTGATAAATGAATCTGCTTGCTCGGTTCACTGGCGCGGGTGGTGAACATCCAGAACGAGGCGGAGGCGCTGTCAGGGTTTAGAGCTGCGGCGAGATTGCCCGCCCACTGAGACTGGTAGGGTGAGTTACTCGACGGGCGGGTGAATTGGCGACATCGGCCGATTTGATGCCGGCGACGCTATCTTGATGGCGCCTTGGGTCCATTGAGGAAGACCGATGCAGTTGACCGGATAGTTTACGAGTATGTGCGACGGAGATCGGAAAGACCCAGTGAGTTACCTCCCCGAGAGGCCATGCCACAAAAGTACGCACATCGCAAAAAGGTCCACCGCATCCGGGTGGCTAGTCTTGAGCTTATTCCAGGCGTCCATCGCCTCTGCGGCTGTGTCGCAGGCATCAAGTGCTTCGGAGCGGGTGACAGTCACGGAGAAGGCATAATCCGCCCTGTGCCTCAAAACCTGCAGGGTTATTAGGTTGTCGCACACGGTTGCTAGATCGTTGTTATCTTTGATTCCGGCGCGTACCCAATAAGGCTTAGAGCGCCTAAAAAAAGGCAACCTCACGCGGAGATGCTGAGAACGCGGAGCTTTTATAGGACCTGATTTCGAAGGTTATTCCGTAATTTCTCTGCGCTCTCTGCGTGACCCCTCTTTTTTGATTTAAGTTAGGCGTTCTTAAGCAGATCACGAGGTATCGCCTTCTAGAACTCAACACAAACGTCCTTCAAACGGGCGTGGGCAATCGTCCGGCGGGCCAGATCGCGGCGCATCCGGTCCTGTGATCCCGCACCCACAAACAGCCTCACTGCCTCTTCGCTGAGGAAATGAAACAACGCATAGTATGCA
>CAIWVL010000087.1 GCA_903916085.1 uncultured Spartobacteria bacterium
CCCAGGGCCGGCGTCCGCGCTCGGAAGGGGCGCAGAATTGCGGAAGAATGTCGTAAGTAAAAACACCACAGGCCTAAGATTAGGCCCCCCAACTCACTAGAAAACTATACTCGGTGGCTCCTCTTCCGGTCCCAACTCCAACCATGTACCAAACCAAAGCTTACTCCGCTGCCAGCGCAACTTCGCCCTTGGCATCCACCAGCATCCCTCGACGTGAACCGACCGAGCGCGACGTGCAGATCGAGATCCTCTTCTGCGGCATCTGTCACTCGGACCTGCACACGGCGCGTAATGAGTGGAGCAGCGTGATGCAAACCACTTACCCGTGCGTTCCGGGGCACGAGATCGTCGGGCGCGTGGTCAAGGTTGGTTCGGGTGTTACTAGGCACAAAGCGGGTGACATCGTCGGCGTTGGCTGTCTGGTGGGCTCCGATCAAAACTGTCCCTGCTGTCAGGAGAACCTGGAAAACCTCTGCCCAAATGGCGTTTTCACTTACAATTCTCCCGATAAACACGGCACCGCGCCAGTAACCTACGGTGGCTACTCCAGCAGCATCGTCGTCGACGAGCACTTCGTCCTGCGCATTCCTGCGAACCTGGACCTTGCCGGGGCCGCCCCATTGCTGTGCGCTGGCATCACAACGTACTCGCCCATGAAACGCGCCAACGTTGGGCCGGGACAGAAAGTGGGGATTGTCGGACTCGGTGGTCTGGGACACATGGGAGTGAAGCTCGCATCCGCCTTTGGGGCGCATGTTGTTGTATTCACAACCTCGCCTAACAAGCGTGAGGACGCTCTGCGCTTGGGCGCACACGATGTTGTCATCTCGCACAATGCCGACGAAATGCAAAAGCATGCCGGTAGTTTCGACTTTATACTGGATTGCGTCTCTGCTGAACACGACATCAATACGTATCTTCAACTGCTCAAGCACGACGGGAACATGACCCTGGTCGGCGCTCCCGAGAAGCCCCTGAGCGTCTCCGCCTTTTCGCTCATTTTTGGGCGTCGTAGCCTGTCCGGCTCACTCATCGGTGGTATCGCCGAGACCCAGGAAATGTTAGACTTCTGTGGTCAACACAACATCACTTCCGATGTTGAAATTATTCCTATCCAGAAGCTCAACGAAGCTTACGAGCGGATGATCAAGTCTGACGTGAAGTATCGTTTCTCGATAGACATGAGTTCGCTTAAGTAACCGGACCATCCCGCCCCCCAGCCTTCGCTAGAAAACGCGGAAAGCCGGGCCAGAAGTAAATTGCCCCCCTTTTATCACATGCCTTCTCTCGGAAACATTGCCCGTGCCTGCCTGTTCCTAACGACAGCTAGCCTAAGCCTAACTGCTGCCGTTGGCGCAGCGGAGCCTTACGAAGCGTTCCTAGAAAAACACTGTATCAGTTGTCACGGGCCCGAGAAGCAAAAGGGAGACCTGCGCCTCGACAGTCTTTCACGAGATTTCAAGCTGGGCGCAGACACCCATCACTGGGCGGAGGTTATGGAGCAGGTGAACTCTGGGGAGATGCCTCCAAAGGACGACAAGAAGAAGGTTCGCCCCACCCAGCAAGAGATCGCGGCCTTTGTGACTGATCTCGACTCGCTGATGAAGGAAGGCCGGGCGATGCGGATGGCGGCGCGACCTCCGGTAGCCCATTATCGCCTCAGCCGGAAGGAGTATCAGAACACAGTCTATGACCTACTAGGTGCCCGCTACAATCCAGCCAAACCCGGAGGACTAAACGAGGATTCGTTGTGGCACGGGTTTGAACGCATCGGATCCATGCTGTCCCTTTCGCCCTCGCACGTGGATCGCTATTACCGCGCCGCAGAAGCCGTGCTTGACCGGGCTTTACCGGCTGCATCGGGCGAGGCGCGTAAGGTGCGCAAGACAGCGATAGAACTTGGTCGCGGCGACGAAAAGACGGTGCAGGAGGCACTAGATAGGTTTGGGATCAAGCGACCCGTGCGTTATCTTCTCCACCCGGGTCGCGTGGAGGCCGCACTCGCGCCGCAGTGGTTTGGGAAAGTAGGACCGGAGCACAGCGGGCTTTATCGGATGCGCCTCCAGGCCAGCGGGATTCGTCCGCTTGGCGGGCAACCAGCGCACTTGAGTATCGGCAAAAGCACGGGCGAGGAGACAGTGGCGGGCCTCGTGGAGTTTGACATCACCGCCCCCGAGGACAGCCCGAAGGTCTATGAGTTCGAAGTGTATCTGGACATGCCCTCGACGCTACATTTCAGCGTGGTGGCCACCGACGTCGTGGACCGGCGAAGTGGTGCGGCCTTCCGCCATGCGCTCACCAATGGTCCCGCGTACATCTTCACCCATAGCAGTGAAACCCGCACCCTGAACGCGAACGCTCCGCAGATGTTCGATGACAAGGGCAACAGCATTTTCTCTACGGTTCTCATCGACTGGATCGAGTGGGAGGGTCCTCTGGAAACGCAGGCGGAAAAATCACGGCGCGAAGGATTGGTCCCGCCTGACGACGCCACGGCCGAGGTGGTTGCGGAGTATCTGCGACGCTTTGCCGAAAAGGCCTGGCGGCGACCGGTTCGGGGCGACGAACTGGCGGAGTATCTACGCGCCTATCACTCCGAGCGGGCTGCAGGCGAGAAACTGGCCGAGGCTTATCGCGTTGCCCTACAAGGCGTACTGACCTCACGGAATTTTATCTACCTCGTTGAGGGCGACCCAGTAGCCCGTGAACAGCTCACGGACTGTGAACTCGCCTCGCG